>JAEKLB010000036.1 GCA_019510095.1 Acidobacteriota bacterium | reverse complement strand
GGCACACACGAGTACCGCCATGAGCACGACGGTCCGGTCGGACACGCTTCCCTCCAGGACGGATCAACTGGGGGAAGGGATGCGACGGTAGCGCGGACCCAGCGATCGTTTCGCGACGAGACCGGACGGGCACGAGCACGTCGTGGCTCGCCGCGTCAGACAGCCGACCTACGGGCCAGGCCTCGATGCGTGGCTAACCGGCGCGACGTGGCGCCAGTGGCTGCGGCGACTCGCCGTCGCAGCAGGTGGGGCCATCGTCCTGTTCTTCGCCAGCTTCGCGGTGGGCTACGCGGTCGTCGACCTGCCGAGCCGGGCACCCACCCAGACCACCCTCGTGCTCGACGCCGAGGGCAAGACCATTGGCGAGCTCTTCAAGGACCAGAACCGCATCGACGTGCCGCTCGACAAGGTGGCCCCGGTCATGCGCACGGCTCTCATCGCCGCCGAGGACCGGAACTTCTACAGGCACGGTGGCATCGACCCCGTGGGTACCGGCCGCGCCCTCCTCCACGACCTACGAGGCGGGAGCCTGCAGGGCGGGTCGACCCTGACCCAGCAGCTGGTGAAGAACTCCTACCTCACCTCCGAGCGGTCCGTCGTCCGGAAGTTCAAGGAGGCTGTCCTGGCCGTCAAGGTCGAGCGGCGCTTCAGCAAGAACGAGATCCTTCGTCGCTACCTCAACGCCGTGTACTTCGGGCGAGGCGCCTATGGCGTGGAGCAGGCGGCGCGGGCGTACTTCGGGATCTCGGCGGCCGAGCTACAACTCCCGCAGGCGTCGTTCCTGGCCGGGCTGGTGCGAGCCCCCGAGCTGGCCGACCCAACCCTTCATCCCGAGGAAGCGACTCGGCGGCGCGCGGTCGTCCTCGACGCCATGGTCCGGAACGGGGACCTCAGCCAGGCGACGGCCGACGGTCTCGCCCACCAGCCGGTCCAGGCGCTGCCTCGCCCGGAGCTCTCCGTCGACCTCCGGGGCAGCACCGCGTTCTTCGTCGCCCAGGTGCGCCAGTGGGCGGTCGATCGATTCGGCGAGCGCCTCGCCTTCGGTGGCGGGCTGCGCATCCACACCACCCTGCGGTCACCGATGCAGAAGGCGGCAGAGCAAGCAGTGAAGACCGTGCTCGACAAGCCGGACGACCCCGATGCTGCACTGGTGTCGATCACTGACGACGGAGCAATCGTGGCAATGATCGGCGGCAAGGACTTCGCCACGTCGAAGGTGAACCTGGCGATCGGTGACGGCGGCGGCAATCACGGCCGTCAGCCGGGCTCCACGTTCAAGCCCATGGTGCTGGCCGCCGCCCTCCAACGCGGCATCCCGGTCACCCAGCGGTTCGCCGGACCAGCGGTGATGAAGGTGCGCTTTCCCGGCAACCCTCCCTATGAGGTCCACAACTACGGCAACGAGAGCTTCGGCAGCATCGACGTCCTCTCGGCGACGGCGCATTCGGTGAACACGGTGTACGCGCAGCTCGCTGCGAACACCGGCATGCAACGGGTCGTCGACACCGCCCACGCTCTTGGCATCACCTCGCCGCTGCAGCCGTTCCCGTCGCTGACCCTCGGAGCCCAGGAGGTCAACCCCCTGGAGATGATCCGCTCCTACATGACGTTTGCAAGTCGGGGGATGCGCGTCGACCCCTACTACGTGACCACGGTCAAGAGCCGAGCCGGCTCGACGCTGTACCGGGCGCAGCCCCACCGGGAGCGCGTGTACCCCGAACACGATGCCGATCTCGTGAACTACACCCTCCAGCGAGTCATCTCCAGCGGGACGGGACGAGGCGCCGCGTTCGGGAACGAGGCCGCCGGCAAGACCGGTACGACGTCGGACCACACCGACGCCTGGTTCGTCGGGTACACGCCCAGGATCGGCACCGCGGTCTGGATGGGCTACAAGGAAGGCACTGACCGCAAGATGAGCGACGTCCACGGCCGGCAGGTGACCGGCGGCTCCTTCCCCGCCACGATCTGGCAGCGGTTCATGCGGGCGGCGGTGGGCGGGACCGACACTGGCAGCTTCGTGGCACCGCCGAGTGACCTGTTGCACGCCCGCCCCTTGACGTGGGTGCGCGGGAGCACCAACCGCCGAACCACGACGACCGGCAACAGAACAACGTCGTCGACGTCCCCGCCGTCCAGCACGACGACCTCGACGACGCCGAGCACGACCACCAGCGAATCGACGACAACCACCAACACCACCACGACCACGACGACCCAGCCGCCGCCACCGACGACCTCGTCGACCACGTCGACCACCAACACCACCACGTCGAGCTCCACGTCGACCTCCACCACGCGGCGAGGCGGTGGCTAGCCCACGGTGACGAGGTCCCTGATGGCGTCGAGCTTGGCCGGGCCGATGCCCCGCACCTCCAGCAGGTCGTCGACGGAGTGGAAGCCTCCCATCCGCTCCCGCGTGTCGACGATGGCCTTCGCCGTTGTCGGACCGATGCCCGGGAGCTCGTCGAGCTGCTCGACGGTCGCGGTGTTGAGGTCGAGCGGGCCCGACACGGCGACCGCGCCACCGTTGCCCGCGCCGGCAGGTGCTGACTCACCGCGGCGGGGCACGTAGATCTGGCTGCCATCCACGACCTTGGCCGCCAGGTTCACCCGGTCAAGGTCGGCATCAGAGGTCGCCCCGCCGGCCATGGCGAGGAGGTCGGCCACGCGACCGCCAGCTGGCAACGTGTAGATCCCGGGCCGCCGCACTGCCCCGGCAGCGTGCACGACAACGGTCGCGGCCGCGGTGGTGGAGGTCAGGGCCGGCGCGGCGCGGGGGATCGACGCCTCCGGCGGTGGAGCCGGCTCCCGGAGGAGGAGCCAACCGACGACCACGAGGGTCGCCAAGCCGGCGACGGCTCCAGCGACCTGTGCCGGCGCTGGCGGTACGCCCGCGGCGATCAGGTCGAGTCGGTCTCGCCAGCTCGACGGCGGCTGGGGCGGGGCGGGGGCTTCCACGGTGGGTCCTCGTTGCTGGGAGGCGGCACGGGGGAAGCGGCACTGTGGAGGCTACCGAGCCCGCCGGCTTCGCTCCCCGCGGGTGGGGCGCGGCTGACCCGCGGGACCCGCAGGACCTAGAACAACGCGGCAGTGAGCTTCCTGCGCCAGTCGGCGGTGCGGGGATCATCGGAGCCGAGCAGCTCGAGGAGGTCGACGAACTCCTGCCGGGCCGCGTCGTCGACCTTGACCCGATCGATGAGGCCGGCCAGGCGGCTGTCGACGGAGTCGAGATCGTCGGGCACTCCCACCCGGGCCAGCGCGGCCACCCGCCGCGTGTCAGGGGACTCGGGCAGGCGGGCCAGCAGGTGGAGCGCGTCGTCGGGCCGGCCGTCGACGACGTAGAGCTCGGCCAGGCCGACAACCGCGTCGTGGTTGTCGGGCTCGATCTCCAGGGCCTTGCGCAACGACTCCTCGTCGCCCAGCTCGATCAGCTGCTCGACCTCGGTCTGCTCCTTCGTCGGCAGGAGCGACTCGACGAACCGTTGGACGACGGGCTCCGGCTGGGCGCCGATGAAGCCGTCGACGACCTTGCCGTCCTTGAGGGCGTAGACGGCGGGGATCGACTGCACCTGGAACGCCCGGGCCACCTGCGGGTTGGCGTCGATGTCGACCTTGGCCAGCTCGACCTGCCCAGCGGTGCCCTCGATCACCTTCTCGATCACCGGGCCCAACGTCTTGCATGGTCCGCACCACTCGGCCCACAGGTCGACGACGACCGGCACCTCCTTCGACCGCTCGATGACGGCCTGCTCGAACGTGGCATCAGTGATGTCGGCCATGGCATCGAAGGCTACCGACGCCTTCACGCGGTCGACTCCTCGCTGGCCGGTACCGTGAACCGGAGATGGCAGAGCTGCACGAGATCGTTGACTGGCCGGATACCCACGAGGCCGTCCTGATCCTCGGTCTCGAGGGCTGGATCGACGCCGGCTACGCCGCCGCCGGCGCTGTCGCCCACCTCGAATCGGTCCTCGACACCACGGTCGTGGCCCGGTTCGACACCGAAGCCCTGCTCGACTTCCGGGCCCGCCGCCCGGTGATGCATCTGGTGGAGGGCGTGACCCAAGGGCTGACGTGGCCCACGCTCGAGCTGCGGCACGGCCGCGATCTCGGCGGGCGCGACGTGCTGCTGCTCACCGGCGCCGAGCCCGACGTGCAGTGGCGGACGTTCAGCGCGGAGGTCACTGGCCTGGCCATGCAGCTCGGCGCGACGGTGGCAATCGCTCTCGGCGCCTACCCGAACCCCGTTCCCCACACCCGACCGGGTCGTCTCTCGGCCTCGGGCGCCAGCGCCGATCTCGTCGATCGGGTGGCAACGTCGACCCGAGCAACGATCGATGTGTCAGCTGGCCTCAACGCCGTCATCGGGCATTCATGCCACGACCTCGGCATCCCGCACGTGACGCTCTGGGCCCAGGTCCCGCAGTATGCGTCGGCCATGGCCTATCCGGCCGCCAGCGCGCTGCTGCTGGAGACGCTGGAGGAGATCGCCGGCGTGCGCGTCGACCTCACGCCGCTGGTCGCCGCCGCGGCGGCGGTGCGCGACAACCTCGACGAGCTCGTCGGCGCCAACCCCGAGCACGTCGCCATGGTGCGCCAGCTCGAGGAGCATTACGACGCCATGGCCAACGAACCGAACCGACTACCGTCGGGCGATGACCTGGCCGCCGAGGTCGAGCGCTATCTGCGAGAAGTCGGGCGCGGCGACTGAATGAAGGTCGACGCCCGGTTGGGCAACCTGGCCAACGCGGCGCGGTCCGGCGCGGCGATCGAAGAGGCCGGCTACGACGGCGCCTGGTCCGCGGAGGTGAGCCACGACCCGTTCCTGCCGCTCGCGGTGGCCGCCAGCGCGACGTCGTCGCTCGAGCTTGGCACCTCGATCGCGGTGGCGTTCGCCCGGTCGCCGATGACGCTGGCCTACACCGCCCACGATCTGCAGGGCTTTGCGCAGGGGCGACTGCTGCTCGGCCTCGGCTCCCAGGTGAAGGCCCATGTCACCCGCCGGTTCAACATGCCCTGGGGCAAGCCCGCCCTGCAGATGAAGGAGTTCATCCTCGCCATGCGGGCCATCTGGCAGTCGTGGGACGACGGCACCCCGCTCGACTTCACCGGCGAGCACTACCAGCACACCCTCATGACACCGCACTTCGTTCCTGAGTCGCATGGCTATGGCGCGCCCCGCGTGCTCCTTGCTGGTGTCGGCGAGCTCATGACGAAGGTGGCGGGCGGGGTTGCCGACGGCTTCCTGTGCCACGGCTTCACCACTGCTCGCTATCTCAAGGAGAAGACCCTGCCGGCTCTTGCCGAGGGCCGACGGCAGGCGGGAAAGACGATGGAGGGCTTCGAGATCGTCGGCGCCCCCTTCGCGGTGACGGGCACCGATGAGGAGATCGCCGCCGGTGTGCCGAAGGCCCGTGAGCAGATCGCCTTCTACGCGTCGACACCCGCCTACCGACCCGTGCTCGAGCTCCATGGCTGGGGCGACCTCGGGCAGGAGCTCACCGCCATGTCGAAGCAGGGCAGGTGGAAGGAGATGGGCGAGATGATCGACGACGACGTGTTGGCTGCGTTCGTGGTCGTGGCGCCGACGAGCGAGATCGCCACCCGTCTCGGCGAGCGCTACCGCAGCATCGTCACCCGCCTGCCGTTCACGCCGCCGCAATCCGCCGACGCCGATGCCGCCCGAGAGCTGGTGGAGTCGCTCCGAAAGGGCTGAAGCCGGTCCTGGTGGCCTCGTGGGCCGCCGGTACCATCCGACGCATGGCAGACGCCGACCGAGTCACTGCGCACGAGGGCGCCGACATGCCCAAGTTCCGCTACTCGGCCGCCCTCGCCAACGAGATCGAGGCCCGCTGGCAGGACCGCTGGGAGGAGGAGGGCACCTACCACGCGCCCAATCCCTCGGGAGCGCTTCGCGAGGGCTGGGACCGCGTCGCCGACAGGCAGAAGCTGTTCGTGCTCGACATGTTCCCGTATCCCAGCGGCGTCGGCCTCCACGTGGGCCATCCGCTGGGCTACATCGGCACCGACGTGTTCGCCCGCTTCAGGCGGATGACGGGCTTCAACGTGCTGCATGCCATGGGCTACGACGCCTTCGGCCTTCCTGCCGAGCAGTACGCGGTCGAGACCGGCCAGCACCCGCGGGTCACCACCGAAGCGAACATCGCCAACATGCGGCGCCAGTTCCGCGCCATCGGCCTGGGACACGACGACCGCCGCTCGGTGTCGACGACCGACGTCGAGTACTACCGGTGGACGCAATGGGTGTTCCTGCAGATCTACAACTCCTGGTGGGATCCCGACCGGCAGCGCGCCCGCCCGATCTCCGAGCTCCCCGCCGGCCTCGACCCGGACGAGCACCGCCTCGCCTTCCTCACCGAGGCGCCCGTCAACTGGTGCCCGGCGTTGGGCACGGTGCTCGCCAACGAAGAGGTGACCAGCGAGGGCCGCAGTGAGCGGGGCAACTTCCCGGTCTACCGCCGGCCGCTGAAGCAGTGGATGCTCCGCATCACCGCCTTCGCCGACCGGCTCATCGCCGACCTCGACCTCGTCGACTGGCCGGAGCCGGTGAAGCTGATGCAGCGGAACTGGATCGGCCGCTCCGAAGGCGCCCACGTGACGTTCGCGGTCGACGGCATCGACGAGTCGATCGAGGTGTTCACGACCCGGCCCGACACCTTGTTCGGCGCCACCTTCATGGTGCTGGCCCCGGAGCACCCCCTGGTCGACATGATCACCAATCCGGCGCAGCGGGAAGCGGTCGAGGCGTACCGCCTCCAGACGTCGCAGCGGTCCGACCTCGACCGCCAGGTCGACGCCAAGACCAAGACCGGCGTTCCCACCGGAGCTTTCGCGATCAATCCCGTGAACGGCAACCACATCCCGGTGTGGATCGCCGACTACGTGCTCATGGGCTACGGCACCGGCGCGATCATGGCGGTTCCCTCGGAGGACGATCGCGACTGGGCGTTCGCCGAGCAGTTCGGCCTGCCGATCGTGCGCACCGTGCAGCCGCCCGACGGCTGGACCGGCGCGTACACAGCCGACGGCCCCCGCATCAACAGCGGCTTCCTCGACGGCATGACCATGACCGATGCGAAGCGGGCGATGATCGACCACCTGGTTGCCGAGGGCACGGGGCAGGGAACCGTCAACTACAAGCTGCGCGACTGGCTGTTCTCCCGGCAGCGTTATTGGGGCGAGCCGTTCCCGATCGTGTTCGACGCCGACGGCCGACCGCACGCGCTGCCCGAGTCGATGCTGCCCGTCGAGCTGCCCGACCTCGAGGACTTCGCTCCCGACGTGCGTCCCGATGACGACCAGTCGGTGCCCGAACCCCCCCTCGGTCGAGCGGCGGCGTGGCGTGAGGTCGAGCTCGACCTGGGCGACGGGCTCCAGGGCTACCGGCGCGAGCTCAACACGATGCCGCAATGGGCCGGCTCGTGCTGGTACTACCTGCGCTACCTCGATCCGACGAACGAGGACGCCTTCGTCGACCCCGAGATCGAGCGCTACTGGTCGTCGAGCACCCGAGCCGACGGACGACCCAACGCCGGCCTCGTCGATCTCTACGTCGGCGGCGTCGAGCATGCCGTGCTGCACCTGCTCTACGCCCGCTTCTGGCACAAGGTGCTGTTCGACCTGGGCCACGTGTCGACACCGGAGCCGTTCCAACGCCTGTTCAACCAGGGAATGGTGCAGGCGGCGGCGTTCACCGACACCCGCGGCGTCTACGTCGAGGCTGCCGAGGTCGAGGGCAACGAGCAGTCGGGCTTCACCTACCGCGGCGAGCCGGTGAACCGGGAGTTCGGCAAGATCGGCAAGAGCCTCAAGAACTCGGTGTCACCCGACGAGATCTGCGCCGAGTACGGCGCCGACACGTTCCGGCTCTACGAGATGGCCATGGGTCCGCTCGACGCCGAGCGGCCCTGGAACGCCCGCGACATCGTCGGCGTCCACCGCTTCCTCCAGCGCCTGTGGCGGAGCGTGATCGACGAGGAGACGGGTGACGTCACCGTCATCGACGGGCCCGCGCCGGAGGACCTCCGCCGCCAGCTGCACCGGACGATCGCTGGCGTTCGGGATGACATGGCCGACCTGCGGTTCAACACTGCCGTCGCCAAGCTGATCGAGCTCAACAATGCCCTCGGCCCGATCGCCCGCGAGCTCGGTGGTGCGCCCCGCGAAGTGGCCGAGTCGCTCGTGCTGATGCTGGCCCCACTGGCCCCCCCCGCCGACGCCGACACGTCGGCCATCGAAGCTGCCGCCCTGGCGGACCCCGCCGTGCAGACCGCCATCGCCGGCCGCGACGTGAAGCGACTCGTCGTCGTCCCCGGCCGCCTGGTCAACATCGTGGTCTGAGTCGGCTCGGCGGGTCAGACCACGAACTGATCGGCCGAGCGCAACCCGAGAGATTGGCCGTTCCTCGCCGGCTCGAGCCTGAGGTAGCAGCGACGAGTCGGCGTGCCGTCGAATGGCACCAGAAAGACCCGATCGAGCTCAGGCGAGTACACGCCGAACGCGTCGATTTCGCCGTCATAGCTCCGCGGCTCGTTGCCGGTGTTGCTGCACGTCGAGAAGGACACCGCGCCGTTCGAAAGCCTCGATGTCTTGCACTGCACCCGCAGTAGCTGGGCATCACGGCCGGCAAGAAGATCGACCCGGGAGTGCGGCGCGAAGTAGGGAACGAACACGTCCCACCCCGCTCGGTGTAGCCGGTACGCGACCTCCCTCTCGGCCGTGGAGCCGATCTCGGATGGCGTCGGTGCAACCATGCCTCGAAAGGTACAGATGGGCTCTGACACTGAAGGGGTGCCAGTCGGGGCCTGGTAACGTCGTGCTCCCACTCGGGGCTGTGGCTCAGTTGGTAGAGCGTCTCCATGGCATGGAGAAGGTCAGGGGTTCGATTCCCCTCAGCTCCACTCTTCCCCCGTTCGGCGACCGGGCCCGCTCACGCGAGCGGCCCCCGGCTCATCGAGAGCGAGCGTCCGCCGCCGCGCTGGCCTCCCAGTCGAGCCGCGGCACATCGGCCCACAGCCGCTCGAGCTCGTAGAAGGCGCGCGTCTCGTCCAGGAAGACATGGACGACCAGGTCGCCGAAGTCGAGCAGGACCCAGTGGAAGTCGTCGGTGCCCTCGATCCGCAGGGGGCCATCACCGCCGGCCTCCTTGATCTTGTCCTCGACCTCCTCGGCGATGCTCCGCACCTGACGGGTGTTGGGGGCACCGGCGATCACGAAGTGCTCGACGATCGACAACACCTCGCCGACATCGAGGACGACGGTGTCCGTACCGAGCTTGTCGGCAGCCGCCCGCGCGGCGATCACTGCCTTCTCGGTGCTGGTCAACGGCAGGGCAGGCTCCTCAGCTCGGCATGGCGGGACATGGGCCGACACGTACCCGGCCCGGGTGGCTCCCACGTCGAAGCCACCCACCAACCGTACGGGTCGACCAGCGGGATCACGGCCCCGCCGGAATCCGGCCAGGAAAGACGCGGGCGACCAGGCCGTCGAGGTCGGCGACCCTGACCCGCTCGAGGCCCTCGCCGACCGACTCAACGGGGAGCTGATGGTGGTCGACCTCGCCGGTCGACAGGGCCAGCAGCTCGTTGCCCAACTCCCCCACCACCGCCGGCGACGGCTCGCTCACCGAGCCAGCCCTGATGGCCGCCAGCCATCGGTCCCAGACCTGCTGGTCGGTGGCGATCGCGGCCAGATCGGCGGTGCCCGAGGCACTCAGCCCTACCGGCAGCCGGTCGACGGACACCTGGACCGCGAGCAGGTCGGCGCCCAACAGCTTGCCGAGCGCGTCACCGACGGCGCCCAATCCGCCGCTGGCCATGAGCTCACGGGCGGGCACCGCGCCGGCGGACGACTCGAGCAGCGTGCCGGTGGGGACATGGACGAGGTCACCGCCACTGCCCGACGGCGCGACCGCCAGCACGGTCAGCGATCGGAGCTGCCCGGCCCCGTCGACCACGGCAACCAGACCGGGAGGCGGTCCGGCGGGCACGTCCTCGACCGCCGCCCGCACCGTCGTCGGAGTGGCAAAGGTCGGCCGCAAGTACCCCGGCGAGTTGTGCCGCAGCACGACATACCCGATCAGGAGGGCGGCGCCGAGGCCCACGGCAGCGACCGACCGCTGGGTCCGCCGCCGGCGAACCGCCTCCTGGCGACGCCGGCGGCGGCTGCCGTCGCCCTGCTCGGGCAGCACCGCGGTCACCGGCGAGGCTCGTACAGGCCGCGGGCGCGCACGACGCCGATCGCGGGCTCCGGGACCAGCCACTCGAGCGGGCGCCCGTCGGCGAAGCGGGCCCGCAGATCCGTGCTCGACACCTCCAGCCTGGGCACCTCGAGCGACTGGGCCCGCCACCCGTCGGGCGGGAGCACCTCGACGGCCCCGGGGCGCCGGACGATGACGAGGGTGGCTCGGGCCCGGATCTCCTCCACCCGCTCCCAGGTGTCGAGCAGGGCGGCGGCGTCGGAGCCCAGGATGAGGAAAAGGTCAGCCCCGGGGTGCCTGGCCGACACCACCCTGAGGGTGTCGGCCGTGTAGCTTGGCCCGCCCTGCTCGAGCTCGGTGGCGTCCGCTTCCAGCCCGGGCACCGCGGCCACGGCGGCGGTCACCATCGCCAACCGGTCGGAGGCCGGGGCAACGACCGTGCCGGCCTTTTGCCACGGGTCGTTGGCCACGACCAGCAGGACCTTTTCGAGATCCAGGGCGTGCCGCACGTTGACGGCGGTGACCAGGTGACCGACGTGAATGGGATCAAATGTCCCGCCGAACACGCCGATCCCTGACATCGTGGCTACTGCCTACCGCACCGGGGTAGGGGCGACAGTGACGCTCCACCGTCCGTGACCGGAGTCACGGGACCTCGAGGGAATGACATCGGTGTGACGAACGTTGGGAACCTTCGCAATGAGAGATTCAGTCGGTCAATACCTCCACGAGATCGGAATGGTGCCGCTGCTCGACGCGGCCATGGAGCGCGAGCTGTCGCAGAAGGTCGAACGGGGCCATGAGGCCCAGGCCCGCCTCGACGCCGGTGAGCGCAAGGCAGAGCTGAAGCGGGCCGCCCGCGAGGGCGCCCGGGCCAAGGACCACTTCATCCGGGCCAACCTCCGCCTCGTCGTCAGCATCGCCCGCCGCTACCCCCTCCCCCCGGGGATGGACCTCCTTGACCTGATCCAGGAGGGCAACCTCGGCCTCGAGCACGCCGTCGACAAGTTCGACTGGCGCAAGGGCTTCAAGTTCTCGACCTACGCCACGTTCTGGATCCGCCAGTCGATCGGCCGCGCCCTCGACCAGAAGGCCAGCCTCGTCCGCCTGCCCAGCGAGCGGTCGGCCCAGCTGCGGGCAGCACTGCGCCAGGTCTCCGGTGAGGGCGACGACCTCGATGCCGAGCTCGCCCACCTGCACCGGCTGTCGACCCCGACCAGCCTCGACCGCCAGATCGGCGACGACGGCGACCAGGAGCTGGTCGACATCCTCCCCGCCCAGGTCCCCGGGCCGGAGGCAATCGTCATCGCGGCGATGGAGGACGAGATGGTCGGCGACCTCCTCGGCCGGCTCGACGACCGGTCACGCGTGGCCGTCGAGCATCGCTTCGGCCTCCACGACGGGCAGAAGAAGAGCTTCCGCGAGGTAGGCGAGGTGCTCGGGGTCACCGCCGAGGCCGCCCGCCGCATCGTGAAGCGGGCCGTCGACGAGCTGAAGCTCGACGCCGACGCCCTCACCGCTGCATAACGAGCTCCGCATGGAGATCGACGCGGCGAGGGACTTCATCCGCCACCACCATCGGGCGATCCTCGCCACCACCAAGCGCGACGGCAGCCCCCAGATGTCGCCGGTGTCGGTCGGCATCGATGACGACGGCTACGCCGTGATCTCGAGCCGCCGGCACCTGGCGAAGGTCCGCAACCTCGAACGCACCCCGCGTGCATCCCTGTGCGTCTTCAGCGGTGAGTTCTTCGGCCCCTGGATCCAGGTCGACGGACCGGTGGAGATCGTCCGGCTGCCTGAGGCCATGGAGCACCTCGTCGCGTACTACCGCACCCTCTCGGGCGAGCACCCCGACTGGGACGACTACCGCGCCGCGATGGAGCGAGAGGGTCGTGTGCTTCTCCGCATGACGATCGACGCCGCGGTCGGCTGACGACCGGGCCGCTCACCGGCCGTTGAAGTCGGCTGGACGCTTCTCGAGGAACGCGCGGCGGCCCTCGCCGTAGTCATCGGACTCGAAGCAGGCCGCCACCAACGCGTCGAGCCGCCCCCGGTCAGCCGGAGCTCCGGGATCGGCCACCGCCTTGCAGATCGCCTTCAGGGCGGCGACGGTCAACGGGGCATTGGCTGCCACCGACGCCGCGAGGTCGTCCACCACCGCGTCGAGCTCGGCCGCCGCGACCACTCGGTGCACGAGCCCGATTCGGAGCGCCTCGGCGGCATCGATCAGCCGGGCCGTGAGCAGCAGGTCGGTCGCGTTGGACACACCGACGATCGCGGCCAAGCGGCGCACTGGCTCATAGCCGTAACCAAGGCCGAGCTTGGCCGCGGGCACGCAGAAGCGGGCGCTGTCGTCGCAGACGCGGAGGTCACAGCACACGGCGAGATTGACACCGCCGCCGACACAGCCGCCCGTGATCTTGGCGATGGTCGGGCGCGGGAACGCTTCGAGCGCCGCGTACGCCGCCGAGCTGGCCTCGTTGTACCGGTCCACGCCCTGCGGGCTCGACCGCTCGTCGTCGAACCTGGAGATGTCGGCGCCGGACACGAACGCCCGGCCGCCGGCGCCGCTCACCACCAGGGCGCGGACCTCCGGGACCGCCGCCAGGCGACCGAGTTGCTCGGCCACCTCCAACCACATCTCCAGCGAGACGGCGTTGCGGCGCTCTGGGTTGTTGAACACCAGCGTGGCCACTGGGCCGTTGGCGGCAACGAGGATCCGGTCATCAGGCATGTGGGGCTCCCCGGAGCACGTCGCTGGCGGGCCGAACGGCACGCCGGCCGAACGTACCGCCGAAGTGATTCGGCGGCGCCGGTACGCACCCGTACGCTTTCGGGCGTGAGCAGTGCCTGGACGCCGTCGTCCTGGCGGGAGAAGCCCGCTGGGCAGCAACCTGAGTGGCCCGACGCAGGCGCGCTCGACCGCGCCCTGAAGACCCTTGCCTCCTATCCCCCGCTGGTCTTCGCTGGCGAGGCCCGCAACCTGATGGCCGCGCTGGGCCGGGTCGCCGACGGCAAGGCGTTCCTGCTCCAGGCCGGCGACTGCGCCGAGTCCTTCGACCACTTCTCGGCCAACGCCATTCGGGACAAGCTCAAGGTGATCCTCCAGATGGCGGCCGTGCTCACGTACTCGAGCGGCGTCCCGCTGGTGAAGGTCGGCCGCATCGCCGGCCAGTACGGCAAGCCCCGCTCGGCCCCGACCGAGACGATCGGCGACCTCGTCCTGCCCTCGTTCCGGGGCCACATCGTCAACGACATCGCCCCGACCCTCGATGCCCGCCAGCCCGATCCCGATCGGCTCATCACCGCCTACCACCAGTCGGCGGCCACGCTCAACCTGGTCCGCGCCTTCACCATGGGTGGCTTCGCCGACCTCTCACGGGTCCACGCCTGGAACCAGGAGTTCGTCGCCAGCAGTGCCCAGGGCCAGCGCTACGAGGTCATCGCCGACGAGATCGAGCGGGCCATGCGGTTCATGCAGGCCTGCGGCATCGACCTGCAGACCGAGGTCCAGCTGCACCAGGTCGACTTCTACACGAGCCATGAGGCGCTCATCCTCGGCTACGAGGAGGCACTGACCCGTCAGGACACCATCACCGGTGACTGGTACGACTGCTCCGCCCACATGGTGTGGATCGGCGAACGCACCCGGGAGCTCGATGGGGCCCACATCGAGTTCCACCGGGGCATCAAGAACCCCATCGGCTGCAAGGTCGGTCCCTCGATCACCCCCAACGAGCTCGTCGACCTGTGCGAGACCCTCAACCCCGAGCGCATCGCCGGCCGCCTGACCCTCATCGCCCGCATGGGCGCCGGAGCGGTCGAGGAGAAGCTCCGGCCCCTGCTCGCCGCTGTGCGGGAGTCGGGCCACCCGGTGGTCTGGGCCTGCGACCCGATGCACGGCAACACCTTCACCTCGTCCACCGGCCACAAGACCCGGGAGTTCGACGATGTGCTGGCCGAGATCCACGGCTTCTTCGCCGCCCACCGGGCCGAGGGCACCTGGCCTGGCGGCGTGCACATCGAGCTCACGGGCGACGACGTGACCGAGTGCCTGGGTGGCTCGGAGAAGATCCTCGATGCCGACCTGGCCGAGCGCTACGAGACGATGTGCGACCCGCGGCTGAACGGCCGCCAGGGCGTTGATCTCGCCTTCCAGCTGGCCGAGCTGCTGCGGGCCTAGGCGTACCTGCGCAATTGAGCCATCTGGGCGAACCCAGCGACAGGGACGCCCATGAAAGAGTCCCCCAATCCTGACCCCGTGGGTCGGGAAAAAACTTGACTGGAATGGTCGGGATTCGGCTACGGTTGGGCCCGATGATGCAGCTCGAGATCGATCCGGCGGCCAAGGCCGACATCGAGAAGTTCGAGACCCAGCTCGCCCGTTACCTGGCCGGAGAGCTCGACGAGGACGTCTTCCGGGTCTTCCGCCTCAACAACGGCATCTACGGCCAGCGCCAGGGCGGCCACCACCAGATGGTCAGGGTCAAGATCCCCTACGGGGCCATGACCCCCGAACAGCTCGACGCCTGCGCCCACATCGCCGATACCTACTCCCGGGGCTGGGGCCACATCACCACCCGGCAGAACATCCAGTTCCACTTCGTCGACCTCGAGATCGTCCCCCAGGTCATGCGGGAGATGGCCTCGGTCGGGCTGACCTCCCGCGAGGCGTGCGGCGACACCGTCCGCAACATCCAGGGCTGCCACCTGGCCGGCGCCTGCCCGTTCGAGGCGCTCGACATCACCCCGTGGGCCGAGGCGGCGTACCGGCACTTCCTCCGCCACGCCTACGCCCAGCGCCTGCCGCGGAAGTTCAAGATCAACTTCTCGGGCTGCGCCACCGATTGCGGCCAGGCGATGTTCAACGACGTCGGCGTGATCGGCGTCAACCAGCCCCGGCCCGACGGCACCGTCGAGGCTGGCTTCCGGATCTTCATCGCCGGCGGCCTCGGCGCCAACCCGCATCCGGCGCAGGCCCTCGAGGAGTTCACCGCTCGCGAAGACCTCCTCCCCACCCTCGAGGCATGCCTCCGGGTCTTCGACCACTACGGCAACCGCGACAACAAGCTCCGGGCCCGGATGAAGTGGCTCGTCGACACCATGGGCATCGACGAGCTCCGCGCCCGCATCCAGAAGGAGCGGAAGTTCCTGCTGGCCTCGACCACCTGGCGCGGCGGCATCCCTGATCTGGTGCTCGAGCACGGCGACGCCCCCGCCGGCGTGTCCACCTCGGTGACGCCGACCCCCATGGGCCAGGGCGTCCCGGTGATGGTGCGCCGCTCCGGCGGCATCGGCCGATGGGATGACGCCAACGTTGTCAGGGGCGCCGCCAAGGGCACGGTCTCGGCCTACGCCTACGCCCCGCTCGGCGACATCACCTCCGACCAGTTCCGCGCCCTCGCCTCGATCCAGCGGGAGCTGGGCGCCTCGGTCCGGGTGACCAACCGGCAGAACCTGGTGTTCCGCGACCTCACCGAAGAGCAGCTGCCGGTCCTGTATGAGCGGCTGGAGGCGATCGGAATGGCCGAGCCCGGTGCCGAGCTTGCACGCGACGTCGTCGCCTGCCCCGGCGCCGACACCTGCAACCTGGCCGTGACCCAGAGCCGGGGCCTGGCCGCCGAGATCGGGCGCCAGCTCGAGGAGGCCGGCTTGGCCGACGTCGGTGGGGTGCGGGTCAACATCTCGGGCTGCACCAACTCCTGTGGCCAGCACCACATCGCCGACATCGGCTTCTCGGGCGCCGAGCGCCGGGCCCATGGCAAGCCCGCTCCCGGCTACACGATGCTGCTCGGTGGACGGGTCGGCAACGCCGAGATCGAGTTCGGGCAGCGGGCCACCCGCCTGCCCGCCAAGGCGGCCGCCACCGCCACCGTGCGGGTCGTCCAGCGCTTCACCGATGAGCGGGGCGCGGGCGAGACGTTCACCCAGTGGCTCGACCGCTCCGGCGGGGCCGGGGCCGTTGGCACCACCCTCAAGGATCTCGACGTGTTCCCCACGCCCGACGAGAACCCTGACTTCTATGTCGACTACGGCGAGACCGGGCCCTACGTGGCCGAGGTCGGCGAGTCGGAGTGCGCCACATGACGGTTACCGAGGAGACGGCCACCGCGGTCTCCCTCGTCCCCCGGACGGTCCCCCGCTTCACCGATGAGGAGCTGGCGGTCATCTCCAAGGACTTCGAGGGGGCACCGGCATCCACGGTCATCCGGTGGGCGGTCGACACCTTCCACCCCTACCTCTCGCTCTCGGCGTCGATGACCGACGCCGTGCTCATCGACCTGGCCCACAAGGTGGAGCCCTCGATCGAGGTGGTGTTCATCGACACCGGCTACCACTTCCCGGAGACGCTGGAGACGGTCCAGGCGGTCCGGCATCGCTACGGCCTCAACCTGAAGATGATGACCGTGCCCCACCACGACGAGGAGCTGTGGCGGGTCGACCCCGAGAACTGCTGCTCGGCGGTGAAGGTCGGCCAGCTCGATCGGGCCCTCCAGGGCAAGCTGGCCTGGATGAGCGGCCTCCGGCGGGCGGAGGCCGACACCCGGGCAGCGGCGCCGATCGTGAGCCGCGACGTGCGGGGCCTGGTGAAGATCAACCCCATTGCCACGTGGTCCGACGACGACGTCGACGGCTACATCGCCGACCACGACATCATCCTCAATCCCCTGCTCCTCAAGGGTTTCACGTCGATCGGCTGCATGCCGTGCACCACGCCGCCCACCGACCCGAACGACCCCCGCTCCGGCCGCTGGGCCGGGCGGGCCAAGACCGAGTGCGGCCTGCACGACGCCTGATCCACCCCAAAGGACCCCCGTCCTACTAGCCCGATCGGACTAGTTGGGCGGGGGTCCTTTGCTGTCTCCGGACGGTGACGGAATTGGCCCTGGCCTTGTGAAGAGATTCACGAGATACTTGACACATCGACGATCGGTCTCAGCGATATGGGAGCGAATCGGTCGATCATCCGCAACCCTGACAAGGAGCCCACCGTGACCGTGACCACCCTCGAGCCCGCCTTCGACGTGGCCGACCTTGCCGATCGTGTGCTGCGGTCGGCGGCCGAGCTGTCGCCCATGGCCCGCGCCGAGCTGGCGGCCATGCCTGCCACCGCCGTGAACCTGGCGTTGGCCTTCGGAACCCCCAACACCGACGCCGGATGGGCCCGCCTCGAGGGTGTGCTGCTGATCCTCGCGTGCAAGGACGAGTCCCTGCTCGACGACGCCCTCGGCTACCTCTAGGCGGTCAGCAGGTCGGCCCGGTCACTTCTGACCGGGCAGCACGTCCTGCTCGCTGACGTGCCAGACCGGCGAGTCGCCGGCCGTCTCGACATTGAAGCCGTAGTCGAACACCATCGTGCCGCCATAGCTGGCGCCGACGGAGACGAGCAGCCCGACCAGCAGCGTCACCACGAAGTTGAAGGGCGTCGGACACCCACGGGTGTGGTAGTCGGACAGCCGCAGGATGATGTTGAGCCCGGCCAGCAGGGTGACGACGATCATGATCGAGGCGTGGGCGTTGATCGTGCGACGAGCCTGGGTGCCCGCCTCCGAGGACTTCCACCAGTCCCAGAAGCCGGTCACGGCGGCGAAGACGGAGACGATGGCCCCGCCGATGAAGGCGTACGTGCCGGCGTGGAAGAACTCCTGGCCCCAGTCGTCCTTGCGGCCGATCACCGAGATGATGTCGAAGCCGCCAGCGAGCAGGTAGGCACCGATCGGGATGTCGGTGAGCGGCGGGTGCAACGGCTTGCCGGCCCACCCCCGCAATCCCTTGAACTTCCTGCCCCGAAGCATGAGCGTCGGCTTGAACGAGAAGTGGCGCACGGCAGCCCTCCCTCTGACGGTCGTCCCTGTCTAGTCCCGACTTGGAGGGGCTTGGCGGATATGGATCACGACTCCACCAGCAGGTCGGTGCCCGCCAGGTGGGCGTGGTCGTTGAACCGGCACAGCCGCCATCGCAGGGAGCGGTCGTAGAGCGGCTCGTCGGGGAAGCGCCACTCGGTCACCGACGCGTTGAACACCATGGCCAGCTCACCGGAGTCGACGCCGAAGGGCAAGAAGTGGAGCAGCGACGCCCGCACGATCCCGCCGTGGCACGCAATCACGATCGTCTTGCCGGCGTGCGCGGTGGTGACCTCGTCGATCGCTCGACCCACCCGCCCGACGAATCCCGACCAGCTCTCGCCACCCGGGCCGACCGGCTCGTCGGGCGACCACGTCCACGAGTCGGGTCGGTAGCGGGCTTCGAACTCCGCCCACGTGAGGCCGTCGGTCTCACCGGGATGTATCTCACAGAAGTCGCACTGCTCGATCGCAGCCGATCCACCGACTGCCGGGGAGAGGATGGCGGCCGTCTCGATGGCCCGGCGCATCTTCGAGGTGAGGAACACGTCCGCGTGCAGCTCGCCGGTGGCGGCGAGGCGATCGCGCAGCACTTCGACCTGGCGACGCCCCCGCTCGGACAGCCCGCGGCAGCCCTCGTGCCCGGCGATGAAGCTCTCCTGCTGCGCGACCGACTCCCCGTGCCTGATGAGCAGGAGCCTGGTCACGTCACTACTCGAGGATCTCGACGAACTTCTCGAGCTGTCGCAGGTTGCGGCATTCGTACACACCGTCACAGTGGGCGGCGTACTCGCCGATGATCGAGTCGCCGGTGTTCCAGTAGGAGCCGGGCTCGGGGTTGAGCCAATACACGTGGCGGCCCCGGTTGGCGATCTCCTTGACCACCCAGGACTGGGACGCGTGATAGTTGTTCCGGGCGTCACCAAGGAGCAGCACCGTGGTCTTGGGACCGATCTCCTTGCCGTACCGCTCCCAGAACGACTCGAAGGCGTGTCCGTAGTCGGAGTGCCCGTCGACCCAGATCACGTCAGCTTCGGTGTTGACCCGGTTGACGGCGCGGTTGATGTCCTCTTCGCCTTCGAAGAGACGAGTGACCTCGTCGACGCCGTCGATGAACACGAAGGCCCGGACCTTGGAGAACTGGTTCGAGATGGCGTACACCAGCTGCAGGGTGAATCGAGCGAAGGCGGCGACCGACCCAGAGATGTCGGCCACCACGAAGATCTCGGGCTTGGCCGGCCGGGGGTACCGGAACTTCGGCTCGGCCGGGACGCCGCCGTAGGAAAGCGAGTGGCGCACGGTGTTCCGGAAGTCGAGAGGGCCCTTGCGGCCGTGGCGCCGCTTCCGCGCCAGGCGCACGGCGAGCTTGCGGGTCAGCGGTGCCAAAGCATGTCGGAGCTGACCCATCTCCTCCCGGCTCGCGTGCATGAAATCGACGTCCTCCGGCAGGGGCTTCCGCAGCGTCTTGGCCATGGCGTCGACACCACGATCGGCGACCAGTCGCCGCCGGATCTCGGCCTCGATCTCCTTGCGCAGCTGATCGGCGCGGAACTCGAACTCCTCGCGCTCGAGCCGCTCCTCGAGCGAGGTGAGGTTGCCGGATCGCTGTTGGCGCACGTCCTCCATCAAGCGGTCGACGACATCGTTCATCTTCAGCCCGCGCAGCGTGCGGTACAGGTAGTACGTGCCACCAACAGGGCGGCCCGGCTCCATTCCCGCGAACCGCATGACCGCGACCCGGGACAGCGCTCGCATCATGGCGTCGTCGGCGTTGAGGATGGCTTCCTCGACCAGCTTGGCCAGCTCCTCGGGAGTCAGGTCCTCGAGGCCACCACCCTCGCGGTGCTGGCGAGCCATCTCCTCGAGCTCCTGGACCAGGAGGTCGACCTCAGCCTCCTCGTCGCCGCCCTCCGTGAGGAGGTACTGATGCCCTCGGTACGAGAAGTACACCTCGAACACGGTCTCGAACGCCTTCCAATGGGCGGCGTTCTTCACCATGGTCGCGGCCAGCGCGAACTTGAACGCCTCCCGATCCTCGATCGGGATGTGCTGCACCGCCTCCATGGCGTCGAGGTTCTCAGTGAGGCTGACGGGGATGCCCGCCTTGCGGAGCTCCTGGACGAAGCCCGCCATCAGGTCGAGCATGGCTAGCTGCGCGCTCCGTCGACCGAGAGCTCCTTCTGGGCCTTCTGGATGTCGGATTGGTACTTGAGGAGGATGTGGAGCGTCTCGGTCGCCAGCTTCTCGTCGATGCTGTCGATGCCGAGGAGCACGAGCGTGCGGGCCCAGTCGAGGGTCTCCGACACCGACGGCGCCTTCTTGAGGTCGAGCGACCGGATCGAGCGCACGATGCGGGCGATCTGGTCGGCGAGGTTCTCCGACACGCCCTCGACCTTGGTGAGCACGATCTCCTTCTCGCGCTCGAGATCGGGGTAGTCGACATGGAGGTACAGGCAGCGACGCTTCAGCGCCTCCGAGAGCTCCCGGGTGTTGTTCGAGGTCAGGAAGACCAGCGGGATCTGGGTGGCGACGATCGTGCCCAGCTCGGGAATCGACACCTGGTAGTCGGACAGGATCTCGAGGAGCAGGGCCTCGGTCTCCACCTCGACCCGATCGACCTCGTCGATCAGGAGCACCACCGGATCCTCGGCCCGGATGGCCTCGAGCAGCGGGCGGGTGAGCAGGAACTCCTCGGAGAAGATGTCGTCCTCGACCTCGCGCCAGTCGACAGAGTTCCGCTCGGCTTGGATGCGGAGGAGCTGCTTCTTGTAGTTCCACTCGAACAAGGCCTTCGACTCGTCGAGACCCTCGTAGCACTGCAGCCGGATGAGCCGGGCGCCGGTGATCTCGGCGATCGACTTGGCCAGCTGGGTCTTGCCCGTACCGGCCGGCCCCTCGACCAGGATCGGCTTCTGCAGCCGGTCGGCCAGATAGACGACCCCCGCGATCCCCTCGTCAGCGAGGTAGTTGACGTCGTGCAGGCGCTCCCGGACGGCCGGGACGGAATCGAAACGGGGCATCCCGAGAACTTACCGGGACTTGACCGACCGGTCAGGTGTTGTTCCTGAACCGGGGGTTCAGTGGCGAGACCTAGCGGTGGAGGTCGGGGCGGTCCTGGACGGCTCGGGCGCGGATGGTGAACACCGAGTCGCCGCTCAGGACGCCGGACCGGGCGAAGAGCCGGCCGCCCTCCCAGTTCGAGAGGCCCAGCTCGGGGGTGCCGAGGGCGTACTGGCCGTCGACCCACCTGGTGAAGCCATTGCCGACGAACGGCGCGTCGACGGTCGCCCAGAACCGTTCCTGCTCGGCGGGATCGTCGGCCACGATGCTGCCGACCAGCCTGGGGCTCAACCGGTTGCAGAGCTCGACCGCCTCCTCGACCGACGAGACCACCACGAGCGAGACCTCTGGGCTGTCCTCCCACTCCCATTCCACGCCGAGCCGGTCGACTGCGATGGCCTCTGCCTGAGGCTCCTTGACCTCCCCCTCGGCCCGCCGGATGGCCACCTGGCGCTCGAACCACTGGAACGGGACCCACCGTTGGCTGCCGTCGGCGACATGGAGCTTCACCACCGTGTCGCGAGCATCGGCAGCAGCGACCGCGGCGTCGAGGAAGACCGGCACCAGCTCGGCGGCTCGTGCCGCCGGGATGCAGCACACGTTGAGCGTGTTGCAGACCTTGCGGTCGAGCGAATGGCGCACCGCGTCGCGAAACGCGGCCGGGTCGGCCGACTGACCGGCCACCAGCCAGGCGCCTCCGGTGCCGTGCAGGCTCACCGGTACGCCGGACTGCCGAGCCACCGCGCCGAGCTGCGCCACTGCGGTGCCACTGCCACGAGCCACCGCCAAGGCCAACCGGGCGTCCCCGAACAGGGCCCACCCGGCAGCCCGCGACGGGGTGTCGAGGAGCCGGACCGCGCCTGAAGGCAACCCGGCGTCGGCCAGCGCCGGGGCCAGGGCATGGGCGACGATGGCCCGCGCCGTGCCGAGGGCATCGCTGCCGATCCGGAACACAACCGCGTTGCCGGTCCGCAGGACGCCGGTGGCGTCGGCGAAGACGTTGGGACGCCCTTCGAAGACGAACCCGACGACGCCCAGGGGTGCCCGGCGGAGCTCGACCCTCCAACCGTCGTGCTGGACGGTGTCGACAAGGGCATCGCGACCGCTGGGCGCGTCACGCCAGCCGCGCAGGCCGGCCACCATGTCGGCGCGCATCGTGTCCGACAGCACCAGGCGAGTGGTCGACCGCCCCCCTGCCTTGGCCGCCGTCACGTCGGCGTCGTTGGCACTGCGAATCGGCGCAAACGTCGCATCGTCGGCCAGGCGGCGGGCGAACGCCTCGAAGAAGGCAGTGACCGCCTCGTCGGCGATCGACCCCAGGTCCTGGAACGCCCGGCGGGCATCGGTGACTGCCTCGTCGACGAGGGCGGCCTCGGCCGCCGGCACGTGGAGCAGGTCACCGGTCGACTGGACGACGACCAACCGGTCGCCCGGCCGAAACGCGTCGGCGAGGGCGGCGGGCACGGTGGTGATCCGGTCACCGCCGAACACGATCGGCATGCCGGCTTCCAGCCGTTGGAGATGGGGCCCGTCCACCCCCGAAGTCTAGGAACCTCGCATCCAGGCCCTTCGCCGGATTCGTCGGGCCGCGATGGTCGGGCTCCTAGGATCGGCGCCCTTGCCGGACGTCGAGCAGCCCGACATCGACCAGTCCGACGGCGATGCGGTCGTCGGCGGGCCGACTCTGCTGCGCTCGAGCGGCGTCGTCGCGTTGGGCACCGCCCTGTCCCGCGGCACGGGGTTCCTGAAGTTGGCGGCGTTGGCGTACGCCCTGGGTTTCGGCGCCCTGACCGACACCTACACCCTCGCCAACACCACGCCGAACATCGTGTACGAGCTGCTGCTCGGCGGCGTGCTCTCGGCGATGCTCGTGCCGGTCTTCGTGCACCACCACGAGGACCGCGACGACGAGAGCACATCGGCAGTGATCACGATCACCACCGTCGCCCTCATCGCCATCACCGTGGTTGGGATCGTGGCCGCACCGATCCTCGTTCGGCTCTACACCGTGACGGCCAACGGCGCGGTCGCTGCTGAACAACGAGCCGTCGCCACCTCGCTGCTCCGGCTGTTCATGCCTCAGATGGCGTTCTATGGCCTGACCGCGGTCGGCACGGCCCTGCTCAACTCCCGTCGCCGGTTCGCGGCCCCGGCCTACGCGCCCGTGCTCAACAACCTGGTCGTGACCGCGATGCTCTTCGCCCTGCCCCACGTGGCTGGGCACACGCCCACGCTGCACGGCGTCCACCACGACCGGGGGCTGCTGCTCCTGTTGGGCCTGGGGACCACCGCAGGCATCGCGGCAATGACGATTGCCCTCCTGCCCCCCATGCTCCGAAGCGGCTATCGCTTCCGGCCAAACTTCGACTGGCGCAATCCGGCCGTGCGTGAGGTCAGCCGCATGTCCGGATGGACCCTCGGCTACGTGCTGAACAACCAAGCGGCGCTGCTGATCGTGCTCCTCCTTGCCAACCGCGAGGTCGGGGGCGTTGCCACCTACACCGGCGCCCAGATCTTCTTCCTCCTCCCGCATGCCCTTGTGGCCGTGTCGATCATGACGACGTTCCAACCCGAGCTGGCGAGGGCAGCCCGAGCTGACGATCGGGCCCGGTTCACCGAGCGGTTCTCCTCAGGTGTCCGGCTGATGGCGCTCGTGATCATCCCGGCCTCGGTCGGCTACGTGGTCCTCGCCAAGCCGATCGTGGTCGCCCTCCTCCGTCGCGGCGCCCTGACGCGGGCCTCGGCCGATCTGACGGCCGACAACCTGGCCCTCCTGGCCGTCGGCCTGTGTGGGTACTCGCTCTATCTCTTCACGCTGCGCGGCTTCTACGCCTTGAAGGACACCCGTACCCCGTTCTTCATCAACGTCGCCGAGAACGGCATCAACGTCGTGCTGGCCTTCGCGCTCGAGCCGGTGCTCGGCGTACCCGGCCTGGCCCTGAGCTTCGCCCTCGCCTACGTCGTCGCTGCTGGATTCGCGGTGACGGCGCTCCGCTCGCGGATGGGCCCGCTCGGCGGGCCCGACCTCGTTCGCACCCTCGTGCGGATCACGGTGGCCTCGGCCGTCATGGGTGGCACCGTCGCGCTCGCCATTCGGTTCGTTGGTGACGATGCCATCGTGCAGACCGCCGTCGGAGTCGCCGTCGGCTCCGTCGTGTTCGCCGCCGCCATCTCCGCCATGCACGTGCGCGAGGTCGACCAGCTCCGCGCCCGCCAGCGCCGCCACTGAGCCCGCCTCCCACCGAACCCGCGACGGATCGTCGGCAGATCTGTCGACGATCCGTCGCGGGTTCGGTGTCAGGCGGGGAGGACGACGAGATCGTCGCGGTGGACGACCTCGTGGGGGATGCCGTCGGGCAGGTCGGCGGTGCGGCTGCCGGCAAGCGACGTCAAGGTCACCGAGTCGACCTGCACCAGGCCCTTGGCGAACACCTTGCCATCGAGGCCGGCGAGCTCGACGGCGTCGTCGGCCTGGAACCGACCCTGCACCTCCCGGACACCAGCGGGCAGCAGTGACACGTTGCGCTGGATCAGCGCGTCCCGAGCACCATCGTCGACGACCACCGTGCCCGAAGCCCCGACGGCGAACGCGATCCAGAGCTTGCGGGCGGGAAGACGCTTGGCCCGAGGGTGCACGACGGTTCCCGTGCCCGGCACACCGGCGATGGCATCGCCGATCACACCCGGGCGGTCGGCACCGGCGATCACCGCCCGCACCCCCGACCACGCCGCAATCTTGGCGGCGGCCAGCTTCGACGCCATCCCCCCACTCCCCCGTTCGCTGCCCGATCCGCCGGCCACCGCGTCGAGCTGAGCGTCGAGCTCGACGATCTCCTCGATGAGGCTGGCCGACGCGTCGAGACGAGGATCGGCGGTGAACAGGCCCGGCGCGTCGGTGAGCAGCACCAACAGGTCGGCCGCCACCAGGTGGGCCACCAGCGCGGCCAACCGGTCGTTGTCGCCGAACCGGATCTCGTCGTCGGCGATGGCGTCGTTCTCGTTCACCACCGGCACGACACCGAGGGTCAGCAACCGGGTGAGCGTGCTCCGCGCGTGGAGGTACTGCGAACGCTCCATGAAGTCGAGCGGCGCGATCAGGATCTGGCCGCCGACGAGCCCGTGCGAGGCGAGGAGGTCGTCGTAGACCCGCATCAGTCGGCTCTGGCCGACCGCGGAGATCGCTTGGAGGGTGGCAACGTCGGGCGCGTCCGACCGGCGCATGCCGAGCGCGGGCAGGCCGGCGGCGATGGCCCCGCTGGTCACCAGCACCACGCGGTGGCCGGCCTCCCGCACGTCGGCGATCTCGGCGCACAGCTTGGCCATGGCGTCGAGGGCGATCTCGCCCCGCTCGTCGGTGATCGACGAGCTCCCGATCTTGACGACAACGGTCGGCACGCCTATTCCTCGTAGTCGAAGATCACGTCGCCGATGCGGACCTTGTCACCCTGCCTGGCCCCGGCTCGTGCCAAGGCGCGGTCGACGCCGAGTCGCTTGAGCCGTTCATGGACGAACCGCAGGGCTTCGATGTTGGTGAGGTCGTTGACCGCGACCGCCCGCTCGGCCTGGCGCCCGACCACGACGAAGGCGCCGCTGTCCTCCCGCTCGACACGGAAGCTCTCACCGACCGGCCGGTGCACGACGAAGGTGTCGGGTGCCGGTATCGACGCCCGCGCCTCGCCGACGAGCTGGGTGAGGCGACCGACCATCTCGCGGACGCCATCACCGGTGACCGCCGAGAGGCGCGGCCCGTCCCACTCCTCGGTCGCCACGTCGCCCTTCGAGCCGACCACGAGTCGGGGCCGCTCGAGAAGCTCGGGCCGGTAGCGCCCCAGCTCGTCGAGCAGGACCCGCTCCTGCTCGGCCGGCGAGCGCCCATCGACCGCGGCGAGGTCCACCAGCACGAGCATGACCCGCGCCCGCTCGACGTGGCGGAGGAATTGATGACCGAGGCCCTTGCCCTCGCTGGCTCCCTCGATGAGGCCGGGGATGTCGGCGACGACCATCTCGAAGCCGTCGTCGAGGCGGACCACCCCGAGGTTCGGCACCAAGGTGGTGAAGGGGTAGTCGGCGATCTTGGGCTTGGCCGCTGAGATGGTCGAGATCAGCGTGCTCTTGCCCGCGTTCGGGAAGCCGACGATGGCGACGTCGGCCATGAGCTTCAGCTCGAGCCGCAGCCACCGCTCCTGGCCGATCTCGCCCTGCTCGGCAAAGGCCGGCGCCCGTCGCTTGTTGGACAGGAAGCGGGCGTTGCCGTGGCCGCCGCGGCCACCTTCGGCCGCCAGCCACCGGTCGCCCTCGTTGACGAGGTCGGCGAGCACGTTGCCGTCGCGCTCGGTGACGATTGTGCCGACCGGGACCGCCACCACCGTGTCGCTCCCCGATCGCCCGTGGGCCCGCTTCGAGGTGCCGTGGCCCCCGTTGTCGGCCCGGCGGAACGGATGGTCCTGGAAGCCGAGCAGCGACGGCACGTTGCGGTCGGCCACCAGCCACACGTCGCCACCCCGGCCGCCGTCGCCGCCGTCGGGCCCGCCCTTGGCCACGTGCGCCTCGCGCCGGAAGGACACTGCCCCCGCGCCACCGTCACCTGCCTTGACGTGCAGCCCGCTCTCGTCGACGAAGCCGGCCACGACCTCACGATACGGTCGAACCGATGGCGACCGGCGATCGGCCCAGGGCTCCAGCGGCAACGACGCCGCCCCCGTTCTCGCCGACCTGACCAGCGCCCGGGCGCAGCGGCCGGATCAACAGGACGGTCACACCCCCTCGGTACCCTCGGCGACGTGGACCAGCAGGTGGCGCACGCCCCCATCGCCGTGGGCGAGAGCTCGCTGCTCGAGCGC
The DNA here is from genome assembly GCA_019510095.1 of Acidobacteriota bacterium. Taxonomy (GTDB): domain Bacteria; phylum Actinomycetota; class Acidimicrobiia; order Acidimicrobiales; family CADCSY01; genus JAEKLB01. Next base: position 10,622 of record JAEKLB010000036.1, on the reverse strand, counting down.
GCCGCTCGAGAGGCGGCGGAGCACGCGTGGCTGGCGCCGGGGGCCACCCGGGCAACCGGCGCCGGCGCCAGGGCGGTGGCCGAGCAGCCCGACCGCTTCCGCACCTGCTTCGAGCGCGACCTCGACCGCATCCAGCACAGCCGGCCGTTCCGGCGCCTCGCCGGCAAGTGCCAGGTGTTCGTGGCTCCCGACGACGACCACCTCCGCACCCGGCTCACCCATGCGATCGAGGTCGCCCAGGTTGCGGTGTCGATCGCCCGGGGCGCCCGCCTCAACGTGGCCCTCACCCAAGCTGCCGCCATCGGCCACGACTGCGGCCACGGGCCTGCTGGGCACGCCAGCGAGGACGCCCTGTCGCCGTTCGTCCCCGGGGGCTACCACCACGCCGTCTACGGCGCCGACGTGGTGCTCGAGCCCCTGAACCTCTGCGCCGAGACGCTCGACGCGGTGCGCAACCACTCCTGGAACCGCCCGGCACCCAGCACACCCGAGGGCGAGGTGGTGGCGTGGGCCGACCGCATCGCCTACGTCTGCCACGACTTCGAGGACGCCGTTGCCGCCGGCATCGTGTCGCCCGCCGACCTGCCGTCCGAGGTCGCCGAAGTCGTCGGCACCCGGCGCTCCCAGCAGCTGGGCGGCTTCATCTCGGCGATGCTCGAGACGATCGCCGACACCGGCGTGGTGGCCATGCGGCGGGCCGAGGCCGACGCCCTGGCCGCCTTCCGGGCGTTCAACTACGAGCGGATCTACCTACGGCCGGCGTCCCAGGACCAGGCGAGCAAGGTCATCGCCCTCATCGGCGGGCTCACCGCCTGGTTCGCCGAGCACCCCCGCGACCCGGCGGTGGGGGCCGGGAGCGAGCAGGCGATCGCCGAGGCGGTGCACTACGTCAGCGGCATGACCGACCGCTTCGCCCTCGACCTGGCGGTCGAGCGCCTCGGCTGGGACCCCTCCGCGCTTCCTCGCGGCGCCTGACCGGCGGATTCGCTCCGGCCGGGGGCTCGCTCGCCGGCGCGAGCGGCAAGCGCGGTAAGTCGACGGGTCGTCGACCGGGGGATACGAGTCACCTCGTGCCAGGTGAAACGGCCAGGCAACCACCCGGTCGCAGCGACGACGGCCGTCTCTCGCCGGGCGTCGTGCAGCGGCTGGCCGGCGTGGTGCTGGCCATCGAGTTCGACGAAGAGACCTATGCCCGGCCAGCACAGATCCACCCGAGCGATGAGCAATCCGTCCTCGATGACCTCGAACTGGCGGGTTGGCTCACCGAGGCTGGGAACGCCGCGAGCGAGTTGAACCATCAAGGTCTCGAGCAGGCTCTCCGTCGGGGGCGCTCCTGCCGGGCGACGATCCAGGATCCGGCGCATGCGGGCTACACCTGGTGTCCGGGATGCACTCAGACGCGGAAGATCAGCTACGAGTCCATCGATGGTGACGAGACGCCTCCGAAGCGCTGACTCGAGGGCCTGTTCCCAGATGTCGTCGCTGACCACCCCGCCGACATCGAGGTTCCGGACCCTCGCCGTAGACGCCGCGGTCGAGCCGTCGCCACGTGCCCTGGCGCTCGCCCCATCGCAGCGCCGATGGCGACAATCCTGACTCGACAGCGGTAAACAAGCGCCGCATTCGCTCTCTCCCGCATTTGATGCGCTCGTTTCGTCGCGATCAGGTCCGAAAATTCGGCAATCACGACGGAATGGGCGCACGAAACCGTGCGGGGGAAGTTCCTGGCGGCTCGAAGCCGCCGAGTTCTACTGGTCGGCGGCAGGGAGGACGTCGACGAGTCGGCGACCCTTGCGGTTGCCGAACTTCACCAGCCCCGGGGCGAGGGCGAACAGCGTGTCGTCGCCGCCCCGCCCGACGTTCTCGCCGGGGTGGAAGTGGGTGCCGCGCTGGCGCACGATGATGGCGCCGGCGTTGACCTTCTGGCCGTCGTAGAGCTTGACGCCGAGGCGCTGCGCGTTGGAGTCACGACCGTTCCGGGTTGAGCCGCCGCCCTTGGTCTTCGACATCGGTCGCCTTCCTTACTTCGACTTCGAGATGCCGGTGATCTCGACCGTCGTGTACTTCTGACGGTGCCCCCACCGGCGGCGCTGGTTCGACTTGTTCTTGTAGGTGAAGCCGCGGATCTTGGGGCCCTTGGTGGTGCCGAGCACCCGACCGGTGACCGTGGCTGCGGCAAGCTCAGCAGGAGCGGAGGTGACTGTCTCGCCGTCGACCAGCAGGACGGGCCGGAACGTGACCTCGGCCCCATCGTCCTGGCCGAGCAGCTCGACGTCGAGGCGGGAGCCTTCGGCAACCCGCGCCTGCTTGCCGCCCGTCTGGATGACTGCGTACATAGGGTCGTGGACGATACCAGCGACCCCCCCGACCTGGGCAATCACCCTTCAGTCGAGCAGTGACTTGTCGACGACCACGCCCCGGCCGTCGCACATCGGACAGGTGCTCGACATCGACTCGAGCAGGCCCTCGCCGATCCGCTTCCGGGTCATCTCGACCAGGCCCAGCTCGGAGATGTCGAAGACCTGGGTCCGGGTCTTGTCCCTGGCCAGGGCATCACGGAAGACCCGGATGACCTCGTCGCGGTTCCGCTTGATCTCCATGTCGATGAAGTCGATGACGATGATGCCCCCGATGTCACGGAGCCGGAGCTGGCGGGCCACCTCCTCGGCGGCCTCCAGGTTGTTCCGGAAGACCGTCTCCTCGAGGTTCGAGGTGCCCACGTTCTTGCCGGTGTTGACGTCGATCACGGTCAGGGCCTCGGTCCGCTCGATGATGAGCGAGCCGCCCGACGGGAGCCACACCTTGCGGTCGAGCGCCTTGTGGAGCTGCTCGTGGATGTGGAACTGCTCGAACAGGGACAGTGACTCCTCGTCCGGGTCATGCAGCTCCACCCGGTCGGCCAGCTCCGGCGTGATGGAAGCGACGTAGTCCCTGACCTCCTCGTAGAGGGCGGGGTCGTCGATGACGACACCCCGGTACGAGGAGTTGAACTCCTCCCGGATCACCCGAACGGCCATGTCCGGCTCGCGGTAGAGGAGGGTCGGCGAGTTGGCCCGCTTGGCGGTGGCCTCGATCTGCGACCACTGGGCCAGCAGGCGGGCCATGTCGCGCTCGAGCTCCTCCCGGGTGGCCCCTTCGGCCGCGGTGCGGACGATGAGGCCGTGCTCGGCCGGCTTGATCTTGTCGAGGATCGCCCGCAGCCGCTTGCGCTCGTCGTCTGAGAGCCGCTTGGAGATCCCATACGTCGACGAGTTCGGCACCAGCACCACGAACCGCCCGGGCAGGGACACCTCTTGGGTCAGCCGGGCGCCCTTGGCGCCAATCGGGTTCTTGGTGACCTGGCAGACGATCATCTGCTTGGGCCGGAGCAGCTGCTCGATGCGAGCCTGGCCGCCGCCTCCACGGCTCTCGACGTCGTCGGCGTCGAAGGTGACGTCGCCCCGGTACAGCACGGCGTTCTTCGGCGTGCCGATGTCGACGAACGCCGCCTCCATGCCGGGAAGGACGTTCTGTACCCGCCCGACGTAGATGTTGCCGTGGATCTCGGTGGAATCGTCCTGGGGCCGGCTCACGTAGTGCTCGATCAGCGAGCGGCCTTCGAGGACGGCGATCTGGGTCGCCTCCGCCCGGGTGTGGACGCACATGAGGTAGCGGCCGACCGGCCGGCCCTTCCGCTCCCGGCCCCGGCGGCGCTCGAGCAGCTCGGGGTCGAGCTCCGGTTCGACAGCTCGGATCTCCGACGAGCGGCCTCCGCCGCCGCCACGGCTCCGACCGCCCCGGCGGCGCCGGCGCCGCTGGGGATCGCCGCCATCTGATCCCGACCGCTCGGCTGCCGGCCGCTCACTCCGGGCGCGGCCGGCCGTCGAGCCAACGGCGGGCGCCGGCCGGCTGTCCCCGATTCGGGGCCGGCCCGCCTCAGGCGACGGGGTGGTCGGGGTGCCGCCCTCGACGATCTCCCCCGGCCGGCGGTTGCGGTTGCGACCGCCCCGGGACCCCCGCCGGCGGGGCTTGCGGTCCCCGTCCTCAGGCGAGGAGGCGCTCTCCGAATGGTTGTGGTTGGGCTCGTTCGACGGCAGCGGCGACGCGGGGTCGGACATCAGGGTCCTCTCGTGGGGGCTGCGACGTCGCCAGCGGCTCGTGCCGGGCGCCGTCGCGCCAGGTCCACTGGGCGACCCGCAGCACGCGCCCCTCGACGAGCGGATGACCAGGCGATATGGCCCGGAGCAGCTCGGCGGGGCGGACGCTGCGCGGATGGACAGCGAGCTCTGCTTCGAGCTCGGTGCCGGTCGCGGTGGGCCCGGTGATGGTCAGGGACAGAATTGCGGGCCGGAGGTCATCGGTGACCTCCTTGCCCTTGCGGACACGGGTCAGGACCAGGGCATCGGCGGCAAGTGCCGCGGTCGCCAGGTCGGAGACGGCCGCCGGAGCGAGGCCGGGGACCTCGATCCGCCAGGTGCAGGACGTCACGGATTCCTGCAGTGACAGCGTTCCCGGCGCCAAGGGGGCGGCGGCGGTGACATCGATGCCCGGTGGCAGCTGTTCGTTCAGCCGCTCGGGCAAGGTCGTGACATCGATCTCGAGGCCCTCATCGGGGCGGAGCTCGATGTCGAGGTACTCGGCCATCGACTCGTGGCCGGTGGAGAGCGCGAGCCCGAACGCCAGCTTCGGGCGGGGCGAGAAGCCGGCGGTGTAGGCGACCGGCATGTCGGCCTTGCGCAGCGCTCGCTCCCACACCCGGGCGATGTCGCGGTGGCTGATGAACCGCAGCTTCCCCAACTTCGTGTGGCGGAGACGGAAGCGGATCACGGCCGAACCCCAACCAGCTCGACCGGCACCCAGCCCCCGGTCGAGAGGTCCTGGCCGGTCCCCTGGCTCCCGCCGGCCGGCGGGACGGCCGACGCGACCACGTGCTCGAGCGCGTAGCCGGTGCAGGCGCCGCAGTCGTAACAGGGCGTCCAGCGGCAGTCGGGCAGGCCGACCTCGGCCAAGGCGTCCCGCCAGTCCTGCCACAGGAAGTCCTTGTGGAGCCCGGCGGAGAGGTGGTCCCAGGGCAGGGTCTCGCCCTCGGCGCGGTGGCGGTAGACGAGGTCCTCGACCGAGAGGCCATGGTCTGCCAGGGCGTCGAGCCAGAGGTTGAGGTCGAAGTGCTCCGACCACTCCTGGAAGGTGCCTCCCCGCCGCCAGACCTGCTCGATCACGGCGCCGAGCCGGCGATCACCTCGGCTGGCGATGCCCTCGACGAGGGTGGCCTTGGGGTCGTGCCACTTGAACTGCACTCCCCGTTCGCGTCGCAGGGCGTCGCGAAGGAGGTACATCTTGCGGGTGAGCTCCTCGGCCGTGTTCTGGCCGAACCACTGGAACGGCGTAAACGGCTTGGGAACGAAGCCACCGACCGACACGGTGACCGACGCACCCGACGTGTGCTTCCGGCCGATGGCAGCGCAGTTGCGGGCGAGGGCGGCGATGCCGAGGGTGTCCTCGTCGGTCTCACTCGGCAGCCCGGTCAGGAAGTAGAGCTTCACCCGGCGCCAACCCTGGGAGAAGGCAGCGTCGACGGCAGCGTAGAGATCCTCTTCCCGGATCAGCTTGTTGATGACCTGGCGCATGCGCCACGTGCCGGCCTCGGGAGCGAAGGTCAGGCCGGTGCGCCGCCCGCCTTGGAGCTGGTTGGCGATGCCGACGGTGAACGCGTCGACCCGCAGGCTCGGCAGGCTCACCGAGATGTTGTCGCCGCAACCCACGATGTCGCCGACGACCTGCTCGATGCCGCTGAAGTCGGCGGTCGAGAGGCTGGTCAGCGCCACCTCGTCGTAGCCGGTGCGGCGCAGCCCCTCGGAGACCATCGTCCGGACCTGGTCCGCAGGGCGCTCACGCACCGGGCGGGTGATCATCCCGGCCTGGCAGAACCGGCAACCGCGCGTGCACCCCCGGAAGACCTCGACGTTGAGGCGGTCGTGCACGACCTCGGTGAGGGGCACCAGCTGGTGCTTCGGGTAGGGCCACTCGCCCAGATCGGTGACGGTCCGCTTCTCGATCCGGGCCGGGACACCGACATATCGGGGCTCGATCGACGCCACCGCCGGCCCGTCGAAGCGGACGTCGTAGAGGCTCGGAACGTAGACACCGGTGATCTGGGCGAGCGACATGAGGAGCTGCTGTCGCTCGACGCCGCCGGCGCCCTTCCAGCTGGCGATGACGTCGGAGATCTCGGCGATCACCTCCTCGCCGTCACCCAACACCACCGCGTCGAGGAAGTCCGCGAGGGGCTCGGGGTTGTAGGTGCAGTGGCCACCGGCGATGACGATCGGGTCGTGATCGGCGCGATCAGCCGCCCGCACCGGCACCCCGGCCAGGTCGATGCAGTTCAGGACGTTGGTGTAGACGAGCTCCGCCGACAGGTTGAAGGCGAGGACGTCGAACTCGCCAGCCGGGCGGTGGGTGTCGACGCTGAACAAGGGCAGGCCGTTGTCCCGAAGCAGCGCCTCGAGATCGGTCCAGGGGGCATAGGCCCGCTCGGCGATGGCACCGGCGTGCTCGTTCAACAGCTCGTAGAGGATCTGGAGGCCTTGGTTGGGCAACCCGATCTCGTAGGTGTCGGGATAGACCAACAGCCACGCCACATCGCCTGCCGAGAGGGTTGGCTCAAGGGCGCCGTCCTCGCAGCCGATGTAACGGGCTGGCTTCTCCACCTGCGCGAGCAAGGGCTCGAGCTGCGGCCAGAGCGAGGTCATGATCAGCACGGAGCCTACCGCCGCAGCGCCGCGACGCCCGGTGCGGGACGTTTACACGCACTAGGCCCCCCCTTGACCTCAGGTCAAGGGTTCGCCCGCCGACCGCGGCGCTCGAACAACTTTGTGGTCGCCTGACCACGCTTCGCGGTTGGAACTAGGACATGTCATCGGCCGCGGGCCGTCACAACGATGACAATTGTTGACTAATTGACAATGGTTCTGGGGTCCGTCGTACCGTTTCATCCATGGTTCTCTCGACGTTGACCCACCCGACAATCGCACGTTCACCAGGGGAAATGCCCGATTTGGCGCCTATGATCCACCGGCAGCGGCTGGTGGTCGAAGGGACCTGCCCCGAGCTCATCTCCCGCGAGCAGATCTGCGACTACCTGCGACAGCTCGGGGACGTGACCGACATGGTCGTCCTCACCGATCCGGTCACCCATGAGTCCCCGCTGTACGGCTGGGCCGGCTGGGTGCACTGGGAGACCTCGGGCGCCCACTTCTACGCCTGGGACCGACCCGTGCGGTTCTTCAGCGTCGACATCTACACGTGCAAGGCCTTCGACCCGGCCCGGGTCGTCGAGTTCACCCAGCGCTTCTTCGACGCTGACCAGATCGTGGCAAGGGAGTTCTGATGACCGACATCCTCGACTTCAACAGCATCGACATCCGCACCATCGACCTCAGCCGCCTCGAGGAGAGCGTTCTCATCGGGCAGGTCGTACCGGAGGGCGTCACCGAGCCATTCGGCCTCTACGGCTTCCGATCCGACGAGCCCGGTGCCGAGCTGGGCCGCCAACTCGAGCGCTCGGTCTTCCGGGAGTCCTTCGGCGACTCCCCCGAGTTGCTGGCCGCCGAGTACGACCCGTACGAGGCGTCGAGCTTCTTCTTCGTCGTCATCGACCATCGCCGCCGGGTGACCGCCGGCGTCATGCGGGTGATCCTGCCGTCAGGCGCCGGGCTCAAGAGCCTCAACGACCTCGCCCGCGAGTGGGGCAAGGATCCGGCAGAGGTGATCGCCGGCACCGACGGCGCACCCCGGACCCACGCTGTTTGGGACGTCGCCACCCTCGCCGTCTCACCGGACTACCGGGGACAAGCCGCTGCCGGTCTGGTCAGCCTGTCGCTGTACCAGGCCCTCTTCATGACCGGGACCCGCTGGGGCAACGAGTTCCTCGTCGCCATCCTCGACACCGCCGTGCTCCGCATGCTCCAGTGGCAGCTCGCCAGCCTGTTCCGCTCCTTCGAGGGAGTCGCGGCTGGGCCCTATCTGGGTTCGGCCTCGAGTCGGCCGGTGTGGTGTGACATCGCCGAGTGGCGCGACCGGCTCCTCGACGCGAAGCCGGTGCTGCACGATCTGTTCTTCCACGGAACCGGGCACGAGGAAGCAGTTGCCGCGCCTGATTGGGATCGCCTGGCCACCGTCGTCCGCGAGGCGTGCCTGGCGGCGAACTACAAGGACGGCAGTGACGACTCGGTCGCCGCTATTCGGCGCAACACTGCCGGGATCTCCTCCGCCGGGATCGGCCGGCAGTAGAGGAAGCCCTGGCCGGCATCGCAACCCAGCCCGATCAGCTTCGTCTCCTGGGCCGGCGTCTCGACGCCTTCGGCGATCGTCGTCATGGACATGGCACCGGCCATGGCGACGATCGCGGCCACGAGCGTCTCGTCTGAGCTGTCAGCTCGGTTGAGCCCTTCGACGAACGACCGGTCGATCTTCACCACATCGACCGGGAACCTCTTGAGGTACGCCAGCGACGAGTACCCGGTGCCGAAGTCATCGATGGCGAGGCGGATGCCCAGGGCGTGAAACGCGGAGAGGAGCTCGGTCGCCGTCTCTGGCTCGTCGATCAGCAGCGACTCGGTCAGCTCGAGACACACCGCCTCGGCTGGCAAGTCGTTGTCGAGGAGCGCCTGCTGGATCACCTCGAGCAGGGTTGGGTCGCGGAACTGGCGGGCGGAGAGATTGATGCCGACTTGGAGGTGCTCGGCCCCCGGAAGGGTGCGCCGCCAGCCGGCCAGGGCACTGCACGCCTCGCGGATCACCCAGTGCCCGAGCTCCACGATGAGTCCCGTGTCCTCCGCCACCGGCACGAACCGAGTCGGCGACACGTCGCCCCACGTTTCATGGTTCCAGCGGGCGAGGGCCTCCACGCTGTCTATGGGGCCGGCCGGATAGCGAATGACCGGTTGGTACGCAAGACGGAGCTCCCTGTTCTCGAGCGCCCGGCGTAGATCGCTTTCAAGGCCGAGGCGCTCAGTCACTCGCTCGCGCATGGCCGGATCGAACACCGCCACAGAGTCCCGGCCATGAGCCTTCGCTTCGTACATCGCGGTGTCCGCGTCGCGGATCATGTCCTCTGCATCGACCTCGGGACCGGCGTCCATGGCGAAGGCGATGCCAACACTTGCCGACGAGTACACCTCGGCCGTCCCGAGTCTGAACGGCTCACCGAAGACATGACGAACGCGCTCGGCGATCGCTATCGCCGCGCTCCGCGAGCCGATGTCCCGGAGAACGAGCACGAATTCGTCGCCGCCAACGCGAGCGACGAGCGCGGCCTCGTCCACTCCCCGGAGTCGAGCGGCGACCGCGACCAACAGCTCGTCGCCGAATGAGTGACCGTGGGTGTCGTTGACCAGCTTGAAGCGGTCGAGATCGACGAACAGGATCGCCATCTGCTCGCGCCGACCCTCGGCGAAGCCCTCGGACAGCGCCTCGCGGATGACGAGCTGGTTGGGCAGCCCGGTGAGGTGGTCGTGCATGGCCTGATGGGCAAGACGCTCCTCGGACCGAGCGTGGGCGCGTAGGGCGCGCAGGACCCGGTAGGAGGCCAGCCCGGTCAGGGTGATGACCACAGCCGAGAGAGCAATGCGGTCGCTCGCCGTGGTCTCAGCCCGCGTCAACATCACGACTGACGGCACGCAGAGGGCCAGTGCAACCATGTTCATGCGCGTCTGGCTCGGGACGGCTTCCTCAGCTGACACCGGCTCGCAGAGCGTGGCCATCGAGGGGTGCGCGACGCAGCCCGAGAACAGGATGAAGGCGAAGGCGTACGGCAGGTCGAGCAGCCAGAGGGGCGGGATCAGGACACCTGGCTCGACCAGGATGTAGAGCACATCTCCAAGGAGCATGCATGCCATCGCTGCCATCAAGAGCTGGAAGGCAGGCACTCGCCGGGTGCTCGGGCTGAAGGCAATGCGAGCAATCGCGCTGACCATGAAGACCGAGACGGACGGATAGGCGACGAGCACCACTCGGACGGGTAGCGGGGCATGGTGTTGGACCAGGTTCGGCGTGATGAGGTAGACCCACGCCAGCGCCATGGCCGCCATGGCCGCGACGAGTGCGTCGAGCAGGGTGTCGAGATTGCCCTCTTGCCCGCGGCGACGAGCCGTGGCGATCGCGCTCAGTCCTGCGCCGAACAGGAGGTAGCCCGGGATCGTGATCGAGTCCGGGATCAGGGAGCGGTGTGCGGTCAGATCACCGACACCGCCGAAGGTCGCCCGAGCCGCGCCGCCGGCGACGAACAGACCGAGCGCCACGGTGATCGTCCACCACGGCCAGCGAAGCTTCGGTCGATGGTGACGAAGGCCGTAAAGAGTGCAAAAGACACTGGCCGTACCGAGGATGACGAACGTCGAATCCCGCAGACCCGGGACCAAGCCAAGGGCGTTGAGCACCGCGAACGTGCTGGCGACGACGATGAAGACACCCGAGACGCGGCCCGACGCCGAGTCGCGGGCCTTCTTACCCTCGTCGATCAACTCGCGACTCGACATCCCAGCTGTGATCGTCGGCTATCCCCAGGCACTTGAGGAAATCTTGTTCGGAAATGGTCACGAGAAGCGCCTGGCATGCACGTTGAGCACCAGGCCGATGGCAGC
>JAEKLB010000035.1 GCA_019510095.1 Acidobacteriota bacterium | reverse complement strand
CGGGGCGGCGGTTCGGTGATCAACATCTCGTCGATGGTGGGCCTGGTCGGCTTCAAGTACGGCGCCGCCTACTCGGCCGCCAAGGCCGGCCTCATCTCGCTGACCCGCACGACTGCGGTCGACTACGCCGGCAACGCCATCCGGGCCAACTGCGTGTGCCCCGGCGGCATGGCCCCGGTCGAACGGGCCGACGTCGACGAGGCCGCCTACGTGAAGCTGAGCGAGGCCGTGGCCCTGGCCGGCGGCAGCCCCCTTGGCCGCGTCGCCCACGTCGACGAGGTCGCCCAGTTCTTGCTCTTCCTGGCCGGTCCCAACAGCCAATCGATGACCGGCGCCATCATCCCCTTCGACGGCGGCTTCACCGTCAAGTAGCGCTCAGCCGGGCTGGCAGGCTGGGACGGTGCCGACACGGGCGGAGGCGGAGGCGGTCCTGACCGGGCCGGGCGGCCAGTTCGAGATCGTGCGGGACGTGGTCGACGGCGTGGCGATGAAGGTCTACAAGGACCGCCTGCCGTCGCTCCGGTCGGTGTTCGAGATCGGCGCCGCCCACGCCGACAAGGAGCACATCGTGTTCGGCGACCGCCGCATCACGTTCGCCGAGTTCCAGCGGCTGGCCAATGCGGTGTCCGCCGGCCTGGTCGCAGCCGGCGTCGGGCCCGGCGACCGGGTGGCGGTGCTGTCGGCCAACAACCCCGAGTGGGCGCTGACGTTCTGGGCCACGGTCAATCTCGGCGCCATCTGCGTCGGTCTCAACGCCTGGTGGAAGGCCGACGAGATCGCCTACGGCCTCGAGCACTCGGGGGCCTCGGTGCTCGTCGCCGACCGGGAGCGAGCCGATCGCATCGCCGGCCGTACCTCCGTGCCGACCTACGTGATCGGCGAGACCTTCGACGAGCTGCTGGCGTTGCCCGACGCCCGCCTCCCGGCGACACCGATCGACGAGGGCGACCCCGCCGTCATCTTCTACACGTCGGGCACCACCGGGCGGCCGAAGGGATCGGTCTCAACCCACCGCTCGATGCTGGCGACGCTGCAGAACCAGGTGACCACGTCGGCGGTCAACTCCATGGCCGGGCAGTCGAGCCTGTCGGCGAGCGGCCAGCAGCCGGTGTCGTTGCTGACGTCACCCCTGTTCCACGTCTCGGGCTGCCACGCAAGCCTGGTGGTGGGGATGCTGGCCGGCATCAAGCTGGTCATCCCCGAGGGCCGATTCGAGGCCGGCTCCGCACTCGAGCTGATCCAGCGCGAGCGGGTGACCTTGTGGGCGACGGTTCCGACGATGGTGTGGCGTGTGGTCGAGCATCCTGACCGCCACCGTTACGACCTGTCGTCGGTGGTGACGGTGGTGTACGGCGGCTCGCCGGCGGCCGGTGAGCTCCAACGGCGGGCCATGGAGACCTTCCCGTCCATCCGGTCGACGGGCAACGCCTACGGCCTCACCGAGACAGGGGCGGCGGCCACGGTCCTGGCCGGCGAGGAGGCCCTGACCCACCCCGACAGCGTCGGCCGCCCCCTGCCCAACGTCGACGTCCGCGCGCTCGACGGTGAGCTCCAGGTCAAGGGACCGATCGTGATGGCCGGGTACTGGAGCGACCCGGACGCGACGGCGGCGGTGATGACCAGCGACGGGTGGTTCCGCACCGGCGACCTCGGCCACATCGACGACGACGGCTACGTGTACGTGACCGATCGGGCCAAGGACGTCGTCATCCGGGGTGGCGAGAACGTGTATCCCGCCGAGATCGAGGAGCGGCTGGCCGCCCACCCGGCCGTGGCCGAGGCAGCCGTCGTCGGCGTCGCCCACCCGAGCTTGGGCGAGGAGGTCAAGGCCATCGTCCGGCTGCGGCCGGGCCTCCAGGCGTCGCCCGAGGAGCTGGCGCGGTGGGTCGGCGAGACGCTGGCCGACTTCAAGGTCCCCGCCCACTGGTCGTTCACCGGCGACCTCCTGCCGAGGAACGCGGCCGGGAAGTTGCTCAAGGACGTGCTGCGGGGACAGGCCCGGGTGCAACTGACGGAAACGCTGTAAGACTTCGGCCCATGTCCATCTACGACGCTCCGGTGAAGACGCTCGAAGGCCAGGCCGCCTCTCTCAAGGACCACGAAGGCGAGGCGATCCTGTTCGTCAACGTCGCCTCCAAGTGCGGCCTCACGCCGCAGTACACCGCCCTCGAGGAGATCCACGAGAAGTACAAGGACCGCGGCTTCACCGTGATCGGTGTGCCGTGCAACCAGTTCCGGGGACAGGAGCCCGGCACGGCCGAGGAGATCCGGGAGTTCTGCAGCTCGACCTACGGCGTGACCTTCCCGATCCTGGAGAAGGCCGATGTCAACGGGGCCCAGACCCACCCGCTCTACCAGGAGCTGAAGGAGACGGCCGACGCCGAGGGCAACGCCGGCGACATCGCCTGGAACTTCGAGAAGTTCCTCGTGGCCCCGGGCGGCAAGGTCGTCGCCCGCTTCCGCCCCCAGACCACCCCCGACGACCCCACCGTCACCTCGGCCATCGAGGGCGTCCTCCCCAAGTAGCGACCCCACTCCCGTTCTGGCAGGGAAATGCGGACGTCACGGTCCGGTTTTCCCTGCCAGAACGAGGTAGTCAGGCGGACGCTGCCGTGAGCTCCGCCGCCAACGACTCGGGGTCGTCGACGCCGACGACGAGGCGGCGGGTGCGCCACGGCACGCCGAGGACGCTGATCCGAACCGGCCGGTCGAAGGTCAGCTCGATGGCCGCACCGGTGCGGCCGTTGACCACCCAGCCGCCGCGCACGGCGTGCACGCCGATCCCGTGCCGCCACAGGGCGGTGGTGGTCGGGCGTGCGCCGGTGATCGCCTCACGCGGCACGAGGGACGAGAACAGCCGGCCCATGCGGACGCTCACACCCGCGTCGCCGACCTCGACCTCGCAGCGGCCACCGAAGCTGCAGTAGCGGGCGACGGCGCCGCCGATCGGGTAGACGGTCACCCGCCGCTGGCGTCCTGGACCCGCTGCTTGCCCTGGGAGATCCACGGCATCATCGAGCGCAGCTCGGCACCAACCTGCTCGATCTGGTGCTGCTCGCCCTGCCGGCGCAGCTCGTCGAAGTGCTTGTGGCCCGACCGCCACTCGGCGATCCACTCCTCGGCGAACTGGCCCGACTGGATCTCGCCCAGGATCTTCTTCATCTCCGCCTTGGTGCCGGCGTTGATGATGCGGGGACCGCGGGTGACGTCGCCGTACTCGGCGGTGTGGGAGATCGAGTAGCGCATGCCGCCGATGCCCTGCTCGTACATGAGGTCGACGATGAGCTTCAGCTCGTGGAGGCACTCGAAGTAGGCCGACTCCGGCTGGTAGCCCGCCTCGACCAGGGTCTCGAAGCCGGCCTGCACGAGGGCGGTGAGGCCGCCGCACAGCACGACCTGCTCGCCGAACAGATCGGTCTCGGTCTCCTCGGCGAAGGTGGTCTCGAGCACGCCGGCCCGGGTGCCGCCGATGGCGTCGGCGTACGAGATCGCCAGCTCACGCGCCTTGCCGGTGGCGTCCTGGTGCACGGCCACCAGGCACGGCACGCCGCCGCCCTCGGTGTAGGTGCGGCGCACGAGGTGGCCGGGACCCTTGGGTGCGACCATGGCCACGTCGACGCCCTCGGGCGGGGTGACCTGGTTGAACCGCACGCTGAAGCCGTGCGACACGAACAACGCATCGCCGGGCTTGAGGTTGGGGGCGATCTCGGCCTCGTACACGTCGCGGTGCTCGGTGTCGGGCAGCAGGATCATGATCAGGTCGGCCTCGGCCGCCGCCTGGGCGACGTTGGTGACCTTGAGCCCGGCCTCGCTGGCCTTCGCGACCGAGGACGAACCATCCCGGAGGCCGACGCGGACGTCGACGCCGGAGTCCTTCAGGTTGAGGGCGTGGGCGTGGCCCTGGGAGCCGTAGCCGATGATGGCGACCTTCCGGCCGGCGATGAGCGACCGGTCGGCGTCCTTCTCGTACAGCACTGATGCAGGCATTGGCTAGGACACCTTCCCTCGAACAGCACGCAGGCGGGGTGCCTGGCGCTCCAGCTTGGGCAGCGCGATCCGGCCGGTGCGCTGCAGCTCCACGATGCCATACGGCCGCACGAGCTCCTCAAAGTCGTCGACCTTGTCGGGATGGCCGTCGAGGCTGACGGTGACCTCATCGGGCCCGACGGCCAGGATCTTGCCCTCGAAGATCTGCACCAGCTCGAGCACCTGGCTGCGAACCTCGGGGGCGGCCTTCACGGTGGCCAGCACCAGCTCGCGCTCCACCGACTCGGCCGGGTGCAGCTCGCTGATCTTCACCACGTCGATCAGCTTGAACAGCTGCTTGGTGACCTGCTCGATCGTCGCCGACTCGACGTCGACCACGATGGTGATGCGGCTGAACCGCTCGTCCTCGGTGGGGGCGACGGCGAGGGAGAAGATGTTGTAGCCGCGGCGGGCGAACAGGCCCGACACCCGGGCCAGCACACCCGCCTGGTTGACGACGAGCACCGAGATGGTGTGGTGCTTGTAGGTGGCTGTCGACATGTCAGCGGCCTCCCTGGCCGTGGTGGCCCTCTTGGAAGGGCGGGACGACGATCCCGTCGTTGGTCTGGCCGGGGGCGACCATCGGGTACACCTTCTCGTTGGAGTCGGTACGGAAGTCGATGACCACCGGGCGGTCGTCGATCTCGTTGGCCTTGTCGATGACGATCTGCACCTCTTCGGGGTGCTCGGCGCGGAAGGCCACGCAGCCCATCGCCTCGGCCCACTTCACGTAGTCGGGCGTGTCGGGCGACAGGTACACCTCGGAGTAGCGCTCGTCGTAGAACATCTCCTGCCACTGGCGAACCATGCCGAGGTAGGAGTTGTTGAGGATCGCCACCTTGATCGGGATGCGCTCCATCGACGCGGTGGTGAGCTCCTGCGCGGTCATCTGGAAGCAACCGTCGCCGTCGACCGCCCACACCATCTTGTCGGGGCGGCCGACCTTGGCCCCGATGGCGGCCGGGACCGAGAAGCCCATGGTGCCGAGGCCACCGGAGTTGACCCACGTGTAGGGGTGGTTGAACTTCCAGTACTGGCTGGCCCACATCTGGTGCTGGCCGACGCCGGACACGACGATGCAGTCGTCGGGCGCCGAGTCGCGCAGGGTCTCCAGCACCATCTGCGGCTTGAGCGCATCGCCCTCGACATGGGGCTCGTAGGCGAGGGGGTACTTCTCCTGCCAGCCACTGATGCGGGCCTTCCACTCACTGCGGTCGGGAGCAGTGGTGCCGCCGGCCATCAGGTCGCGCACGGCGGTGACCAGCTCCTCGATGACGAGCCGGCAGTCGCCGACGATCGGCACGTCGGGGCGGCGCACCTTGCCCAGCTCAGCCGGGTCGATGTCGACGTGGATGATCTTGGCGTCGGGGGCGAAGCCGTCGAGCTTGCCGGTGACCCGGTCGTCGAAGCGCGAGCCGAGGGCGATGAGCAGATCGGACCGCTGCATCGACGTCACCGCGGTGTAGTTGCCATGCATGCCCGGCATGCCCAGGCAGAGCGGATGGTCGTCGGGGAAGGCGCCCCGAGCCATGAGGGTGGTCACCACGTGGATGCCAGTGAGCTCGGCCAGCTCGCGCAGCGCCTCGGCGGCCCGAGCCTTGAGGATGCCGCCGCCGGCGTAGATCACCGGCTGGTGCGACTCGAGGATCAGCCGGGCGGCGTCCTTGATCATCTTGGGATGGCCGCGGGTGTTGGGCTTGTAGCCGGGCAGGTCGACGCTGTCGGGCCAGTCCCAGTCCATGGTGTTCTGGAGGACGTCCTTGGGCACGTCGATCAGGACGGGGCCGGGACGGCCGGTGGTGGCGATGTGGAACGCCTCCTTGACCGCCCGGGGAATGTCCTGGGCGGTCATCACCAGGGTGTTGTGCTTGGTGACCGACCGGGTGATGCCCACCGTGTCGCATTCCTGGAAGGCATCGGTGCCGATGAACGGAGTGCCGACCTGGCCGGTGATGGCGACCATCGGGACCGAGTCCATGTAGGCGTCGCACAACGGCGTGACCAGGTTGGTGGCCGCCGGGCCGCTCGTGACCATGGCGACGCCCGGCCGGCCGGTCACATGGGCATAGCCCTCGGCCATGTGCCCAGCGCCCTGCTCGTGGCGCACGAGGATGTGGCGGATCGACGACTCCAGGATCGGGTCGTAGGCCGGGAGGATGCAGCCGCCGGGGAGGCCGAACACGACCTCGACCGACTCCATCTCCAGGCTCTTGATGAGGGCTTGTGCTCCGGTCAGCTTCATGGCTTGCTCCGATGACTGCTTGCGAATGAACGGGGGCGGAAAACGACGACGAGCTCCCCGCAGGGAGGTCGAGGCGCACGCGGCGGTGAGGGCGGCGTGCGCTAGGTCAGGACTACGAGGAGGGTCGGGGCGGACATCGCCGGTAAGTGTTGCAGCCCCCAGGGGCTTTGGCAACAGCCATCATGGAACGTGCCCACCGGCTGCTTCCCCGGCACGTTCGACCCCCCGACGGTCGCCCACCTGGCGATCGCCGAGGCCGCCCGTGACCAGTGCGGGCTCGACCGGGTCGACCTGGTGCTGTCCCGCGACCCGCTCGGCAAGCCGGGCGCCGGCCTGTCGCTCGAGCGCCGGCTCACCGTCCTCGAGGCGGTCGCCGCCACCCGACCCTGGCTCGGCGTGACGGTGACCGAGCACCGCCACCTCGCCGACATCGCCGGCGGCTACGACGTACTCGTCCTGGGCGCCGACAAGTGGGCGCAGGTGCTCGATGTCGCCTTCTACGACTCCGAGGCCCACCGCGACGACGCAGTCGCCCGGCTCCCGCGCCTCGCCGTCGCCCCCCGTCGCGACGGTCCGGTCCCCGACGACTGCATCGTCCTCGACGTCGACATGCACGACGTGTCGTCGACCGCGGCCCGAGCCGGGCGCTTCGACATCGTTCTTCCCGAGGCACGTATCGTCGGGAGATGACGATCCCGCTGCGCCACGGCATCTTCCTGGCCCCGTTCCATTCCCTGAACGAGAACCCGACGCTCGCCATGGAACGCGACCTCCAGCTGTGCGAGTGGGTCGACGAGTTGGGCTTCCAGGAGGCGTGGATAGGCGAACACCATTCGGCCGGCATGGAGACGAACGACTCGCCCGAGCTGTTCATCGCTGCCGCGGCTGAGCGGACCAAGCACATCAAGTTCGGCACCGGTGTCGTGTCGTTGCCGTACCACCACCCGCTGAACGTGGCCAACCGCATCATCCAGCTCGACCACATGACCCGGGGTCGCGTCATGTTCGGCGCCGGCCCCGGCCTCCTCGCGTCGGACGCGCACATGATGGGCATCGAGCCCGAAGTCACCCGCGGTCGCCTCGAAGAGGCCCTCGACGTGATCCTGCGCCTCATGCGGGGCGAGTTCGTGACCGAGGAGACCGACTGGTACACGTTGCGCGACGCGCACACCCACCTCCGGCCCTACACCCAACCCCACCCCGAGGTCTGTGTCGCCAGCGCGGTCACGCCCTCTGGTGGTCGCCTCGCAGGCAAGTACGACCTCGGCATGCTCTGCGTTGCCGCCGGCGAGCGCGCCGGCTTCGACGCCCTGGCCACCAACTGGCAGGTCGCCTGTGACGCCGCCGTCGAGAACGGTCGCGAGATGGACCGCAGCCGCCTCCGTTGCGTGCTCAACATGCACATCGCCGAAACTCGCGAGCAGGCACGCGAGAACGCCCGCTTCGGTTGCGAGGAGTTCATCCGCTACTACAACAACAACCAGCCCCGCTTCGACGTGCCCGAGGGCGCCGACTACGTCGACTGGGCCATCGAGAACAACATCGCCGTCGTCGGCACGCCCGACGACGCCATCGCCCGCCTCGAGGCGCTCTACGAGAAGCAGGGCGAGTTCGGCGCCATCCTCATCCAGGTCACCCAATGGGCCGATTGGGCCGCGACCAAGCGCTCCTTCGAGCTCTACAGCCAGTACGTCATCCCCCACTTCTCCGGCGCCAACGAGAACCGGACCACGTCGTACCAGTGGGTCACCAAGAACCAGGAGGAGCTCGCCTCCAAGCGCGCCAACGCCGCCACCCAGAGCTTCGCCAAGCACGAAGCCGAGCAAGCCGCCAAGGGCAAGACCGTCGCCGCCAGGCCCGACCTCACCAACTCCACCACGCTCTCCTAAGTCGTTCTTCGGCGAGTTGCCCGCACACTGTCCGGGCAACTCGCCAGAGAAGCGCTTCAGGGGGCCGGTGGCCAGCGACGCGACGACCAGCTGCTCCAGTCGGCAGACGCCGTGGAACGACCGGCGCTCGTCGCCGTGACCCACGGCAGCTCGAGGATCGTCCGACAGCCGGTCCCGGCGCGGCAGAGGGGGCCGATCAGGTTGACCATCCGACAGGCATTGAGCCAGATGAGGTTCACGATGCCGCCGACGCCGTAGCTCATCTCGATCGGCGGCCGGCCCTCGATCCTCAGCGAGAACTCTGGCTCGTCGGGGTTGTCCTTCCAGCCGGGGCCAAGGTCGTACGCAGCGGTGAACTCCATCTCGGTGACGTGCCACGGCTCACCATCGACGTAGCCGGTGTACTCGAAGCGGAGGCCGGCGACCGTGCCCTTCGGGACCGTCACGTCCGGGCCCGGCATGTAGATCTCGCGAGGGGCCGCCACCGCCTCGTAGTTGCTGAGGGCGAAGTCCGACAGCTCGACACCGAGAGCGTCGGCGCAGATCTGTGCGGCCTGCCGGTAGTGGCCAGCGGGGAGGGACGTGCCGATCCTCGCCGTCATCTCATCAGCCGACGGCATCGGCCCGCCGTAGGTACCCGACCATCCACGCGAGTCGTACAGCGCGTGGTTGTTGCGCTCGCGGGTCCAGATTCGCCGGACATCGCTCGTGTAGCCGGACATGATCAACGGCAAGACGTCGCTCTGCATGCCGGTGATGTTGCCGCCGCCAGTGAGACTGACCCCGCCGGCCTGGCACGCCGCCTCGAGTTGTTCGAACTCCGGCTCCCGCTTCATGTCATAGCCGCCCGAGATCGACACCACGTTCTTGCCGGAGCGCAGGATGCGCTCGATCAGGTCCGGCTCGAGCCCGCCCGAGCCGGTCATCAGAACGCAGTCGGCCTCCAGTGCCAGCGCCGCATCGATGTCATCGGTGGTGGTGACGCCGATCTCGCCGATGCCGGCGATCTGCCCGGCGTCGAGACCGGCCTTGCCCGCCGAGTGCACGACCGCGCCGACCAGCTCGTAACTGGGATCGCGGTGCAGCAGATCGATCTGCATCTTGCCCATCGTCCCCGTGTACCACTGGATCACTCGATACGGCATCGCCTGACCCCCGCTCCCAGCCACCCGCTGTGACTCCCCCGGCTGTCCTAGCAAACGGCTGAGATGGACGTCGATCGCCGCCGACGCCGAGGACCGAGCTGAAAGCCAGCGCTCGGCCCTGGCTCCGATGTGCCAGCCAGGGCGAGGCGGTCTCCCTACGGCGTAGGTGACATGCCGCCACCGAGGAGGGCGGGGCGGGCGGTGGCGCGCATGCGGACGAGGACGCGGCTCGTCACGGGGGTGACATCGGGGTGGATGCCCTTGTTGGCAGCGGCCGCGGCGCGCCATCCGTCGGACCGGGCCTGGAGGACGGCGGGATCGTCGAGCTCGGTGCAGTCCATGCGGTCGGTGTTGACGTCGATGACGATGGTGTCGCCATCCTCGATGAGGGCGATCGGCCCGCCGAGATAGGCCTCGGGGGCGACATGGCCGATGACGAGGCCGACCGAACCGCCGGAGAAGCGGGCATCGGTCATCAGGGCGATGGTGATGCCCTTGGCCCGGCACAGGGCCGTGATCCGCGAGGTCGGATCGAGGAGCTCGGGCATGCCGGGCGCACCCCGCGGGCCCTCGTAGCGGATGACGATCATGTCCCTGTCGGCGAAGGAGTCGGGGTCGGCCTCGAGGGCCTCGATCAGCGCTCGTTCGCCGTTGAAGACCCGGGCCCGGCCGGTGAACACCCCGTCGGTGATGCCCCCTTCGACGCCGGCGAGCTTGAGGATGGCGCCGCCGTCGGGTGCGAGGTTGCCCTTCAACAGGCGGAGGCCGCCGGTGTTCTTGAACGGCTTGGCCACCGAGTGGATGACGTCCTGGTCGGGCTCGGGCGGATCGAGGCGGCGGACCTGGGCGGCGAGTGACTCGCCGGTGCAGGTGAGGGCGTCACCGTCGATGAGGCCGGCGTCGAGCAGCTCCTTCACGATCACCTGGACGCCGCCCTGGGCCTCGACGTCGACCATCGAGTAGTAGCCGAACGGGCGCATGTTGACGAGCACGGGCAGTCGGTGCGAGAGGGAGTTGAACTCCTCCTGGCTGAGCACCTCCGTCCACAGATCGAGCCGGGCGGCACGAGCGATCTCGACGCTGTGCAACGCGACGTTGGTCGACCCCCCCATGGCCATGACCACCGTGATGGCGTTGCGGATCGATGCCGGCGTGACGATGTCGCGAGGCCGGATGCCCGCCTCGGTCATGGCGATCACGCAGTCGACCAGCTGGCCCGGGAACTCATGCACTCGCCGGGGGTCGTCGGACGCCGGCGCCACCATGTGGAGGGGCTGCATCCCGAGCACGCCGATGAAGGTCTGCATGGTGTTGTAGGTGAACATGCCGCCACAGCTGCCCTGGCCAGGGCAGGCGTAGAGCGCCATCTCGGTGCGGACCGCGGGATCAGGGTCGCCGGCGACCTGAAAGCCCGTCACCAGGTCGATTCGCTCGCCGGTCGTGGGATGGGTGCCGGGGTGAATGGAGCCGTCGGAGAGCAGCACTGCAGGGGCGTTGTGCTCGAGCACGGCAGCGAGCGTGCCGACCGGCGGCTTGTCGCACGCGACCACCGCGATGAGCCCGGCCACGTCATTGGCGTTGAGGTGGACGTCGATGCAGTCGTTCACGATCTCGCGGCCGATGAGCGAGTAGCGCATGCGGTCGGTGCCGTTGAGCTGCCCGTCGGAGACCCCGAGCGTGTAGGCGGGAGCGATGAGCCGGATGGCCAGGTCGTCGCGGCGGATCCGCGCCGACATTGCCTCCTGGACCGCCGTCACCTTGGCCATGACCCCGACGTAGCACTGGCTGTCGCCGAGGTTGCCGGTGACCGCCCACACCGGCTGATGGATCTTCGTAGGGTCCTCGCCGAGGAACCGCGCGGTTCCGACGCGCTGGACGTCACGGCCAGGGTTCTCGGACACGAAGTCGGCCATAGAGCATCGAGGTTAGGAGTCAGGTGGGCTACGAGCAGACTCGGATCGAGGTCCAACGGGTGTGCGCCCACGTGATCGCGCGCGAGCGCCACCAGCGGGACGGTCACGTCGGCCTGGCGTGGACCGGCCGGGGCGTGGGCACCGACCAGCTCTGGATCGAGCACGACGGGCTCCACCGGGCCGGCGGCGGCGCTCGTCCGCTGACCAGCCTGGGCGACCTCGCCGGCTGGGCTGGCACCGACCTCGCCACCCCGTTCTCGGCCGGATCAGAGACCCCGGCGGTCGGGGATCCGGACGCCCCCCTGGCCATCGAGCCCACCGACCTCGACCGGCTCCTGAGCTTCTTCGCCGCCGCCTGGCCGATGCTGGTGGACCTCTCCCGTTCTTCGGCGACTGCTGGGCCCCCAGGCACCCCGAGTCGCCAAAGAACGGAGCAGGCAGTCGTCACGTTGTGGCCTGAGCACTTCGACGCGGCCTTCGTCTGGCGCGACGCGGCAAACGTGGGGGCCTCGCCCGGCGACGGCTTCTCCCCCGCGCCGTACGTCTACGTGGGGCCCTGGGGCGCCGAGCGCCCGGGCGATCAGGAGTACTGGAATGCCAGCTTCGGGGCTTTCCAGCCCTTCACCGGCGACGTCGGCCAGGCGCGTGCGTTCATCGAGCACGGTTTGGCCCTGCTCGACACCTCAGCCACTCCTTGACCGGCCCCGTACCATCCGAAGCTATGGCGGCCGTGCGGACACTCATCGTCGATGACGACGACGACATGCGGTTCCTGATCCGCACGATCATCGAGGCGGCCAACGAGGGACTGTCGGTCGCCGGCGAGGCTGCCCACGGGAGCGAGGGGCTGGAGGCCTGGCGCAACGACCAGCCCGACGTCGTGATCCTCGACCAGCGGATGCCGGGCATGACCGGTCTCGAGCTCGCCGAGAAGATCCTCACCGAGGCGCCCGACCAGGCCATCATCCTCTTCTCGGCCTATCTCGACGACACCGTGACACGGCGGGCCAACGAGCTCGGTGTGCGGGCCTGCCTGGCCAAGGACGCCTATCAACAGATCCCCGAGGCGCTCCGGCAGCACGGTCCGGACAGGTGAGCCCGACGACATGAGCCGCCGTCGGGGGGCGGCGGCGGCAGCTGCCCTTGCTGTTGTCCTCGCCGGCGGGGCGGCCGCCGGGGGGTCGTGGGCTGCACTCCTCGAGCAACGCCACGACGGGGCCCGGTCGACGGCCGAAGCCGACGCCCGCTACCTCGGCGCCCGCCTGGTGCAGGCAACGGCGGCCGCCGCCGCCCTGAGCAGCGTCGACCCGGCTCGCATCGCCAGCCGCATCTCGAACCTGCAGGCGAACGGGGCCAAGGGCGTGGCGCTCACCGATGGTGACGCCCGGATCATCGCCGAGCCCATCGCCATCCCTGG
The DNA here is from genome assembly GCA_019510095.1 of Acidobacteriota bacterium. Lineage (GTDB taxonomy): Bacteria > Actinomycetota > Acidimicrobiia > Acidimicrobiales > CADCSY01 > JAEKLB01. The sequence goes on along the minus strand of JAEKLB010000035.1, from coordinate 16,918 downwards.
GCGAGGCGCCGACGACGACCTGCGCTCCGACCCGCTGATCGGTCCCCTCCTGGCGCGGGCCGTCGATCGGGGCCCCCAGGCCGACGGGCCGATCAGGGTCGCCGGCACTCCCATCATCGTCGCCGTGGCATCCCGGTTCTCCGTCCCGGGGCCCCTCGGCGCCAGCCGCCGACGGCTCACCGCCCAGGGATTCGTCGTGCTCCTCTACGACGTCGAGCTGGCGCCTTCCGGGCTGCCGGAGCAGGTGACCGGCCCGTCCGGTCGGTCGGCGCGCGCCGGCCAGGGCGGCCCGCCGGGCACGCTGCTGCGTCAGCAGTTCGACGTCGGCGGCCGGGCGTGGCAGGTCGCCTACGGCACACCGCGCCGGCCCTCGCCCACCCTTCCGTTGTGGCTGCTCCTCGGGGCTGCCGGGCTTGCTGCCGCCGCCGCTGCCGTCGCCAGCCGCCTGCAGGGTCGGCGAGACTCGGCAGTCGCCCAGGCGGCCCTGCGGGAACGCCAGTTGGCGCTCATCGAGGAAGCCGGTGCCCAGCTCCAACAGAGCCTCGACCTGAGTGAGCTGCTGCCAGCAGTGGCCGTGACGCTGTCGGAGGACTTCGGCTTCGCCTATGTCGACATCGCCCTCGCCGACGACGACGGCCGGCTCACCGGCGCGTTCCGGCTGGGCGAGCGGCTCGACGTGCCTCCCGCCCCCACCGACGGCCCGGTGCCCGTTGGCCGGCAGCTGCTGCTGCCGCTCCGCCGTGGCTGGCGAGTCGTCGGAACCGTCACCGCCCGCACCGAACGGGGCCTCGACACCATCGAGCGCACCGCGCTCCACGCCCTGTGCGACCTGCTGGCGGTGGCCGTCACCAACGCACAGCTCCTCCAGCGAGAGCGAGAGGCGGCGGTGCAGCTCCGCGAGCTCGACGCCATGAAGAACGCCTTCCTCGGCACCGTCTCGCACGAGCTCCGCACCGCGATGACGGCGATCACCGGGTTCAGCGAGGTGCTCACCGACAACTGGGCCCGCTTCGACGACGACCGGCGACGCGATCTGGCTGGCCGCATCCGCCGCAACGCCAGCGGCCTCAAGCACCTCGTCGACGACCTCCTCGACTTCGCCCGGCTCGAGCAGCAACGCGTCCTCGTCAGTCCCCGCCGGGTCGACTTGGCCGAGCTGGTGGGTCAGGCCACCGAGACCATGGGCGAGCTCCTCGGAGACCGCCGCCTCGACCTGCGAGCTCCTGCGCCGGTCACGGCATGGGTGGATCCGTTCGCGGTCGAGCGCATCCTCGCCAACCTGCTCTCCAACGCGGGGAAGTACACCCCCATAGGAACCACCGTGACCGTCACCGTCAGGGAGGCCGACGGGTCGGCGAGGATGATCGTCGACGACGAGGGGCCCGGGATCCCGGCGGGTGAGCGCAAGCTGGTCTTCAGCCGCTTCTATCGGCGAGAGGACGAGGTCACGCTGACGACCAAGGGCGCCGGCATCGGGCTCACGATCCTGGCCGACTTCGTCAGCAGCTCAGGCGCCCGGGTCGAGGTCGGCGAGGCGCCGGGCGGTGGCGCTCGTTTCCTCATCGACTTCCCGACCGGGCCGGTGACCGAGACTGATGGCGCGAGCGGCGACGATCTCGCCGGCGCCCCCGCTGGAGGTACGTCGTGATCGTGGAGGATCGGCACATGAGGGACGGGCGTGACCGATGGATCGCCGGCGCCGCGCTGGGCGTGCTCCTGATCCTCGCGTTGCTGGTGGGCCTGCTCGTCCGTGACGCCCAGAACAACGCCATCGAGAGCAGGGAGCGGCTGCGTGAGGAGTTCGTGCAGCAGCTCGCCCGACAGATGGAGAGCCGCGTGCAGTCGATCTTCCCGTCGCTGGTCGGCTTCGTCGGCAAGCCCGGGCAGTTCACGTTCCGACCCGACGACCCCGCCGACCGGGCTCAGTTCGCGACCCTCTTCGCCGGCGATCCGGGTGCCGGCGGCTACCTGCTCGACCGCAATCGCACCATCGTCAACGGGATCCTGCTGCGCCCGCCGGGCGCCATCGGCACCAAGGTCGACAATCCCGCCCTCGACGTCGTCTACGAGGGAACGCCGACCTTCCTTCCGGTCGGGCCGTCGTACACCACAACCGATCCGGTGGTCGGCCTCGCACTGCCAACACGCGACACCGCCGGGCGGGTTGACGGCGTGTTCGTGTTCGAGTCGGCGGTGGCATCGGACTCGTCGTTCAGCAAGGAGGTCGTCCAGCTGCGGGCCGGCGACTCAGGGGTGTTCGCCTTCTTCGACCGCAATGGCGTCGTGGTTGCGAGCAACAACGAGAGCGCGCTGGCAAGACCAATCGATCGCGACGCCCGGACAACACGGCCGGGCGGGCTGCGCCGAGTCGACGGCAAGGTGATCGTGGTCGCCCGGGTCCCATCGGCAGGCTGGACGCTCGCCTTCGAGCAACGCACCGACGAGTTCCAGGGAGACGTCACCGGGCCGGTCCGCCGAGCCCTGCTGCTGCTCATGGCGGCAGCCGCCATCGCCGGGAGCGTCCTGGTCATCGCCTTGGTCCGTCGCCTCCGGGCCGCACGCGAGGAGCAGCGCCGCCTGGCCGAGATCTACGCCGCGCGCGAGGAGTTCACCAGCATCGTCTCCCACGAGCTCCGGACGCCGGTCGCCGGCCTCGTCGGGTTCCTCGAGACGGCGGTCGACCACTGGGAGGACATGTCCGACGCCGACCGCAAGCGAGCCGTCCAGCGTTCGTATGCCAACGCCCGGACTCTCCGGAGCCTCACCGCCGATGTGCTCGACAGCACCTCCATCGAAGCCCACAGCCTCGCCATGCACCCGGAGGCTGCTGACCTTCGCGCGGTGGTCGACGAATCGGCAGAGCTCGTCCGGATGACCGAGCCCGACCGGGTCATCGCCATCGACGAGCCCGCTGAGCCGGTGCCGGTGCACATCGATGCGTCCCGGATCGGACAGGTGGTGTCGAACCTGCTCGACAACGCCATCAAGGGCTCACCGGCCGGGAGCCCGGTCGATGTGACCGTCACCGTCGAAGGCGGCGAGGCCGTCGTGCGGGTGCAGGACCGAGGCAGCGGCATCGCCGCCGCCGACCTCGAGCGGGTCTTCGAGAAGTTCGTGCGGGGTGCAGGCGTGACCGGGCGGGGCAGCGGCCTCGGGCTGTACATCGCCCGCCATCTCGTCGAGGCCCACGGGGGCCGCATCTGGGTCGAGCCGACCACCGAGGTCGGCGCGTGCATCAGCTTCACGGTGCCGCTGGCCCAGCGGTCAGCTGCTGTGGCCCAGTAACCCGGTCCCCGAGATGGCCAGGCGGTAGCCGCGGCGGGGGACGGTCTCCAGCGCGCCGCCGGCGGCACCGAGCCGGCGGCGAAGACGAGCGACGGTGACCTCGACGGTGTGCTCGTCGGCGCACTCGTCCCCCCACACGTCGCGCAGGAGGCTGCGCTTGGCCACCACCGCGCCGCGCGCCCCGACCAGGGCGTGCAGCAGCGCCCGCTCCCGCTCCGTCAACCGGACCTCGTCGCCACCGATGACCGCAGCACCACCTTGGACGGACACCTCGGTGCCCGCCAGGCGGAGCCGCTGCATGCTGCCGGCCATGCCCTGGACGAGGGCCTGGACCATGGCGCCGAGCCGCGAGCGCGTCGGCACGATCGGGTCGACGACACCGAGCGACCGCGCCGTGCCAGCGCACAGCGGGCCAACGCACGCCACCCGCACGCCATCACGGAGCACCGTGCGCAGCTCGTCACCCCGACCACCGTCGTCGGCGACGGCCACCAGGTTGCGCACGGCAGGCGAGCTGGTGAACGTGACGGCATCGACGTTGCCGGCGATCAACGACTCCACGAGACGGCCGGCCGGCGCCACGTCCAGCGGGAGCGACCAGCGGTAGACGGGGATGTCGACGACGTCGGCTCCCGCCTCGCGCAGCGAGTCGGCCAGCACCGGCACCTCGTCGCCGTCACGTTGGATGGCGATTCGTTCACCCGCGGCAGCACGGGCCGTCAGATGGGCCAGCACCTCGGCGCTGCTCTCGCCTGGTGCCTTCCAGCCGACGTCGAGCCCCGCCGCCACGGCCGCACCGATCGCCTTCGGCCCGCGGGCGACGATCAGCGAGCTGGACAGCGCATCGAGCAGGGGTCCGTCGGTCCCGAGGCTCTCGGCCGCGCCCACCAGGCCCCGGGTGCCGACGCCGGTCGTGAACACCGTGACATCCGGGGGCCGGGCCACCACGTCGGCGATGGCGCGTCGCAACCCGGCATCGTCCACGAGCGGGACGGTGCGAACGGTGGGGCCTTCGACCACCGTCGCGCCACGCCGCCGCAGGAGCTCCACCTGCTCCTCACGGCGGCGATCCGCGGTCACTGCGATCGTGAAGCCGCTCAGGGGGGCGAGCGCCATCGACCGATGATGACGGAGGTGTGTTTCCTCTCCATTGCCGGAACGTGACTGTGTTGCTCGCGCCCCACCCCTGTTCGTTGGTACCTCGCCGTGCTCGGCGGTCGTCCGGGTACCGACGAACGAGTCAGAAAGAGGTCAGGTGTCAGGCGGCGGCCAGGCGGTCCTCGGCGAGGATCGCCATCAGTCGCTGCTGGATCGCCGTGAACGCCGGGTGTTCGAGGACCGACGCCCGGTCGCGCGGCCGGGGGATCGGCACCTCGATGACCTCACGGACCGACGGGAAGGGCTGGTTGGCCATGACCACGACCCGGTCGGCGAGCAGGATGGCCTCGTCGATGCCATGCGTGACCATGAGCACCGTCTCGGTGTCGGACTCGTTGCCCCACAGCTCGATGAGCTGGATCTGCAGGCGGGCCCGGGTGAGGGCGTCGAGCGCGCCGAACGGCTCGTCGAGCAGCAGCACCTTGGGTCCGACCGCGAACGCCCGGGCCACCGCGGCCCGCTGGGCCATGCCGCCCGAGACCTGGCCCGGTCGCTTGTCCTTGTGCTCCCACAGGCCGACGGCAACCAGGTAGCGCTCGCTGACCTCGTCGGCCCACGCTGCGCCCCGTTCACGCCGCGCCTCTCGAGCTGCCACCCGCACGTTGTCGATCAACGACAGGCGAGGCAACAAGGAATAGCTCTGGAACACCATGGCCCGGTCGGGCCCGGGCTCGGTGACCCGCGCGCCGTCGAGCACGACCTCGCCGCCATCGGCCGCGGTCAGCCCGGCGACCACGTTGAGCAGCGTCGACTTGCCACAGCCGGAGTGGCCGATGAGCGACACGAACTCGCCGTGGGGAACACTCAGGTCGATGCCTCGCAGCACCTCCTGGAGCTTGCCGTGATGCAGGAACGACTTGCGAATGCCTCTGATCTCGAGACTCATGACTGCACCTCCGGCGCGGCGACGGCGCGGGCGAGACGAAGGAAGAACTGATCCATGACCACACCGATCATGCCGATGACGAGCACGGCGGCGGTGATCTGCGTATAGCTCCCGGCGTTGTAGGAGTCCCACACGTAGAAGCCGATCCCACCCTGGCCGAGCAGGATCTCGACGGCCACGATGACCATCCACGCGACACCCATCGAGAGCCGCATGCCGGTGACGACCGACGGCAGCGTGTCGGGCACGAGGACGTGCCTGATGTAGGCCCGCCGCCCGAACTTGAAGACCTTGGCGATGTTGCGGTGGTCACGGGGGATGGCGCTGGCGCCGGCCGCGGTGTTGACGACGATCGGCCACAGGGCGGTGACGAAGATGGCGTAGACGGCCGACAGCGGCCCGTTCTTGGTGGCGATCAGGAAGATCGGGAACCACGCCAGCGGTGACACCGGCCGCAGGAGCTGCACGATCGGGTTGAACGCCTTCCACGCCCGCTGGCTGCTGCCGATGAACAGGCCGAGGGGCACACCCAGGATCACCGCCAGGACGAAGCCCTTCAACACCCGCCCGAGCGACGTCGCCGCCATGAGGGCGACACCGCGGCCCTCCGGCGTCTGGCCCTGGAAGGCGTGCGCCAACAGGTGGCGGAGCATGGCCCAGCTCGCCGCCGGCGTCGGCAGGTTGGGCGACCGCCACGACGCCACTGCCCACAACCCGGCGACGACCGACACGCCGAGCAGGGCCCAGCCGATCGTCGACGCCGCCGACCGCAAGCCGCCAGCCATCCGGCCGGAACGGGAGGGGTCGCCAGCAGGCGGCGACCCCTCGCCGACGACGATGGCCTCGAGCTCTTCGACATCGAGCATGTCAACGACCTCCAGATCGATGCTCACTTGCGGGTTGCCTCGGCGAGCGGGTTGGCGGGGTCGAACGTCGCCCCGTCGAGCTTCAGGGTGAACGGCGCCAAGTCGTCGTTGGGGACTGCGATGCCTTCCTTCGACGCCACGTCGGCATACACGTCCTGCAACAGCAGCTTGTCGACGAGCTTGTAGTCGGGCGCGCTGTCGATCAGGCCGAAGCGCTGGAACTCGGCGAGGAAGAACTTGGCGTGGCCGCGGCGGGGGAAGTTCGTCAACCCGCCGCGGTGGAACTTCATGTTGGTGTCGGTAAAGACCTTCTCCGGCATGCCGGCACCCAGGAAGTAGTGGCCGGTGAGGCGGCTCTTCACGTCCTCGGCCGGCGCGTTGACGTAGCCGGACGGGGCGATGAGCTCGGCCGCCTTGGGTCGGTTGGCGTCGACATCCAGCCAGGCACAGGCCTTCAGGGTCGCCCCCATGAGCTCCTTCAGCACGTCGGGCTGCTCCTTGGCGAACTTCTCGGTGACGACCAGGGCCTTCTCCGGATGGTGGGTCCAGAGGTCCTGGGTCGCCAGGTGGGTGAAGCCGATGTCCTGGGCGACGGCCACGGCGTTCCAGGGCTCACCCACGCAGAACCCGTCGCAGTTGCCGACCTTCATGTTGGCCACCATCGTCGGCGGCGGGAAGGGGACGATGTCGACCTTGGCGAGGTTGGCCTTGGTGGCCTTGAGCCAGTAGCGCAGCCACGTGTCGTGGGTGCCGCCGGGGAAGGTCATGGCCAGCGTCGGGCTCTTGGTCTCGAGGATGGCCTTGGCCGCTGCCAGGTCGGCGTAGCCGGCCTTGGCGTAGTCGCTCTTCAAGGTGATGCACTGGCCGTTGTTGTTGAGGACCATGGCGATCTTCAGCGACGTCTGGCCGTTGCCGCCGACCCGGGCCGCCACCGACATCGGCATGCTGAACAGCACGTGGCCACCGTCGATCTGGTTGGAGAGCAGGTTGTCGCGGGTCGCCGGCCATGAGGCCTGCTTCTGGAGCGTCACGTCGAGCCCCCGCTCCTCGAAGAAGCCGAGCTCCTTGGCGATGACCAACGGCGCGCAGTCGGTCAGGGCGATGAAGCCGAGCGTCACCTTGCGAGGCTTCACCGTCGTCGCCGTGGTCTTCTTGGCGGTGGTCGTCGTGGTGGGCTTCTTGGTGGTCTTCTTCTTTGCTGCCTTCCGCTTCTTCTTCGCCTCCGCGGGCACAGCCGTGGCTGCCACCACACCGATGGCCGCGGTCGCCGACTTGACCAAGAACTCTCGTCTCTCCATGCCGACATGGAAGCGGCCCCGAATGTGCGGGGCATTGCCCGGGCGTCAACGTCGAGCGACACCGGGCGCATCCGGAACCACACGCTCTGTGCACGGCCGGAAACACGCCGGTCACGTCCGCGCTGCCTCGGCCTTGGGATCGTTGGGATCGAAGGTGTGCTCGTCGAGGAGGATGTCGATCGGTTGCATGTCCTCGGGCACGTCGATGCCGAACTCGGCTGCCGCCTTCTCGTAGTCGTCCTTGAGCACGAGCGCCTCGGCCAGCTCCCGGTAGGGCGGCGCCTCGGCGAGGTAGCCGAACCGCTGGTACTGGGCAAGGCCCCAGATGCCGTACGACCACAGCGGGGCATTGGTGGCGCCGCCGCGGTGGAACATCATCTGGTTGCCCTTGTAGGTCTTGGTGCCGAGACCGGCCCCGAGGTCGTAGGTGCCGAGCAGCCGCGCCGTGATCTCCTTGGCCGGCGCGTTCACGTAGCCGGGAGCCCCGATGGTCGTCGCCGCCTTGGCCCGGTTGCCGAGGTCGTCGAGCCACTTGCACGCCTCGAGGGTCCCGAGGATGAGCTGGTGGAGCACGTCCTTGTCGGCAGCAAGCTTGGCGTTGACGACCAAGGCCTTCTCGGGGTGGTTCCGCCAGAGGTCCTGGGTCGTGAGATGGGTGAAGCCGATCCCCTGGGCGACCGCCACCGCGTTCCACGGCTCGCCCACGCAGAAGGCGTCCATGGTGTTGATCTTCATGTTGGCGACCATCTGCGGGGGCGGGATGGGGATGACCTTGGCCTTCGACTCGTCGGCCCCGGTTGCTCGCAGCCAATAGCGGAGCCAGAGGTCGTGCGTGCCGCCCGGATAGGTCATGGCGAGGGTCCGCGGCTTGGCGTCGAGCACCTCCCGAGCGGCGGCGAGATCGCCGTAGCCGGCGGCGACCAGGTCCTTGGCCAAGGTGATCGCCTGCCCGTTGTTGTTGAGCATCATGGCGATCTTGAGATCCCGGCTCGATCCCGACACCCCGGACGCCACCGAATAGGGCATCCAGTTGAGGCAGTGGGCGCCGTCGATGCCCCCGGTCAGCAGGTTGTCGCGGGTGGCCGGCCACGATGCCTGCTTCTCGAGGGTGACGTCGAGGCCGCGTTCGGCGTAGAACCCGAGCTCCTTGGCCATCACCAACGGGGCGCAGTCGGTGAGGGCGATGAAGCCGAGCGTCAGCTTCCGCATCGCCGGTGCCACCTTCTTCGATGTCGGCGAAGCAGCAGCCGCCGCCGAGCTGCTGCCCCGGTCGTCGCCACCACAGGCGGCGATGGCGGCCATGGTCGCGGGCACAAGGGCCGCTCCACCGGCCAACCGCAGGAAGCGGCGGCGGTCGACGGCAGGCAGCGGGGCGGCCGGTTGGGCGGCGGTGGGGGCTTTGTCCATCTTGTGCACCAAAGCGCCTGGATGTGTGGAACGTGTTGCTGCCGGGTCAACGGCGGGCCGCGAATGCCGCACGCCGGCCGGTCGGCGACGTGCGACTGCCGGAACCGCCCCGTAACGGGCGCAAAGCATGAACATGTTGTTTCGGGCAACGCACGGCGGGCCGCGACCCCCATGCGTAAGCCGTTGCGGTTTGTTGACGGGCGGGCGATGGGGGCGAAACGTCCCCCGACGAGGCTTGGCTCATGGGCACCGGAGCGCACGCGACCCAGCGACGACTCGTGGTCGTGGGCAACGGCATGGTGAGCCACAAGCTCCTCGAGCTGCTCGCCGCTCGGGGAGCGCACGACAGCTGGGACGTGGTGGCCTTCGGCGACGAGCGCCGGCCGGCCTACGACCGGGTTCATCTGAGCTCGTTCTTCGACGGCGGCTCGGCCGACGGCCTCCTGCTCGGCGACGTCGACGGTGCGACGATCCACACCGGCGAGGAGGTCGTTGCCGTCGACCGTGATCGGGCGACCGTCCGGACGAACCTCGGGCGGGAGGTCCGCTACGACGCCCTCGTGCTCGCCACCGGCTCGGTGCCGTTCGTGCCCCCGGTGCCGGGCAAGGACGCCGAGGGCTGCTTCGTCTACCGCACGATCGACGACCTCGAGTCGATCGCCGCCTTCGCTGCCGGTTGCCGCACCGGCGCAGTGGTCGGTGGTGGTCTGCTCGGCCTCGAAGCCGCCAACGCCCTCCTGCAGCTCGGGCTGGAGACCCACGTCGTCGAGTTCGCCCCGCGGCTGATGCCCGTACAGGTCGACGACGTCGGTGGCGCCGTGCTCCGCCGGCACGTGGAGGCGCTCGGCGTCGCCATCCACACCGGCTGCCAGACCACTCAGATCGTCGTCGGTGACCGCGGCCAGGTCTCCGGCATGGCCTTCGCCGACGGCGAGCAGGTCGAGGTCGACCTCGTCGTGTTCTCGGCCGGGATCCGCCCGCGTGACAGCCTGGCCGCGGCGGCCGGCCTGGAGATCGGCGAGCGAGGCGGCGTGGTCGTCGACGAGCGCTGCCAGACCGGCGACCCCCGCATCTTCGCCATCGGCGAGTGCGCCCATGTCGCCGGCCGGACCTGGGGCCTGGTCGCCCCCGGCTACCAGATGGCCCGGGTCGTCGCTGATCGCCTGTGCGGTGGTGACGCCACCTTCGGGGGCAGCGACCTCTCCACCAAACTGAAGCTCCTGGGCGTCGAGGTCGCCAGCTTCGGCGACGCGTTCGGCGCCGGGGACGAGGCCAGCGAGGACGTCAGCTTCCACGACCCGATCGCAGGCGTCTACCGCCGGCTGGTCGTCGACGCCGCATCCCGCCAGATCATCGGCGGCATCCTCGTCGGCGATGCCTCGCAGTACGACGCGCTGGCCAGCATGGCCCGCGGCGACCTGAGCACGCCGGCCGACATCGCGCCCCTTGCCGCTCCCGTCGGAGCCGCTGGCGCCGCGGCGCCGATGGGCGTCGAGGCGCTCGCCGGTGGCGCCAGCATCTGCAGCTGCAACGGCATCACCAAGGACGACATCTGTGGAGCCATCGCCACCAACGAGCTCCGCGATCCCGGCTCGGTCAAGAAGTGCACGGGCGCCGGCACCGGCTGCGGCGGCTGCATGCCGATGGTCACCCAGCTGCTCGGCATCGAGCTCGCCAACGCCGGCATCGAGGTTCCGAACCACCTCTGCGAGCACTTCGCCTACTCCCGCCAGGACCTCTTCGACCTGATCCGGGTGGAGAGCATCACCTCGTTCGCGGAGCTGCTCGAGCGCCACGGGCAGGGCCTCGGTTGCGAGATCTGCAAGCCGGCGGTGGCGTCGATCCTCGCCTCGACCGGCAACGGCTACATCCTCGACGGCGAGCAGGCCGCCCTCCAGGACACCAACGACCACTTCCTCGCCAACCTGCAGCGGGACGGCACCTACTCGGTCGTGCCCCGCGTGCCCGGTGGGGAGATCACGCCCGACCAGCTCATCACCCTCGGTCAGGTGGCCAAGGACTTCGGGCTCTACACCAAGATCACCGGCGGCCAGCGAATCGACCTCTTCGGTGCGCGTGTCGAGCAGCTGCCCGCCATCTGGGGCCGCCTCATCGACGTCGGCATGGAGTCGGGCCACGCCTACGGCAAGGCGCTGCGCACGGTGAAGTCGTGCGTCGGGCGCACGTGGTGCCGCTACGGCGTGCAGGACTCGACCGGCATGGCCGTGCAGCTCGAGCTGCGCTACCGCGGGCTGCGCGCCCCCCACAAGCTCAAGCTGGCGGTGTCGGGCTGCGTGCGCGAGTGCGCCGAGGCCCAGGGCAAGGACGTCGGCGTCATCGCCACCGAGAAGGGATGGAACCTGTTCGTTGCCGGCAACGGTGGCGCCCGGCCCCAGCATGCGGTGCTGTTCGCCACCGACATCGACGACGAGGCGCTCGTCCGGTACATCGACCGCTTCCTCATGTACTACATCCGCACCGCGGACCGGCTGGAGCGCACGGCGACGTGGTTCAACAAGCTCGACGGCGGCCTCGAGCAGCTCCGGCGGGTCATCGTCGACGACGCCCTCGGCATCTGCGACCAGCTCGACGCCGAGATGGCGCGCCACGTGGACACCTACCAGTGCGAGTGGAAGGCGACGCTCGAGTCTCCGGAGCGACTGGCCCGGTTCCGCACGTTCGTGAACTCCGACGAGCCCGATCCCACGATCGTGTTCGTCAGCGAGCGGGGCCAGCCCCGACCGGTCCGTGAGGACGAAAGGGCACTGCTGTGACTGTGACCGAGTCGAGCGTGTGGGTCGATGTCTGTCCGCTCGAGGCCATCGTCCCCGAGCGCGGGGTGGCCGCCCTCGTCGATGGCGCCCAGGTGGCGGTGTTCCGCCTCCGCTCCGACGAGCTCCTCGCCATCGCCAACTGCGACCCGTTCAGCGGCGCCCATGTCCTCTCCCGTGGCCTCGTCGGATCGGTCGGCGACCGGGTGACGCTCGCCTCGCCGATCTACAAGCAGCGCTTCGATCTGCGCACGGGCAGCTGCCTCGACGACGACGCCGTGTCGGTGGCGGTCTACGAGGCCCGCATCGCCGACGGGCTCGTGCAACTGCGAGCGACATGACCACGTCCCTACTGGTCGAGCTGCTCGCCGCCCAGCAGGAGCTCACCCCAGTCGAACGACTCGCTCGCCGCTACGACGAGACCCCGATCGGTCGAGCCGGCTCACTCCGGGAGCTGATCCCGAGCGGGCTGCCGGGGCCCGGTCAGCAGTACGCCTTCGCGGTCGACCTCGACGCCTGCACCGGCTGCAAGTCGTGCGTGTCGGCGTGCCACAGCCTCAACGGGCTCGACGCCGACGAGTCGTGGCGGTCGGTCGGCTTCCTCCACACCACCGACCCCGGCGACCGCTTCCAGCAGACGGTCACCACCGCGTGCCACCACTGCGTCGAACCGGGTTGCCTGGCCGGCTGCCCGGTCGACGCCTATGAGAAGGACCCGGTCACCGGCATCGTCATCCACCTCGACGACCAGTGCATCGGCTGCTCGTACTGCACGCTCACCTGCCCGTACGAGGTACCTCGCTACAACCACGCCCGGGGGATCGTCCGCAAGTGCGACATGTGCCATGGCCGACTGGCCGAGGGCGAGGCGCCCGCCTGTGCGCAGGCCTGCCCGAACGGCGCCATCCAGATCTCGATCGTCGAGGTGGCCGATCTGGTGCGTGACGCCGCCGGCTCGACCCTGGTGCCCGGCGCTCCCCCATCGTCGTTGACCGTGCCGTCGACCAGCTACCGGACTGCCAAGGGCCCCGCTGCCGTTCCGACCGGCCAACGCAACGCCGTGCTGGCCGGCGACGCCCACATGGTCCATCCGTCCCAGGCCCACCCGCCGCTGGCGATCATGCTCGTGCTCACCCAGCTCTCGGTCGGCGCGTTCGTCGCCGACCTCGCCCTCGACGGCCGGCACACCCTGCTCGCCTTGTCGATGGGCCTCCTCGCCCTCGCCGCATCGGTGCTCCATCTCGGGCGGCCCCTGTTGGCGTGGCGGGCCGCCATCGGCATCCGCCACTCGTGGCTCAGCCGGGAGGCGGTGGCCTTCGGCGTGTTCGCCGGCCTCGCCACCCTTCATTTCGCCCGGCCGGCGCCGTTCCTGGGCTGGGCCACCGCGCTCGCCGGCATCGCGGGCGTGGCCTGCTCGGTGAAGATCTACGCGGTGACCGGCCGGCGCTGGTGGCGAACGAGCGCCACGACAGCGCGGTTCGGGCTGACCACAGCCATCGGCGGGCTGGCCGTCGAGCTGTCGACGGCGCCGCGGGTCAGCCTGGCGACGGGACTGGTCGCGCTCGTCGTGGCCAAGCTGGCATGGGAGCTCACGTGGCTGCTCCCCCTGTCGAGCCGCCCCGAGTCGGCCGCGACCGCCCGGCTGCTCCGCCGAGACCTGGCACCCCAGTTCCGGGCCCGGGTCGGCCTCGCCCTGGTGGGCGGGGTGCTCCTTCCGCTCGCCCTCGCCGGGTCACCGTCGATCTTGTTCGGCGGCCTCATGCTGCTCGCCCTGGCCGGGGGCGAGCTGGTCGAGCGATCGCTGTTCTTCACTGCCGTCACCGGCCCCCGGATGCCGGGGGCGTTGCGGTGATCCGCCCCCAGCGCGAGGGCCCGCTCACACGCGAGCTGGTCCGCCAGCCGGGTGGCTTCGGCCTCGGGCAGGTCCCCAGCCGGCTGAAGCCCGACGAGACGGTGTCGATGGTCTGCGGCTTCTGCTCGACCGGGTGCTCGCTCGACGTCCACCTCCGCAACGGTGTGCCGGTGAACCTCACACCGACTCGGGGCTACCCGGTGAACCTCGGCATGGCCTGCCCCAAGGGCTGGGAGTCGCTGCGACCACTGGCGGCCGACGACCGGGCGACGACGCCCTTGTGGCGCGACGCCCGCGGCCGGCTCCAGCCGGTGAGCTGGCCCACGGCCATCAACGTCTTCGTCGAGAAGATGCGGTCGGTGCTCGACACCCATGGGCCCGAGTCAGCCGCCTTCCTGTCGACCGGCCAGATACCCACCGAGGAGATGGCCTTGCTCGGGGCGCTCACCAAGTTCGGCATGGGGATGCTCCACGGAGACGGCAACACGAGGCAGTGCATGGCCACCTCCGTCGTCGCCTACAAGCAGGCCTTCGGGTTCGATGCCCCGCCCTACAGCTACGCCGACTTCGAGTCGTCCGACGTGATCGTGCTGTGGGGCTCGAACCTCTGCATCGCCCACCCGATCATGTGGGAGCGGGTGTGCATGAACCCGCACCGCCCCGAGATCATCGTCGTCGATCCCCGCACGACCGAGACGGCGGTGGCTGCCACCCAGCACTACGGGCTCCAGCCCAAGTCCGACCTGGTGCTGCTCTACGGCCTGGCCCGGCTGTTGATCGAGCGCGGTGCGGTCGACCGCGGGTTCGTCGAGGGCCACACGTCGGGCTTCGACGAGTTCGTCGCCCACGTCGGCGCCTACGACCTCGACATGGTCAGCGACGCGACCGGCCTCACCCACGAGCAGCTCGAGCGGTTCGCCTCGACCATCGCCACCGGGCAGCGGGTGTCGTTCTGGTGGACGATGGGCGTGAACCAGAGCCACCAGGCGGTCCGCACCGCCCAGGCCATCATCAACCTGGCCCTCATGACCGGCAACATCGGGCGGCCCGGCACCGGCGCCAACTCGATCACCGGCCAGTGCAACGCCATGGGTTCGCGCCTTTTCAGCAACACCACCAACCTGATGGGCGGCCACGACTTCGCCGACCCGATCCATCGGGCCAAGGTCGCCGACGTCCTCGACATCGACGAGGAGCGCATCCCGCCGCGACCGAGCGACGCCTACGACCAGATCCTCGATCACATCCTCGAAGGCCGGATCAAGGCGCTGTGGATCATCGCGACGAACTCCGCCCACTCGTGGATCAACCAGCACCACGTCCGCGAGGCGCTGAGTCGCCTCGAGCTGCTCGTGGTGCAGGACATGTACGCCACCACCGAGACGGCCCAGCTCGCCCACCTCGTCCTCCCCGCGGCGGGCTGGGGCGAGAAGGAAGGCACCTTCATCAACTCCGAACGGCGGATCGGCACGGTGAAGCGCGTCGCCAAGGCGCCTGGGCACGCGCTGTCGGACTTCGCCATCTTCCGCCTCATCGCCGAGGCGTGGGGCTGCGGCGAGATGTTCAAGCGGTGGAGCACGCCGGAGGACGTCTTCACCATCCTCCAGGAGCTGTCGTCCGGCCAGCCCTGCGACATCAGCGGCATCGATGGCTATCGGGCGCTCGACGCGCAGGGCGGCATTCAGTGGCCGGTGCCCGCGGGCACGGCGGTGATCGACACCGAGCGGCGCCTGTTCGAGGACGGCCGGTTCTTCCATCCCGACGGCCGGGCCCGCTTCGTGTTCGACCAACCGCGCCCGCCGCTCGAGCGACCGGGCGGCCAGTACCCGCTGGTGCTCCTCACCGGTCGGGCCAGCTCGGCCCAGTGGCACACCGGCACCCGCACCGGGAAGTCGGCGCTGCTGCGATCGCTGTCGCCCACCAAGCCGTATGTCGAGATCTCACCGGGCGATGCGACGAAGCGCGACATCGAGCCAAACGACCGCGTCGTCGTGCGCTCGGCCCGCGGCTCCATGCGGGCCCGGGCGTTCGTCACCGCCAACGTGGCCGAAGGACAGGTCTTCATCCCGATGCACTTCGAGGAGACCAACCGCCTGTCGGACAGCTCCTTCGATCCTCATTCCCGGCAGCCGTCGTACAAGTACTGCGCGGTCGAGGTGTCCAAGCCGGAGCCGGCCGACCGGTGATGCGGTTGCGCTGGCGGGGCACCGACCGCGATCCCGTCGCCCGGCGACAGGAGGGCGCGCCCGCCGCCTACCTCGACGCCAACGACCCGTGTGACATCGCCCGCCATCTCGCCCTGCTCGACCGGGTACCGCGTTCCGGCATCGTGCGGGTCACGGTCACGCCGTCGGACCGGTCGGGCTCGTGGTGGGTCGAGGTGGTCTCCAGCGACCGCTCAGGCCTGCTGGCCGCCATCTCCGGCGGCCTGGAGAGCCACGCCCTCGACGTCCTCAGCGCGTCGGTCGCCACGTGGCCCGACGGGGCGACGCTCGACATCTTCCACGTCAGCGCCGAGGAGGAGCCCCATCCGGAGGACCTGCGGGCGTGGATCGAGGCCGCGCTCGGTCGCCCGCTCATGCCGTCGCCGGTGGTCGGGGCGGTCGTCACCTTCACGGCGGCCGATGACGGGACGACCATGTGCAAGGTGCAGGCGCCCGACCGCCTCGGGCTCCTGCACGACCTGGCCGCCACCTTCGCCCTCCAGGGGATCCGGGTGGCAAGCGCACGGGTCGAGACGGCGATCGACGTGGCTGTCGACCACTTCGCCCTCACCGACCGCAGGGGCAAGCCGCTCGGCGTCGCCACCCAGCAGGCAGTGCGAGGCGCCATCCTCGGCGGCCGGCGCCTCGACCGGGGCACCGCCCGCAGGTAGCGGTCGCCCACCTCAGGGGCGAAGGTCGCCCGGCTCGTTCACGTTCCTGAGCCACGCGGCGTCGAGCCCGCTCACCTCGGCGGTCGGCAGGGCGGCGATGACGCGGTGCACCGCCCGCTCGCCTGCCGGGATGGCCGCGAGCGCCGCCCTTCGCCATGCGGCGTGCAGGGGCTCGACCCGGCCGGCGACGATCGGGACGGCCACCAGCGCGTCGGGAGCGGCGACGAGCGCGGCCACGACCGCCTGGATGCCGCCGGCGTTCACGTCAGGGAGGTCGCAGGCGAGGATGACGACGACGTCGGCAGTGGCCGCCGCCAGCGCGGCCCGGACACCGGCCATCGGGCCACCGTCACCGTCGTCGGCGACGAACGGCAGGCCCTCGAGGCCAGCGCCCCCGACCGCCACCACGCTGGTGGCCCCGGCGGCGCGCAGGGCCCGCACCACCCGCTCGCCCA
This sequence comes from Acidobacteriota bacterium, assembly GCA_019510095.1. Taxonomy (GTDB): domain Bacteria; phylum Actinomycetota; class Acidimicrobiia; order Acidimicrobiales; family CADCSY01; genus JAEKLB01. The sequence continues at coordinate 65 of JAEKLB010000035.1, read as the reverse complement.
TCGGCACCCCGTCGACCGGCAACGAGGCCTTGTCGACCCCCATGCGGGTGCTGCGACCACCGGTC
>JAEKLB010000140.1 GCA_019510095.1 Acidobacteriota bacterium | reverse complement strand
GCCGCTGGCGGAGGTCGACGAGGACGACTGGGACGCCATCCTCGACGTCGACCTCAAGGGTGTCTGGCGGTGCATGAAGGCGGAGATCCCGGTGATGTTGCGAACGGGCGGCGGCGCCATCGTGAACACGTCGTCGATGGCGGGTGTGGTCGGCGTGGCCGGTGCTGCCGCGTACTGCTCGGCCAAGCACGGCGTGGTCGGCCTGACCAAGGTCGCCGCCATCGACTACGCCGCCCAGAACATCCGGGTCAACGTGCTCACGCCGGGCCTGGTCCGGACGCCCCTCATCACCCAGGTGCTGGGCGGGGCCGTCGAGGACATCGTCGCCAGCCGCCCGACCGGCCGTATCCCCGATCCGGCTGACGTGGCCAACGCGGTGATGTGGCTGTGCTCGCCGGGAGCGGCGTACGTGACTGGTCAGGCTCTGCAGATCTCCTGAGGAGGCGCCATGCCCGAGGTGTCCCCGACGACATCGACTGAGGGCGCGGCGAGGCGGCGCTCCTAGACTTCCCCTGTGGAAGACGGCCTCGCCATGCGACGGGCCATGGCGTTGGCTGCCTCGGTCCGCGGGGCCACGTCCCCCAATCCCTGGGTCGGCGCCGTCCTGGAGACCGTCGACGGGCGGATCTTCGAGGGGGCCACTGCGCCGCCGGGTGGGGCGCATGCCGAGGTGGCGGCCCTGGCCGCCGCCGGCGACGCCGCCGCGGGCGCGACGCTCTGGACCACGCTCGAGCCGTGCGCCCACTTCGGCCGCACCGGGCCGTGCGCCGACGCCATCATCGAGGCCCGCGTGGCCCGGGTGGTGGTGGGCGTCGAGGACCCCGACCCCAACGTGGCCGGGCGCGGCATCGCCCGGCTGCGGGCGGCCGGGATCCGGGTCGAGGTGGGGATCGAGGCCATCGCCGTCAGCGGCCAGCTCGCTCCCTACATCAAGCACCGGACGACCGGGCGGCCCTGGGTGCTGCTGAAGCTGGCCGCCACCCTCGACGGCCGGACCGCGGCCCCCGACGGCTCGTCCCAATGGATCACCGGCTCCGAGGCCAGGGCCGACGCCCACCGGTTGCGGGCCGAGAGCGACGCCGTGATCGTCGGGGCCGGCACCGTCCGGGCCGACGACCCGTCGCTCACCGTGCGCCTGGCGGACGACCACCCGCTCCATGGTCGTGACCCGTTGCGGGTGGTGCTCGGCTACGCCCCGCCCGACGCGCGCGTGCACCCGGCCGTCGAGCTGCACGGTGAGCTCGACGACGTGCTGGCCGAGCTCGCCCGGCGTGGTGTCGTCCAGGCCATGGTCGAGGGGGGCTCGACGGTTGCCGGCAACTTCCATCGCGCCGGCCTCGTCGACCAGTACGTCCTGTACCTGGCGCCTGCCCTCTTCGGTGGCGACGACGGCCGGGCCCTGTTCGCCGGCGCCGGTGCCGCCACCATCGACGACGTGTGGCGGGGTCGCATCGTCTCGATCGAGCAGCTCGGCGGCGACCTCCGGGTCGAGCTGGAACCGGCCGCGGTGGCGGGCTGATGTTCACCGGGATCATCGAGGAGCTGGGCACGGTGCTGTCGCGCGACGGCGGGCGACTCCGGATCGCTGCCACCACGGTGCTGGAGGACGCCAAGATCGGCGACTCCACCGCCGTCAACGGCGTGTGCCTCACCGTCGTGGGGACCGGGGACGGCTGGTGGGAGGCCGACGTCAGCGACGAGACCTACGCCCGCTCCACGCTCGGCGAGCTCTCGGCCGGCGACCCCGTGAACCTCGAGCGCCCCGTCCGCATGAGCGACCGCCTCGGCGGCCATCTGGTGCAGGGCCACGTCGATGCGGTCGGCGAGGTCGTGACACCGGTCCCGGCACTGCGGGTCCGCACCGATCCCGGCCTGACCCGCTACCTGGTCGAGAAAGGCTCCGTCACCGTCGATGGCGTGAGCCTCACGGTTGTCGATGCCCTCGACGACGGCTTCACTGTCGCCGTCATTCCCCATACCTCGGCCGTCACCACCCTCGGCCACAAGCGCCCGGGCGACCGGGTCAACCTGGAGGTCGATGTGATGGCCAAGTACGTCGAGAAGCTGATGGGAGCCGATCGTGGCTGACCAGGCGTTCGGCCGCGTCGAGGACGCGATCGCGGCAATCGGTCGCGGCGAGATCGTGGTGGTCGTCGATGACGAGGATCGCGAGAACGAGGGCGACCTGATCATGGCGGCCGAGGCGGCGACGCCGGAGAAGATCGCCTTCTTCCTGGCCCACACGTCCGGCCTGATCTGCGCCCCGCTGACCGGTGAGCGGTGCGACGAGCTCGGCCTGCCGCTCATGGTCGCCCACAACACCGAGACCCAGCGCACCGCGTTCACCCACTCGGTCGACGTCCGTCATGGCACCACCACCGGCATCTCCGCCTTCGACCGGTCGGCCACCATCCGGGCGTTGATCGATCCGGCGATCAAGCCCGACGACCTGGCCCGGCCCGGGCACATCTTCCCGTTGCGGGCCGCCGAGGGCGGCGTCCTCAAGCGAATCGGCCACACCGAGGCGAGCGTCGACCTGGCCCGCCTGGCCGGCCTCTACCCGGCCGGGGTGCTGTGCGAGGTGGTCGACGAGAAGAAGACCGACATGGCACGGGTGCCAGAGCTGGTGCGATTCGCCGAGAAGCACGGCCTGGTCATGATCTCCATCGCCGATCTCGTGCGCTACCGGCGGCGGTCCGAGCGGCTCGTCGACCGCGTCGCCGAGACGCGGATCCCGACCGAGTTCGGCGACTTCCAGTGCATCGCCTATGAGTCCCACATCGACGGCATGACCCACCTCGCGCTGGTGCGCGGCGACGTCGATGGGCAGCAGAACGTCCTCGTCCGCGTGCACTCCGAATGCCTCACCGGCGATGTGTTCGGCTCGCTCAAGTGCGATTGCGGCGCGCAGCTCACCGCTGCCATGAAGCAGGTCGTCGAGGCCGGCAGCGGCGTCGTCATCTACCTGCGGGGCCACGAGGGACGAGGCATCGGCATCGCCAACAAGCTCCGGGCCTACGAGCTCCAGGAGCTCGGCCGCGACACCGTCGATGCCAACATCGACCTCGGCCTCCACGTCGACTCGCGGGAGTACGGCATCGGCATGCAGATGCTGGTCGACCTCGGCGTCACCACCATGCGGCTGCTCACCAACAACCCGGTCAAGCGCGAGGGATTGGAGGGCTTCGGCCTCGAGGTCGTCGAGCGGGTGCCGCTCAACTCGGTGCCGAACCCGGAGAACATCCACTACCTCCGCACCAAGCGCGACCGGATGGGCCACCTGCTCGACGGCCTCGATGACGTCCTCTGACCAGAAGACCGAGCTGTCGACCGGGCACAAGCCCGCCCTCGACGGCTCCGGATTGCATGTCGCCGTGGTGTGCGGGCGGTTCAACGACGTCATCACCAACGCGTTGCTCGACGGATGCCGGCAGGGCCTGCGCGCCCACGGCGTCGACGCCGCCGACATCGACGTGGTCTGGGCGCCGGGCGCCTTCGAGCTGCCCTTGGTGGCGAAGCACCTGGCCGCCCAGTTCGACGCCGTCGTCCTGCTGGGCGCGGTGGTCAGGGGTGACACGCCCCATTTCGACTTCGTGGCGGGGGAGTGCGCGGCGGGAGCGGCTCGGGTCGCCCTCGACTCAGGCACGCCCGTGGTGTTCGGCGTCCTGACCACCGACACGGTGGCCCAGGCCGAGGAACGGTCGGGTCCGGGGCCGTCGAACAAGGGCTACGAGGCGGCCGAGACTGCAATTGAGATGGCGACGCTCCTGCGGTCACTACCGTCGCGCTGATGCTTCGGATCGTTCTCCCCAAGGGCTCCCTCGAGAAGGCGACGCTCGAGTTGTTCGCCGACGCCGACCTCGGCCTGCTGCGCAGCTCGGAGGTCGACTACAAGGCGAGCATCGACGACCCGCGGGTAGCCGAGGTGCACATCCTTCGGCCCCAGGAGATCGGGGAGTACGTGGCCGAGGGTCTCTACGACCTGGGCGTGACCGGGCGCGACTGGATCGAGGAGACCGACAGCAATGTGGTCTCGCTGGGGGAGCTCCGGTACTCCAAGGCCACGACCAAGCCGGCCAACATCGTGCTGGCGGTGGCCGAGGACGCGCCCTGGACGGCGGTCAGCGACCTGCCGGCCGGCGTGCGGGTGTCGACGGAGTACATCCAGCTGACCACCCGGTTCCTCGAGAAGCACGGTGTCGAGGGTCAGGTGCGGCTTTCCCACGGGGCGACCGAGGCGAAGATCCCGCACATCGCCGACGCCGTCGTCGAGCTCACCGAGACCGGGCGGGCGCTCCGGGCCGCCAAGCTGCGGGTGCTCGACACCATCCTCACGTCCTACACCGAGTTGATCGCCAACCCGACGGCCTACGAGGACCCGGCCAAGCGCCACGCCATGACCCAGCTCCACACGCTGCTCCAGGGCTCCCTCGAGGCGCGGGGCAAGGTGCTGGTGAAGCTCAATGTGACCAGCGTCGACCTCGACGCCGTGATCGCCATCCTGCCGTCGATGAAGTCGCCGACGGTCTCGAAGCTGTTCGGCGAGGACGGCTATGCGGTCGAGGCGGTCGTGCCCAAGTCGGAGATCAACATCCTGATCCCGGCGCTCAAGGATGCGGGCGCCACCGACATCATCGAGCTCCCGCTGGCCAAGATCGTCCATTGAGCACGGGGCGGGTCACCGCCTTCGATGAGGCCGCCGGGTACGGCACCATCGCCGCCGACGACGGCACCGAGGTCTTCTTCCACTGCGTGGCCATCGCCGACGGCACCCGCAGCATCCAGCCCGGCACCCCGGTCACCTTCGGCGTCGTCCCCGGCCACCTCGGTCGCTGGGAAGCCAGCGCCATCCGCCCCAACCTCCCGGGTTCTGGGCAGTAACGCTCGCTCAGCGCATGTAACTGCCCAGAACTCGGGCGTTTTGGGTCAGAGCGACGCGTCGGGGCCGGCCTGGGCCAGCTGGACGTAGGCCAGACGGAGCTGGGCGAGGGCGTCCTGGAGGGTGGGGGCCTGCTCGCCCAGCTGCTCGCCGAGACCGTCGACCAGGCAGGCCATGGCGTCGATGGCCAGGCGCCCCTCATCGAGGTTCGGGGGTCGCCGGTTGAGGTGGATGGCGGCCAGCTGGAACAGGCCGACGGCGTGGTTGGCGACCACGACCGAGGCCGGCGTGTTGGCCAGCTCGTCCTGCATCGCGGCCAGCTCGGCCTCGACCGCGGCCTGGTTCTCGGTCGAGAGTGCCGGCTCGTCAGTCATGCATGTACCCTAACGACGACAATCGAGAGGGAAAGCGGGCCCGTTCCACCTTCGGGTGATTCGAGCGCCCCACCCGGCCAGAGCAATCTGCGCCGGGTCGCACGATCCAAGTGTCGCCAGACATTTTGGGCGGGTGTCGCTTTCCCGACACCCGCCGTCGTGCTTTTCCGGGCACGACGTCCGACCGACGGAGTTGCCCCATAGCCACACCCGACAACACCGAACCCCGGATCAACGATCGCATCCGGGCCCGGGAGGTCCGACTGGTCTCCGCCGAAGGCGAGCAGGTCGGTATCAAGCCCCTTCCCGAGGCCCTGGCCATCGCCCGGGCTGCCGACCTCGACCTGGTCGAGGTGGCGCCGATGGCCAACCCACCGGTCTGCCGAATCATGGACTACGGCAAGTTCAAGTACGAGGCAGCCCAACGGGCCAAGGAATCCCGCCGGAAGACCACCCAGATCGCCATCAAGGAGATGAAGTACCGGGTGAAGATCGGGCGGGGCGACTTCGAGACCAAGACCAAGAAGGTCGAGCACTTCCTCGAAGAGGGCCACAAGGTCAAGATCACGATCATGTTCCGGGGCCGAGAGGTCGCTCATCCCGAGCTGGGGATGAAGATCCTCGACAACGTCGCCGAGCACGCCAAGGACCTGGCCAAGGTCGAGGCAGCACCGAAGCTCGACGGGCGCAACATGGTGATGGTCCTGGCTCCCGACAAGCGGGTGCAGGAGGCGGCCAAGCGCCGAGCGGCCACCGAGGCGCAGCCGGCGGGCGGCGACACCCTGGTCGACGAGGTCGACGAGGTCGGCGACGTCGGCGAGACCACCGAAGCCGAGACCGACGGCGCCACTGGCGTCACCGGCGACAGCGGGACAACAGACAACGGCGCGGTGCTCGAGGCACCCGTGCTCGAAGTGCAACGACAGGAGCAATAGCAATGCCGAAGATGAAGACGCACCGCGGAGCTGCCAAGCGGTTCAAGGTCACGGGCACCGGCAAGCTCTCGCGCCGTTCGGCGTTCATGAACCACATCCTGGAGAAGAAGCCCTCCAAGCGCACCCGCCGGCTGAAGCGCGAGTCGATCGTGTCGCCGGCCGACGCCCCCAAGGTCCGCAAGCTCCTGGGCCGCTAGCCCGAGCCCCCGAACAAGAAGCGTACGGAAAGGAAGATCGATGGCCAGGGTCAAGCGCGCCGTCCACGGCAGGAAGCACCATCGCGCCGTTCTCGAACAGGCGCAGGGGTACTACGGAAACAAGAGCCGGAGCTTTCGGGCTGCCAACGAGCAGCTCATGCACTCGGGGAACTACGCGTTCCGCGACCGCCGGGCCCGCAAGGGCGACTTCCGCAAGCTGTGGATCCAGCGGATCAACGCGGCAACGCGCCAGAACGGCATGTCCTACAGCCGGTTCATCGCCGGTCTGAAGGTCGCTGCGGTCGAGGTCGACCGCAAGATGCTCGCCGACCTGGCGGTCACCGACCCGACGGCCTTCACTGCCCTCGTCAAGGTGGCCGAGGCGGCCAGCGTCGACGCCAACGCCTGAAGGCAGGCCAGTGGCGGCCCTCGGCGTCCGCCACCCTGAGGTCGAGCGCTTGCGGCGGTTGCTGCGGCGCGCCGACGCTCGGGCATCGGAGGCCGCCTTCGTCCTCGAGGGCCCGAAGCTGCTCTCGGTCGCCCTCGACGCCGGTGCCGATCTCGAGGCGGTCTACGTCGCCGAGGACGGCCGCTCGGTCGCCGAGGTCGTCGAGCGGGCCCGGCAGTCGGGCGTGCCCATTCGGGTCCTTGCCCGCGGCGTGGTGGAGCGGGTCGCCGACACGGTGACGCCCCAGCCGGTCCTCACCCTCGCCCGGTCGGTGACGGTGCCCGTCGAGGCGGTGGTGACCCTCGACTTCGTGGTCGTGGCGGTCGACGTGCAGGACCCCGGCAACGCGGGGACGATCATCCGTTCAGCGGAGGCCGCCGGGGCCGGGGCAGTACTGTTCGTCGGCGCTTCGGTCGACCCGTTGAGCCCCAAGACCGTCAGGGCATCGGCGGGCGCCGTGTTCCAGATCGCGGTGGTGGATGGAGGCGAGCCGGCCGAGATGCTCGACCAGCTGGGGGCGCAGGGGTTGTGGCGGCTGGGTGCGGTCGGCGCCGGCGGCACCCCCTGTGATCAGGCCGACCTGACCAGGCCGGTGGCGCTGGTGCTCGGGAACGAGGCCCATGGCCTCCCCGACGGCCTGCCGCTCGACGGCATGGTGTCGATCCCGATCATGGGCAGCGCCGAGTCGCTCAACGTGGCGATGGCGGCATCGATCCTCTGCTACGAGGTTGCCCGCCAACGTCGAACCGGCGGCGGGGAAGGCTGATCCGGTGGCGGTCGACGACGTCCTCGACGACCTGCCCGTGGCTGCCGTGGTGGTGGCCGCCGATCGCCGGGTCACGGCAGCGAACCAGCTGGCCGCTGAGCTGACCGGGCGGCCGCAGCTGGTGGGATGCCTCCTCGACGACCTGCTCGGTCCGGTCGACGGCGAGGAGCCGGTGTGGCTCCGGGCCTGGGATCCCTCGGCCCGGCTGCGCTCGGTCACCGGCTTTCCCGAGCACGAGGTGACCCTCCGCCGCCCGGATGGGTCGTCGGTGGCCGCCGTGGTGTCCGGGCACTACCGCAGGGCTCCCGACGGCACCCTTGTCTCGGTGGTCATCGCCGCCCGCCCCTCGCGCCCGCGCGGGAAGCGGACGCCCTCGGGGATGGAGGTGGTGTCGACGGTGAGCCACGAGCTCCGCTCGCCGCTCACGTCGGTGAAGGGCTTCACCTCGTTGCTGCTGAACCGCTGGGAGCGGATCCCCGACGACCAGAAGCAGACGATGCTCGGCCAGATCAACCAGGACGCCGACCGGGTCACCCGCCTCATCACCGAGCTGCTCGACATCTCCCGCCTGGAGACAGGGCGGCTGCACCTGCGCCGGCAGCAGGTCGACCTGGTCGTCCTGGCCCGGTCGGTGGTGGAGAAGGTCACCCATGGCTACCCCGACCTCGACTGCACGGCCGGCCGACGGGCTCGGGACTCGGGCTCTGGATCAGTCGTGGCTTGGTGGAGGCCCACGGGGGGCGCTTGACTGCCAGCTCAATTGAAGGGCAGGGCAGTGTGTTCCGGTTTACGCTTCCTCTCGATGCGTTCGAGCGCCTGCACGGCTGACAACCTCCCATTTGCATGGACGACCGGATCACCGACCAGGACATCGCAGCGCGCATCACGTCGAGCGACTCCGTCGCCGCGCTTGCCGAGCTGACCACCGAGCTCCTCGGCAAGGGCTCCGATCTCGCGGCCCGCAAGGCGGCGCTCGGCGCACTCCCGCCTGAGGAGCGGCGCGGCGAGGGCCGGCGCCTCAACGACGAGCGCGTCGCCATCGAGGCAGCCCTCGCGGCACGGCGGGCCGAGTTGGCCGCGGGGGAGCGAGCTGCCCGCTACGAGGCGGAGCGCCTCGATCTGACCGAGGTGGTGCCCCACCTGCGCCGCGGCCACCTCCACCTCGTCACCCAGACGCTCGACGAGCTCGAGGACATCTTCGTGGGGATGGGCTTCACCGTCGCCGAAGGACCCGTCGTCGAGACCGATTGGTACAACTTCGAGGCGCTCAACTTCCCGGCCGGCCACCCCGCCCGGAACATGTACGACACCCTCTACGTCGATCTCGGTGAGCCGGAGTCGACCTTGCTCCGCACCCACACGTCGCCGGTGCAGATCCGGGTGATGGAGAAGCAGGCGCCGCCGATCTACTCGGTCATGCCGGGGCTCACCCACCGCCGGGACACGACCGACGCCAGCCACCTCCCCAACTTCCACCAGATCGAGGGCCTTGTCGTCGACGAGGGCATCACGTTCGGCGATCTGGCCGGGACGCTCGAGGCCTTCACCCACGCCTACTTCGGTGGCGACATCCAATCCCGCCTGCGCCCGTCGTATTTCCCCTTCACCGAGCCGTCTGCCGAGTACGACGTCACCTGTGTGTTCTGCAAGGGCGCTGGCTGCCGCACCTGCTCGAAGACCGGCTGGCTCGAGCTCGGTGGCTGCGGGATGGTGCACCCCAACGTGCTGCGCAACGTCGGCATCGACGCCGAGGTGTGGTCGGGCTTCGCGTTCGGATTCGGGCCCGAGCGCATGGCGCTGATGAAGCACGGCATCAACGACATCCGCGAGCTCGTCACCAACGACATCCGGTTCCTGGAGCAGTTCTGATGAAGATCCCCGTCTCCTGGTTGCGCGAGCTGGCGCCCACCGACGCCTCCCTCGACGAGCTGATGGCCGTGCTCTCCGAGCTCGGGCTTCCCGTCGAGTCCGTTACAACGATCGGCGAGGACCTCACCGGGGTGGTGATCGCTCGCGTCGTCGAGATCGACCGCATCGAGGGCGCCGACAAGATCCGCCGGGTCATGGTCGACACCGGAGGCGAGGAGCCGACGCAGGTCGTGTGCGGCGCGTGGAACTTCGAGGTTGGTGCGGTGGTGCCCTTCGCCACGGTGGGCACCGTGCTGCCCGGCGACTTCAAGATCGGCACGCGCAAGATGAAAGGCGTTGAGTCGTCCGGGATGATCTGCGCGGCCGACGAGCTCGGCCTCCCCGGTGGCGACCACTCGGGCATCATGGTGCTGGCCGACGACCTTTCCCTCGGCGCCGACTTCTCCGAGGCGATGGGCATCAGGCCCGACGTGGTCATCGAGCTGGAGATCAACGCCAACCGACCCGACGCCATGTCGGTCGTCGGCGTGGCTCGAGACCTCGCCGCCCGGTTTGCGGTGCCGCTGCGACTGCCGCAGCCGGCTCTCGATGCACGGAGCGGGGCCGACCCGGTCACTGTCGATGTGCTTGACACTCTCGGCTGCCCCCGGTTCACCGGCAGGGTCATCCGCGACGTGCGCATCGGCCCCTCGCCAGCGTGGCTCCAGCAGCGCCTGACGCTCGCCGGCATGCGCCCGATCAACAACGTCGTCGATGCCTCGAACTACGTGATGCTCGAGCTCGGGCAGCCGACGCATGCCTACGACCTCGCCAAGCTGAGCGGCCGCGGCATTCGCGTTCGCAAGGCACGCGACGGCGAGACGCTCGTGACCCTTGACGAGGTCGAGCGCCGGCTCTCACCGGACGACCTTTTGATCTGTGATGCCGAGGACACGCCCATCGGGATTGCCGGCCTCATGGGTGGCGCGTCGACCGAGGTCGACGGCACCACGACCGAGGTGCTGCTCGAGGCCGCCGACTTCGACCCGCTCACGATCTCGTGGACGTCGAAGCGATTGGCGCTGCGCTCGGAGGCATCAGCCCGGTTCGAGAAGGGCATCGACTCTGGCGGCATCGACCGCGCCGTGGCCCGCTTCGTCGAGCTGTTGGGGGAGACGGGAGCGGTGCCCACGACCGCCGCCGTCGATGAGGGCCCCGGCCGCCCGGCTGCCGCGCCGGTGCGGGTCCGCACCGCTCGGGTCAATCACATGCTCGGGACCGAGCTCGACGACGGGCGCATCGCGTCGCTGCTCGATCCGATCGGATTCACGACCACGGTCGCCGAGCCCGGTCAGCTCGACGTGGTGATCCCGACGTGGCGCCCCGACAGCGCGACCGAGATAGACGTCGTCGAGGAGGTGGCCCGCATGTACGGGTACTCCTCGATCGAGCGCACGGTCCCGACATCGAGCCAGACCGGTGGGCTCGACGACCACCAGCGTGCCCGCCGGCTCGTGCGCCAGATCCTGGCCGGCGCGGGCGCGTCGGAGGCGGGGACGACGACCTTCGTCTCGGAGGCCGAGCTCCAGCGAGCGGGCCTCGGTGCCGGTGATGCCGTACGCGTCACCAACCCCCTCGTAGCCGACGAGTCGCTGCTGCGGCCGTCGCTGCTGCCGGGCATGCTCCGCTCGCTTGGCTACAACGCCTCGCATCGCCAACTCGGCGTGTGGCTGTTCGAGGTCGGCAACGTCTTCCGGCGGCCGATCGCCGGTGCGCAGCTCCCCGACGAGCGCGAGATGGTC
>JAEKLB010000139.1 GCA_019510095.1 Acidobacteriota bacterium | reverse complement strand
GCTCGTGTGATCCCGGGCCCGATGCGCCGGCGGTGAAGGAAGCATCGAGCTCGGCGTGGGACGCGCTGCAGGTCCGGGGCCAGCTCATCCTCGCGGCCATTCGCTCGCACAAGGTCTCGGCCGCGGTGGCCGCATGCGCCGCCGATCACGTCATCGACGCCGTCGGCCCCGATCCGCTGACCAAACTCAACGAGGGCGAAGTCCCGCCGGGCCTGATGAGCCGGCTGCCTGGCATCGTCGCCAGCGCCGGCGCCGCCTGCCGCGCCACCAAGCCCGGCACCATCGGCCCCTGACCGTCCTCCTCCCCGGAACTCGGTTCCGTCAGTGCCGGGGTCCGCTACCGGGACGAGAGGGTGAGGCCGCGGTAGCCCTCGGCGAAGCCGGCGGTGCGGAGCAGGGGGGCGAGGGGTGAGCTGGCGGCGGGCTCGCCGTCGATCTGCTGCACGGTCAAGCGGGTGACGCGACTCTCCTTCACCAGCGAGACCAGGCCGTCGACCCACAGGTCGGTGCGGCGGGCGGCGGGGAAGGTGACGATGCGCTTGCCAGCTCGCTCGACCCAGGCGGCAGCATCGCCGTCGACCAGCACGACGTGAGCCCCGGCGGTGCGGGCGGCACGGCCGGATGACTCGGGCCAGGGCAACGTCGAGCCGTAGGGGTTGGCCGGATCGGTGGCGGCCAGTACCACCGGGAGCGACGGGGGCCGGGTCGGGTCGTCGACGGGACCACCCCGCTCGCTGCGCAGCCGATCGACAGCGCCGGGCAGGGCGAACTGGGCGGCGCCGAGACCCGCGACGAAGTAGCCGCGGCGCACGGCACCGGTCTCCTCCATGGCCTTGAGCACGCCGTAGACGGCGGCGAACCCACCGTCGCCCCCCTCGGCCAGCACCGCCTCGCGGGTCACCACGCCGTGCCGCTCGAGCAGGGCGCGGGCCCGAGCGTGCAGCCGTTGGGTGGTGGGTGGCACCGGCTCGAGCAGGGGCGCCACCAGCGACCACCGCCCCGCGGCGGCGGGCGGACCGAGCCGGGTGAGCCGCCCGGGGCTGGGGCGGCCCCTCGTCGAGCGGCGCCGTACGGCGCCGCCCAGCGACGCCCGGGCCGGCGCGAGCGTGTCGTTGGTGACCTCTCCCGCCCAGACCAGGTCCCAGAGGGCGGCGAGCACCGGCTTCTCGTCGAGCGTGCCGGAAGCCCGCAGCAGGTCGGGCCAGAACAGCGCACCCCGCGCCAACAGCTCGTCGCGCAGGGCGGCATGCAACGCGCCGTCGGGTGGGTCGACCGGCGACGGCGCCAGCAGGGCGATCTCGTCGCGCAGGTAGAGGGCGACCCGACCGTCGTTGGCGCCCAACGATCCGGCGCCCAGCCACACCACCTCGCCGGCCGAGCACAGCAGATCGAGGTCGGCCGAGCGGTAGCCCTCGACGCGCGACGGCAGCACGTCGGACTCGAGCACCGACGCGGGTATCGGCACCCCCTGCAGCCGGCCCACGGCGTCGACCAACGCGTCCATGCCCCGGCGACGCTCACCGATGCCGTGCCAGGCCGGCAGGAAGCGACCGAGGGTGGCGCCGTCGACCGGCTCGACCTCCTTGCGCAGCGCCGCCAGCGACCGCCGGCGGAGGGCGCGCAGCACCTCGTCGTCGACCCACTCCCGCTCGACGCCGCCGGGCCGGAACTCGCCCTGCAGCACCCGGCCGTCGGTCTCGAGTCGGAGCAGGGAGTCACGCACCCGGTCGACGCTGGTGCCCAGCCGCCGGGACGCCTCGATCGGGCGGAAGGGCCCGTGCGTGCGGGCGTAACGGGCGACCAGCTCGTCGAGCGGGCGCTCGACCGGCTCGAGGAAGGCGAACGGCACACCGGGCGGGACCGGCACGCCGAGCGCGTCACGCAACCGGCCGGCGTCCTCGGCCGCCGCCACCCGGGGCTCACCCGCAACCTGGACCTCGATGGCGCGATGGCCGGCGACCAGGGTGGCGACCGACGCCACCGCGTGCGCGCCCTCGCACCGCTGGTCGATCTCCGCCATCGAGAGGTCGCCCAGCCGGCGCAGCAGATCGTGGACCTCGTCGGTGTCGCGCGCCCGGCGCCCGTCGACCAGGCACTGGAGCTCGAGCTCGAGGTCGGCCAGCACCTGGGCGTCGAGCAGCTCACGAAGCTCGTCGGCGCCGAGCAGCTCGCGGAGCAGGTCTCGGTCGAGCGCCAGTGCCTGGGCCCGCCGCTCGGCCAACGGTGCGTCGCCCTCGTACATGTAGTTGCCGATCCAGCCGAACAGCAACGACTGGGCGAACGGGGACGCCTTCGGCACGTCGACGCTCACCATGCGAACCTTGCGCGAGCGCAGGTCGGTGAGCACCTCGGTGAGAGCAGGAAGGTCGAACACGTCGCGCAAGCATTCGCGCGTCGTCTCCAACAGGATCGGGAACGACGGGTACCGGGCGGCCACCTGCAACAACCCGGCGGACCGCTGCCGTTGCTGCCACAGCGGCGTGCGCGAGCCCGGCCGGCCGGGCAGGCGGCGGACGATGCCGTCGTCGCTCCACATGCTCTGCACTGGCGCGTCGAAGCGGTCGGCCAGCCTGGTCTCGATGGCCATGGCCCACGGCGCGTGAACCGCCGCGCCAAACGGGCTCAGCATGCAGATGCGCCAGTCGCCGATCTCGTCACGGAACCGCTCGACCACGATCGTGCGGTCGTCGGGCACGTAGCCCGTCGCCGCCGCCTCCTCCTCGACGTACTGCACGAGGTTGTTGGCCGCCCACTCGTCGAGCCCGTACGTGCCCTGCAATCGATCAAGGCTCCCGGGCTTGCGCACGTCCCGCAGGAAGGCGCCGACCGCCCGACCGAGCTCGAGCGGGCGGCCGGGCTTGTCGCCGTGCCAGAACGGCATCTTTCCCGGTTCTCCCGGCGCCGGCGTGACGATCACCCGGTCATGGGTGATCTCCTGGATTCGCCACGTCGATGCACCGAGCAGGAACGTCTCGCCCGGCCGGGCCTCGTAGACCATCTCCTCGTCGAGCTCGCCCACCCGCGCCCCCTCGGGGAGGAACACGCCGAACAGGCCCCGGTCGGGGATGGTGCCAGCGTTGGTGACGGCGATCCGTTGTGCACCTGCCCGCGCCCGCACGGAGCCGTCGACCCGGTCCCACACGATGCGGGGCCGCAGCTCGGCGAACTCCTCGCTCGGGTAGCGACCGGCCAGGAGATCGAGCACGGCGAAGAGGGCGTCGTCGGTGAGCTCGGCGAAGTTGGCCGAGCGCCGCACGAGCGCCGCCAGGTCGTCGACCCGCCACTCGTCGAGGGCCACCATGGCGACGATCTGCTGGGCGAGCACGTCGATCGGGTTGCGCGGGTAGCGCGTCTCCTCGATCAGCCCGTCGCGCATGCGCTGGACGACGACTGCTGCCTCGACGAGGTCGCCGCGGTGCTTCGGGAACACCTTGCCCCTGCTCGGTTGGCCGACCTGGTGACCGGCCCGCCCGATGCGCTGCAGGCCGCTGGCCACCGAGCCGGGCGACTCGACCTGGACTACGAGGTCGATCGCACCCATGTCGATGCCGAGCTCGAGCGACGAGGTCGCCACCAGCGCCCGGAGCCGCCCGGACTTGAGGTCGTCCTCGATCAGCAGTCGCTGCTCCCGCGACAGCGAGCCGTGGTGGGCCTTGACCAGGTCGCCGCCGACGCCGACCGCCTCGCCGCTCGTGTAGCGGGGGTCGCCCTCGGCGAGCTCGTTGAGCCGGGCCGCCAGCCGCTCGGCCAGCCGGCGGGCGTTCACGAAGATCAACGTCGACCGGTGGGCGTAGATCAGCTCGAGCAGGCGGGGATGGATCGACGGCCAGATGCTGCTGCGCACCGGCGGGGCGGCGGCCGGCCCGCTCGACGGGCCCTCGACCAGCTCGCCGAGGCGGCCCATGTCCTCGACCGGGATCACCACCTCGATGTCGAGCTCCTTGCGCTGGCCGGCGTCGACCACGGTGGTCGGCCGGCCGGAGCCGGCAAGGAAGCGGGCGATCTCGTCGAGCGGGCGCTGCGTCGCCGACAGGCCGATGCGCTGCGGTGCCCGCCGGCCACCGGCCTCGACGAGATGGGCCAGCCGCTCCAGCGACAGCGACAGGTGGGCGCCCCGCTTGGTGCCGGCCATGGCGTGGATCTCGTCGACGATCACCCACTGCACGCCGGCGAGGGTCTCCCGCGCCTGTGACGTCAGCATGAGGAAGAGCGACTCCGGCGTGGTGATGAGGATGTCGGGCGGGTTGCGCACCAGCTTCCGGCGCTCGTCGGTCGGGGTGTCGCCGGTGCGCATGCCGACGGTGGGAACGGTGATGGTCTCGCCCCGCCGCTCGGCCGCCATGGCGATGCCTTGGAGGGGCGCCCGCAGGTTGCGCTCGACGTCGACGGCGAGGGCGCGCAGCGGCGAGATGTAGAGGAGGCGGGTGCGCTCGTTGCGGTCGTCGGGCACCGGTGAGGTGCTCAGGCGGTCGAGGCCCCACAGGAAGGCGGCGAGCGTCTTGCCCGAACCGGTGGGCGCCAGCAGGAGGGTGTCGTCACCGGCGGCGATGGCCGGCCAGCCCTGCTCCTGGGCAGGAGTCGGCGCCGGGAACGACGTCGAGAACCACTCGCGAACCGCAGGCGAGAAGGTGCCGAGGACCACCCGCTCAGGCTACGAGCAGGGTCTGACAGCGCGCCCCGAGCCGACCCGTCGGGGGCGAACTGCCTCTAGCCTCAAACCATGCCCGAGGGTCTCCACCCCGCGTTCGAGGAGTACTGCGAAGCGATCTTCGAGCTGAAGGAGGACGACCTCGAGGTCATCCAGGCCCGCATCGCCGAACGCCTCGCCATCTCCCGGCCGGCGGTGTCGGAGATGATCCGGCGGATGACCGGCGAGGGCCTCCTCACCGTCGACGGCGGGATCCGGCTGACCAACGCCGGCCTTGCCCTCGCCGAGCGCGTCGTGCGCCGCCACCGGCTGGCCGAGCGCTTCCTCACCGACATCCTCGGACTGTCATGGGCCGAGGCCCACCTCGAAGCAGGTAAGTGGGAGCACGTCCTGTCCGAGGCCGTCGAGGCAGCCATCAACCGCATCCTCGAGAACCCCACCACCTGCCCCCACGGCAACCCCATCCCGGGGTCGGCCTACGACGACGAGCAACACCTCGTCGCCCTCGGGTCGATGCCCATCGGTGACCGCTTCACCATCACCCGCATTCCCGAGGAGCTCGAGTTCACGCCCGGCCTGCTCGAGTTCCTCGAGAGCAACGCGCTGGTGCCCGGCCGCAGCGGGATGCTCACCGCGGCATCGCCCGACGGCACCGTCACCGTGCAGATCGGTGACCGGTCGGTCGGGCTGGGTGCCTTCGCGGTGAACCGCATCCTGGTCCGCGCCGGCTGACGGCCTCAGTCGCGGGCGGCGAGGCCCGGGTGCACGCCGGGCGCCAGCCCCTGGTCGTCGGCCAGCTTCGAGAGCAGCCGCACCAGCTGTTGGCGCTCGGCAGCGCTCAACCCCTTCGTGAGCGCTGCTTCCAACGCTCGGCCGGTCTCAGCCACCTGCTCGAGCACGCGCCGGCCGTTCGCGGTGAGGAACAGGGCACGCGCCCGGCGGTCTGTCGGGTTGAGCCGCCGCTCGACCAGGCCGCGCGCTTCGAGCTCGTCGACCAGCGCGACCACCCGGCTGGGCACCACGCCGAGCGCCTCGGCGAGGGCCTGCTGCGAACAGCCCTCACGACCGGCCAGCTGCCGGAGCAGGCCAGCGTGCCGGGCCTCGAGGCCGAGTGGCACCAGGCGATCGCCGAACTGCCGGCTCGACTCGAAGCCGAGCTGCGACAGCAGGAAGGCAACGGCGCCGGCCGGACCCTCGGCCGGCACTAACTGAGCACTCGCTTGCGGAACCCGCCGATGCCGAGGCGCAGCAGCAGCGCGCACAGCCCGATCAGCACCGGGTAGACGATGTAGAGGTGCATGTGCGGCACCGTCGTCAGTGCGCCCCGCATGCCCTCGGCCACGTAGATCAGCGGGTTCAGCAGCACCAGCGTCTGCAACCACGACCAGCCGCCGACCTTCACCGGCGCCAACGCCGACCAGCTGTAGTAGGTGCCGCCGAGGAACGTGATCGGCAGGACGATCAGGCCGAAGAGCATCGGAACGGTCCGGGGCTCGAAGATGGTGCCGAAGGTGAGCCCGAGGCTGGCGCACATGACGGCGGCGAGCGGCACGATCGTGACGAGCACGAGCCAATGGACGGTGAGGTGGGGCACCACACCCTTGGCGTGCACCACGGCGGCGATCGGGAACACCAGACAGGCGGCGAACATGCCTTGGATCGCACCGGTGAGCACCTTGCCCACCGCCACCAACGACACCGGCAACGGAGCGAGGACACGGTCCTCGATCTCCTTGGTGTAGCCGAACTCGGCCACCATCGGCAGGGCCACGCCCTGGATGCCCTGGAACAGCAGGGAGAGCCCGACGAGCCCGGAGACGAGCACGGTGGCGAAGGTCTCCGCCTGCGCGCCGCCGCCGACACGCTGCCCGATCGTCGGGAAGACGTAGAGCATCACGAAGGCGAGCAAGAAGGGCTGGAGCACAACACGCGGCAGGAACTCCTTGAGCGTCTTGCGCAACACCGTCAAGTCGCGGAGCAGCAGCGCGACGAACGCGTCGCGACTGGCCGGCACGGTCGAGCGGACCGGCATCGGGGTGGTGTCGAGTGCCCGAAGCGGTGCGGTTGTCGTCGGAACGGCTGTAGTGGCCATCAGTCGCGCAACTCCCTTCCAGTGAGGCCGATGAAGACTGTCTCGAGCGTGGGCTCCTCGATGGAGATGTCCCGCAGCCGCACATCGGTGCGAGTGGCAAGCGAGACGACGTCGGCGAGCACGCCGCCCACGTCATGCACCCCCAGCTTGAGCGCGCCGTCGACGATGGTGGCCGACTCGATGCCGCTGACGTCAGCCGCGACCGCGGTGCGGAGCGCCTCGAGGTCGCCGTCGGCGGCCACGCTGATGATGGTCTCGGCGCCGATCGTGTCCTTGAGCCGGGCCGGCGTGTCGAGGGCGAGAACCCGGCCATGGTCGATGATCGCCAGCCGGTCGCACAGCTGGTCGGCCTCCTCCATGTAATGCGTCGTGAGGAGGATGGTCTGGCCCGCGCTGTGCAGCTCGCCGAGGATCTCCCACAGCGCCAGCCGGCTCTGCGGGTCGAGGCCCGCAGTGGGCTCGTCGAGGAACAGGATCGCCGGTCGGTGCAGGATCGCCCGCGCCGTCATCAGCCGCTGGGCCATGCCGCCCGACAACGCCATGATGTTGGCCTCGGCCCACCGGGCCAGGTGGAAGCGCTCGAGCATGTCGTCGGCGGCGGCCCGGGCAACCGCAGCCGACATCCCGAAGAACCGGCCGTGGAAGTAGAGGTTCTCCCGGACGTTGAGCGACCGGTCGAGGGTGTTCTGCTGAGGCACCACACCGATGAGCTGCTTGGCCAGCGCCGGGTGGGCAACCACGTCGACCCCGCCGACGAAGGCGGCGCCCGAGGTGGGGATGACCCGGGTCGTCAGCATGCCGGCGGTGGTGGTCTTGCCGGCCCCGTTGGGGCCGAGCAGCCCGAAGATCTCTCCCCGCCGGACGACGAGGTCGAGGTGGTCGACCGCCGGCACGTCCATGCCCGGATACACCTTGGTCAACTGCTCGGTGCGGATCACGATGTTCGCCGGGTCGGTGTCGGCCCCGGCGCTACTCATGTCACGAACAGAACTATTCACACTTGGAATTATTCCACAGGTGAGGTAGCTCCGGCAAGAGCGGGCGGCAACGGCTCGGCATGGACCACCGCCAGCCGACGAGTCGACCGGGTGAGGGCGACGTAGAGGGCGCGCAGCCCCTGCGGCTCCTCGGCCACGATCCGCCCGGGCTCGACGACCACGACCGAGTCGAGCTCGATGCCCTTCACCAGCCGCACGGGCACCAGGTTCACCGCCGCGTCGATGCCGCCGCGGGTCGCCTCGCCGAAGTCGACACCGGCGGCCCGCAGCCCGTCGCCGATCGGCCCCAGCAGCGAATCGGGCACGACGACGGCCACGTTGCCGTCGCCCGTCATGGCGCTCTCCTCGGCCGCCATGCGAGCCACCTCGGTGGCCAGGTCGGCATGGTCGACGGCGATGACCCTCGCCTCCTCGTCACCCTCGCGCACCGCCCGGGGCGGGGTGAGGCCGGGCGCCGCCTCGGCCAGCACGCGGTTGGCGAGGGTGAGGATCGACGCCGGTGTCCGGTAGCCGATGCTCAGCTCCTGCACCCGCGGCGCCCGCCGCGAGGGGAGGTGCTCCAGCACCTCGTCCCACGACGCCGGGGCCCACGGCCCGGTGGCCTGGGCCAGATCGCCGACGATGGTCATCGAGCCGCCGAGCGAGCGCCGCGAGAGCATCCGCAGCTGCATCGGCGAGAGATCCTGGGCCTCGTCGACCACCACGTGGCCGTAGGTCCGGACCTCGTCCTCGTCCTTCGACCGCGGCCGGGGACCGAGGAGCGAGCGCGCTTCGTCGAGGAGGGGCACGTCGGCTTGTGTCCACCGGCGGTCCTCGGCGCTCGCCCCGCGGTCGGTGAGGAGTGACGCCTGCTCCTCGTCGGTGAGCAGGCCGCGCGCCGCCAGCCGCACCAGAGCACGCGAGCCAAAGAGGTCACGCAACATCTCCGCCGGGGTCAGCACTGGCCACATGCGCTCGAGAGCAGCGCGCACTCCCTCGGCGTGGCTCACCCGCTCCTGCACATGGTCGGGATCGAGCTCGGCGTGAGCGCTGGCGGCCAGCTCCTCCCACAGCAGCTGCTCCACGAACCGCCGGCCGGCGTTGTGATGACGGGCCCGGCGGCGGGCCGCTCGGACGATGCGATCGCTCGCCTCGGTCGTGCAGCGAAGCGACGTCAGGCCGAACGGGACGACGAGGTCGTCGCGCAGCGGCCGTTGCCGGTCACGGACGGCCTTGGCCAGGAACGGCACCATCCGGAGGTTGCCCTTGACCAGGTTGGCGAGGGCGTCGCCCCGGCTGTCACCGATGGTCTCCGGCACCAGGTCGGCGAGCATCGCCAGCTCGACGCCGGCCTCGCCGAGCGAGGGTAGGACCCGCTCGATGTAGCGGAGGTAGAGGCGGTTGGGCCCGATGACCAGCACGCCCTGGCCCTCGAGCGGGAAGCGATGGGTGTAGAGCAGATAGGCGGCCCGGTGCAGGGCCACCACGGTCTTGCCGGTACCCGGCCCGCCCTGGACGACGAGCACCCCGCCGAGCTCGGACCGGATGATCTCGTCCTGCTCGGTCTGGATGGTCGCGACGATGTCGCCCAGGCGGCCGGTTCGCCCCCGCTCGAGGGCAGCCAGGAGCGCCCCTCGGCCGACGAGGCCCTCGGGCCCGACCTGGCCGTCGCCCTCGCCGGCGACGAACAGCTCGTCCTCGATGTCGAGGAGGTGGCGGCCCTTGGTGGCGAAGTGACGCCGCCGGCGCAGGCCCATGGGGCTCCGGCCGGTGGCCCGGTAGAAGGGCTCGGCCACTGGCGCCCGCCAGTCGACCACCACCGGCTCCTGGTGCTCGTCGGCGACGGCCACCCGGCCGATGTAGAAGCGCTCGTCGGACGCCTCGGGGTCGATCCGTCCGAACACCAGGGCCACGTCGCCCAGCTGGAGCTGGGCCAGCCGGGCCCGGATCGTGTCTTCGACGATCTCGCTCTCGTAGCGGGCCTGGTGGGTGCCGCCGGGACCAGTGGTCGACAGGCGCCGCAGCGACATGGCACGACGCCGTGCGTCCTCCAGGCACTCGTAGGCGTGGTCGATGTACGCCTGCTCGGCCGCCAGATCGGGGTGAGAGGTCATTTGGGGAAGGGACAATCGTACTGCCCCTCCCCCATCGGCACGCGCTAGGTGTTGAAACCCTGCTCAGGCTGCCGGCTGCTCCCGTACGAGCTGGACCTCGAGCTCGATGCGGACGTTCTTGCCGACCAGGAGCCCACCGGCCTCGAGCACCTGGTTGTAGGTCAGCCCGAAGTCCTCGCGGTTGATCTCCGCGGTCGCGGTGAACCCGGCCCGCTCGCCGCCCCACGGGTCGGTGCCGGTGCCTTCGAACCGAACGTCGAGGCTGACGGGCCGGGTGACGCCGCGGATGGTCAGCTCGCCGTTCACGTGCCAGTGGTCGTCGTGGCCGGAGACGCCGGTCGACAGGTAGGTCAGGACCGGGAAGTCCTCGACGGCCAGGAAGTCGCCCGTGCGGAGGTGGCCGTCGCGGCCTTCGTCGCGGGTGTCGATCGAGTCGGCCTGGATGCTGACCTCGACGGCCGAGTCCTCGGGCTGCTCGCCGATGCGGACGGTGCCCTCGAAGGCGCCGAACCGGCCCTTGACCCGGGAGATGCCGAGGTGCTTCACGCTGAAGCCGACGGTGGAGTGGCTGGGATCGAGCTTCCAGGTGCCGGCGGCGGGGATGGTGCGGGTGGTCTCGGTGACGGACATCGTTGACTCCTCAGAAGTTGTTGGTGCAAGTACTGTACCAACAACAACTTGCGTGTGCAACTATTCCGGTACACTCGACCCATGGCGAAGGAGCCGTGGGACGACCCCCGCATCACCACCTTCGGCATGCTCCTTGAGGCCCACGACGCCCTGCTCTGCCAGATGGCCGGCCTCCCCGGGCTCGATGCACAGCTGCCCATGACGTGGTTCGAGGTGCTGCTGCGGCTGGCCCGCTCCGGCGGTGAGCTGCGGATGGCCGAGCTGGCCGCCCAGGTGCGGCTGAGTACCAGCGGCCTCACCCGGCTGATCGATCGCATCGAGGCCGCCGGACTGGTCGAGCGGCGCCACTGCACCGAGGACCGCCGGGGCTCGTTCGCAGTGCTCACCCCCGGCGGCCAGGACCTGCTGCGCCAGGCGCTCCCGGCCCACATCGACGCCATCGAGCGACTGGTGGTCGGGCCCCTCGGCGACGACGTCCCGGTGCTCGAGGACCTGCTGCGCCGGCTGCGTGACAACGCCCACCCGGCGAGCCATTAGTTAGCGCCCCGGGTCCTCCCCGACCTCGCGGAGGGCGTCGGCCAGGGCGCCACGCAGGCGACGGGCGCCGGCCGGATCGAGGTGGGCGACC
>JAEKLB010000138.1 GCA_019510095.1 Acidobacteriota bacterium | reverse complement strand
CACCCGGTTCGCCTCGTGCAGTACGCAGCCGTCATCGGCGGCGGGATGCTGGCCGGCGTGGGTGGCGCCCACGTGTCGATCGCCTACGCCAACGCCTGGTTCGAGAACATGATGCAGGGCCGGGGGTTCGTGGCCTGCGCGGTCGTCATCTTCGCCGCCCGCCAGCCGTTCAAGGTGGCCGCCGGCTCCTACCTCTTCGGCGCCGCCCTCGCCCTGTCGCCGGCGCTCCAGGCCCGTGGCTACGGCGTCAACCAGTACGCCCTTGCCGCCATTCCCTACGTCATCACCATCGCCGTCCTCGTCGTCCTCGGCAAGAAGCGCGCCGCCGAGGCGCCCGAAGGGCTTCAGAAGGTCTTCGAGGTGGTGCCCGCCTAGCCGCCGCGCCGCACGTCCCAGCTCACGTCCCATCACATCCCTTGGGCGAATCCCGCCCGCAGAAAGGAAGCAATGCGCACCCGATCCATCCGAATGGCTGCTCTGCTGCTGCCCCTCGCCCTCCTGGGCCTGGCCAGCACGTCCGCCACCGCGGCTACCGCGCCGGGCAAGGGCAGCAAGGCGGTCGGCTTCATCTTCGTCGGCCCCAAGGACGACTTCGGCTACAACCAGGCCGCCTACCAAGGCTCCCAGGCGGTGAAGAAGCAGTTTCCGAAGCTCAAGGTGCTCACCGCCGAGAACGTGCCCGAGGACGACAACGCCGCTCGCGTCATGGAGGGCATGATCGCCAAGGGGGCCAAGATCATCTTCGCCACCAGCTACGGCCACCTCGACGCCGCCCTCAAGGTGGCGGCTGCGCACCCTGAGGTCGCCGTCGTCCAGCAGGGCAACTTCATCACCGGCAAGGTCGCGGCCAATGCGGGCACCTACTTCGGCACGGTGTACGAGCCGGTGTACCTGGCCGGCATCGCTGCCGGCAAGGCGACCAAGTCGAACAAGCTCGGCTACGTCTACGCCTTCCCCATCCCCCAGACCATCGCCAACATCAACGCCTTCGAGCTTGGTGCCAAGTCGGTGAACCCGAAGGCGGAGACGATCACCGTGGCCACTTCGAACTGGTGTGACCCGGCCAAGCAGGCTGACGCGGCCAAGAGTCTCCTGGGCCAGGGCGTCGACGTGCTCACCCAGCACCAGGACTGCACGGCCACCATCACCAAGGCGGCCGAGAAGGCCGGCAAGATGGTCGTCGGCTACCACGCCGATGCCTCGAAGCTCGCCCCCAAGGGCTGGCTCACCGGCTCGGAGTGGTCGTGGTCGAGCCTCTACAACGACATCGTGAAGCGGGCCCTCGACGGCAAGTTCACGGGCAGCCCCTACAACGGCAACTACCGGGTGGGCTACAAGACCGGCAAGAACCCGTTCGTCCAGTCGAAGTTCGGTCCCAAGGTGACGGCCGAGACCAAGAGCCTCATCGCCGCCGCCCTCACCGACATCTCGACGACGGGCTCGCCGTTCAAGGGCCCGGTGTATGCCCAGGACGGCTCGACCATCATCCCGGCCGGCGTGGTGCCCAACTACGGCACGGTCGAGAAGAAGATGACCGTGTTCGTGAAGGGCGTCATCGGCGACCTCCCGAAGTCGTGACGCACCGAGCCTGATGTGATCGCGGCAGATCCCTATCCCTGGCCGTACGACGGCGTGCTCGACCCTGGTCGTCTGGCGCTGGTCGTGGCCGGTGCCCAGACCGCATGGCGCGGTCGTTCGGCCAGGGCAGGGATCGTCGAGGCCGCGATCGATCGGGTCGCTGCAGTGTTCCGGGCACGGGGCAGCGGTGTGGTGTTGATCCGCCACGCCGCTGCCACCGACCACCAGTTGTGGGTCGGCCTCCCGCCGTCCCCCGGCAGCACCGAGTGGCAGCTCGCTGTCGAGGCCGAGCCCGGGGACCTGGTGGTCGACACCGCCGGCATCGACGGCTTCCACGCCAGCAGCCTCGACGGCGAGCTGCGTCGGCGGGGCATCGACCACCTCGTGTTCGCCGGCTTCGGCGCCGAGGCGACCGTCGACTCCACCCTGCGGTCGGCGAACGACCGCGGCTACGAATGTCTCACCCTGCTCGACGCCGTCGCGCCGTTCGACGAGGCACTGGGGCGCCATGCCCTGTCCAGCATCACCATGTCCGGCGGGATCTTCGGCGCCGTCGCCCCCAGCGACCTGCTCCTTGCCGCCCTCACCGAGCCCGTGCTCACGGAGGCTTCCTGATCATGCGAACCACTGTCGACGCCGACCCCTATGCGTGGCCCTACGACGGTGTCATCGACCCCGAGCACACGGCGCTGATCTGCATCGACTGGCAGACCGACTTCTGTGGGCCCGGTGGCTACGTCGACACGATGGGCTACGACCTCGAGCTCACGCGAGCTGGCCTCGAGCCCACGGCGAAGGTCTTGGCGGCAGTGCGGTCGGCGGGATGGACCGTGATCCACACGCGCGAGGGCCATCGTCCCGACCTGTCGGACTGCCCGCCCAACAAGCTGTGGCGGTCGAAGAACATCGGTGCCGGCATCGGCGACGCTGGCCCGTGTGGGCGGATCCTGGTGCGGGGCGAGCCCGGCTGGGAGATCGTGCCCGAGGTGGCGCCCATCGCCGGCGAGTTGGTGGTCGACAAGCCGGGCAAGGGCGCGTTCTACGCCACCGACCTCGACCTGTTGCTGCGCCGCGGTGGCATCACCCATCTGGTGTTCACCGGCATCACCACCGACGTGTGCGTGCACACGACGATGCGGGAGGCCAACGACAAGGGCTACGAGTGCCTCCTGTTGACCGACTGCACCGGCGCCACCGACGTCGGCAACTACCAGGCGGCGCTCAAGATGGTCACGATGCAGGGCGGCGTCTTCGGCGCCATCGCCCCGTCGAGCGCCCTGCTCGCCGCGATCGGCGAGTGAGGACGAGATTGCCGCAGGCGGGCCGGAGCTCGGTGGGGGGAGTCCGTCACCCCGGCCCGCCCTGCGTTCTCTGAGGGACCTGAGTCCCTACGCCGACTGGATGGCGGGGACGACCACCACCTCCTCGCCGTCGATGTAGATGACCTCGGCCGCCCGGTTCTTGGGCGGGCGGCCGCGCCGGCGCTTCTGGGCGACGACATGCCCGTTGAGGAACAGCTCGCCGCCCCAGACACCCCATGGCTCCCGCCGGGCGCAGGCGCCTGCGAGGCACGCCTCCTGCACCAGGCACGAAGCGCAGAGGTGCTTCGCCCGGGCGATGTCGTAGAGGTCCTCGGAGAAGAACACCGAGGTCCAGTCCGTGGTGGGGTCGTTGCAGCTGGCGAGGGCGCGCAGGTCTGCGTCGTTCTCCCATTCCTCAGCTGTCTGGATCAGCACCTGGGGCTGCATGTCCTTCTCCTGTCGTGCGTTGTGGCGAAAAACCAGAAAGGCCGTCGGGATGTCCCGACGGCCTTTGGAGGTGTTCGACGTTCGTGTTGCTACGTCGAGTGCTCCTCGAGCCGGCGGGCGCCGTAGGCACCGAAGGCCTTGAGGGCCTTGGTGGTCACGGCGGTGGCGTTGGTCCACGAGTGGGACGGCACGCCGGGGCCATGACCAATGCCGGTGCACGGCACGAGACCGGAAACTCGCGGCATGCCGGCGATCAGGTGCTGGCGCGCGCGCGACTGGTCTGCGTGGACCGTGCCGGTCATTCGCATCGCAGTCGTCGTGGTCATCGAGCTTCCCTGGATCGTCGTGCAGCCTCGAGCCGTTCGAGGGCTCCCACAGCGGATCATGCCCGCGCGGGGCACGTCAACTGCTTTTCTGCAGCGCCCCGACCGGCGATGACGACGCGAGGGCGGCGCCGACCAACCACACCCCGGCGCTGGCCACGACAGCGGTGGCGACCGACGTCTGGCGGGCGACGAGGCCACCAGCCAGCGCGCCGACCGGGATGGCGGCCCACGACAGGAGGTGGAGGAGTCCGAGCACCGCCGGCAGCGGGGCGGTGCCGCTCACCCGTTGGAGCTGGGCCCGGCCCAACACGGCGACGACCATGCCGGCGGCAGCGGTCACACCGAGCGCACCGGCGCTCAACCACGGCAGCCGTACGTCGGCGACGAGGGCGGCGGCCAGGTCACCGGCGGCGCCGAAGGCCAGGGCCACGATCAGCCCGGTTCGGATGCCGAGGACGTGGCCGATCTCGGGCGCCACCAGCCCGCCAACAGTGGCGGCCGCCGCCAGGCCGGCGAGCAGCAGGCCGAAGGCGGGCGCGCCGAGGCCCAGGTCGCGGAGGGCGAACAGGACGAGGACGCCCAGCACGGCACTGGCAGCGAGCGAGGCGGTGGTCACCGCGGCAATGGTCAGGCGGGCGGCCGGCGGCATGGCCGGAACCAGGGGCAGTGACTCCTCGACCGGTGGTGCGCCGTGGGGTGTGGTCACGACCAGGGCGAACATCGAGGCCAGGGTGAACGCGAGCACGTCGAACAGGAACGGCGTGGCCGGGAAGATCTCGTAGAGCGCCCCGCCGAGGGGCAGGCCGACGACGGCCAGGCCGACCATGCCCCGGGTGCTCAGCCCGGTGACGTCGTCGGTCTCGGTCTCGGCGCTGTCGGTGAGCGCCTCGCCCAGCCCGACCGCGAACGCGGCCACCTGGATCATGGTGAGGGAGTCGTGCCCGAGCACCACGGCCAGGCCAAGGAGGCCGAGGATCATCGCCCGGGTCGTGTCGACCAAGCCGAGCACCGTCCGCCGGTCGCCGGCGACCCGGCGCCACCCGAGGCTGACCAGCACCCACGGCAGGTGCTGGGCGGCGATGACGCTGGCCACCCGCAGGGGATCGGCGGTGGCCTTGGCCGCCAGCAGCGGGAGGGCGACGGCGACGACGCCGTCACCGATGCCGGCCGTGATCGACGACCAGCCCAGCCGTCGCTCCTCGCCGCGACTGCTCACGTTCGTCGCCACCACGGCCGGTCAGGGTAGGGGCCCTACTCTCGCTCCCCGTGGACGATGCCGGATCGCTCGTCCCCCGCCCGGCGCAGGGCCGAGTGTTCGAGACCACCGTCCCCGTCCGCTTCGGCGACACCGATCCTGCCGGGCGGCTGCGGCTCGACGCCCTGGCCCGGATCCTCCAGGATGCCGGCAACGACGACTTCCTCGACGCCGGCCTCGATCCGCTCTCGCCGTGGGTGGCCCGGCGGTCGACCGTGCTGGTCGCCGGCGAGTGGCCCACGCTGGGGCAGCCGATGGCTCTGGCCACCTGGTGCGGCGGCTTGGGGAGCCGATGGGCGGAACGGCGCACGTCACTGTCCACGACCAGTGGTGCCGTGGTCCAGGCGGCGACCCTCTGGGTCCATCTCGACGACGCCGGCCGGCCCGCCGCGCTCCCGGGCTGGTTCGTGGAGACCTATGCCGGCGCCGCCGGTGAGCGGACGCTGACCACCCGACTCCGCCTCCCCGCACCGCCCTCCGGTGCCGACGCCCGGCCGTGGCCGCTGCGGGCGACCGACCTCGACGTCCTGGGCCACGTCAACAATGCCGCGGTGTGGGCGGCGATCGAGGACGAGTGCGCCCGCCGGGCGGTGCTTCCCCGCGCCGTCGACCTCGAGTTCGCCGGCCCCATCGACGCCGCCGACCAGGTCACCCTCCGCTCCGTCGGCTCCGAGAACGCGCTCTCGGTGTGGCTCTGCGCCGAGGCCACCGTCCGTGTCGCCGCCAAGCTCGTTCTGGCAGGGAAATCCGGACGCTGACGGGGAGATAGCGGCGGTCGGTCTCGAGGATGGCGCCGTCGCCGTCGGTGAAGGTCCATGGCTCGCGCACCTCGCGCAGGAGGGTCAGGTCGGCCCGGGAGCCGATGGCCAGCGAGCCGATCTCGGCACCCATGCCGATGATCTCGGCGGGACGGGCCGTGGCCCGCAGCACGCAGTCGCCCAACGACATCCCGAGCGCCACCAGCTTCGAGATGGTGCCGATCAGGCTCCACGTGCAGGTCTCGACCACGTGCACGCCGGCGAGCGCACCGTGCACGTCGGAGCTGATCGTCCACGGCAGCACGCCGGCGTCCATCATCCGGCGGGCGACCTCGAAGTTGAAGTTGAGCCCGTGGCCCACGTCGAGGCGGACGCCCCGGTCGATGGCGTCGAGCAGCTCGGGCGTTGGCTTCTCGTTGCGCCCGAGGATGCCGTCGGGCATGCCGCTGTAGCAGTGGCCGAGGATGTCGCCGGGCCGGGCGACGGCGAGGACCTCGGGCATGATCGAGTCGGGATCGGGCCGGTTCGACTCGTCGACGGCCAGCAGCTCGCCGGTGTGGATGTAGAGGGGCAGCCCGGTGCGCTCGCCGGCTTCCAACGCCTTGGTGAGGAACGGCTGGAAGCCCTTCGACCAGCCGCCCGACTCGGCGTAGGTCTTGATGCCCTTGATCACGTCGGGGTGCATGGCGTGCATCCGCTCGATCGCGGCCGGGTCGACCCAGTCGGCGTTGAAGATCGGCGGGCCGCCCCGCCCGGCCTGCATGGAGCCGATGAGGGTGATGTTGAGGAAGGAGAAGAGCTCGGTCGTCGTGTGGTCGGCGATGAGGTGGCGGAAGCCGGGGAACGACCAGACACCCGCGCTTCCCATGTCGACGGCCGTTGTCACGCCGGCGTCGACACCAGCGCCCTCGGGCGGGACGCTGAAGTCGGTGGCCCACTCCCACACGTGCACATGGAGGTCGACGAAGCCAGGGCAAACGATCAAGCCGCCGGCATCGACGATGCTGGCACCGGCGGGCACCTTGAGATCGGCGCCGATGGTCGTGATGCGGTCGCCGGTGATGACGACGTCGAGCTGGCCGTCGAGCCCGGTGGTAGGATCGAGGACTCGGCCTCCCCGCACGACCAAGGGCTCGTTCATGGGACCAGATACTGCAGCGCGGTGCCGTCCCCGCGCCGCTCGGCCCGCCCCAGCAGGCGGAGGTGCTCGAGGTGAGCGAAGGCCTCGCTCTCGGCCATGCGGCCCCACGACCGTTGGGCGAACAGCTCGTGCGAGATGTCGACGACGGTGGCCCAGCCCAGGTCGTGCGAGATGGTCTGGAGCTGGTCGAGCCGACCCTGGTGGTGGTGGATGATCCCCTCCACCCGACCTGGCAGGTCGCCGAACGGGTGCCCGTGCGCGGGCAGCACGGTCTGGATGCCGAGTGCGGCGACGCCCCGCAAGGATTCGAAGAAGGCGGCCAGCGGGTCGTCGGAGGTGCTCAAGCCGGAGATGTGCGGGGTGATCGAGGGCAACACGTGGTCGCCCGACAGGAGCACGCCGTTCTCGGGGTCGTGCAGGCAGATGTGGTCGACGGTGTGACCCGGCGTGTGGCGCACGAACCAGTCGCGTCCGGCCAGTCGGATCGCCTCGCCGTCGTGCACGCGGCGGTGGGGGTGCGGCGGCCGCATGCTCGACCGGAGTCGCCTGATCTTGCGCATCTTCCAGCGCTGACGAATCGGCAGATCGCGACCGGTCAGGCCCTCGGATCCCCACGGCGTCGGCTCGTGGAACCCCACCGTGTGCTCCTGCTGCGACCGGTCGACGTTGTGGTCGTGCGTCGGGTCGGTGCAGACGTGGTTGGGGTCCTCGAACTGCGTGCTGAAGGCGGCGTGGGTCACGACCTTGGGCGTGGTGTGGTCGTTGAGCCATGTCGTCCCACCGAAGTGGTCGCCGTGGGAGTGGCTGATCACGACGGTGTGGACGCGTTCGATCGGGAGACCGGCCGAGGCGAGGCGACTGCCCAGCGCGGACCAGTACTCCTTGCCCCAGTGGCCGGGATCGACGAGGGCGACACCGTCGCTGTCGACCAGCGCATAGCAGTTGACGTGGTGGAGGCCCGGTAGGTGGAGCGGGAGCTGCAGGCGGAGGACGCCCGGCGCGACCTCGGTGATCTCTTCGCTTGCCTCTTCCTGCTCCTGCTTCATGTCCCGACCGTAGGTGGGCGGAACACGGCGCCCCGCCAGTAGCGCAGCTCGGCGACGCTCTCCCGGATGTCGTCGAGGGCCCGGTGCCCCCCGCTCTTGGACGGTGCGCCCGACAGAGCATCGGGATACCAGCGACGGCTCAGCTCCTTGATCGTCGACACGTCGACCGATCGGTAGTGGAGGTGGTCCTCGATGGCCGGGAGGTACTTGGCCAGGAATCGGCGATCGGTGCCGATGCTGTTGCCGCAGAGCGGAACCGACCGAGGCTCGGGCACGTGGGCCTTGATGAACTCGAGGGTGGCCCGGCCGGCCTCGTCGAGGGTCGTCGTCGAGGCAGCGATGGCGTCGAGCAACCCGCTTCGGGCGTGCATGTCACGGACGACGTCATCCATGGCCGCCAGGGCAGCTGCCGGTTGGGTGATGACCAGGTCGGGGCCTTCGGCGACGATCTCGAGCTCGTCGTCGGTGATCAGCGTGGCGATCTCGACGATGACGTGCCGATCGGGCTCCAGGCCGGTCATCTCGAGGTCCATCCATGCGAGCATCAGGCTCAGAGTAGAGGTAGGCGCCCATAGGCTCGCCGCCCGTGCTGCGCGTCGAGGTTCGCCTGCTCGATCCCGAGCTCCCCCTGCCGTCCTATGCCCATGTCGGTGATGCCGGTGCCGACCTGGTGGCCCGGGAGGATGTGGTGATCCCCCGCAGCGGCGGTCGCGTCGCGGTGCCCACCGGTATCGCCATCGACGTCCCCGATGGCTATGCCGGATTCGTGCAGCCGAGGAGTGGCCTGGCGGCGCGGCACGGCATCACGTGCTTGAACTCGCCGGGCACCGTCGATGCCGGCTACCGCGGTGAGATCCAGGTGGTGTTGGTGAACACCGACCCCGAGCACGACTACGAGGTGCATCGGGGCGACCGCATCGCGCAGCTCATCGTGCAGCGGGTCGAGCGCTGTGAGTTCGTCGCCGTCGACGAGCTCTCGTCGTCGGTACGGGGCGAAGGTCGGTTCGGTTCCTCGGGTCGCTGACCGGGGTAGGGCCGGCTCATGGGCAACATGGACCAAGCCAAAGGGAAGATCAAGCAGGCCGCCGGTGACCTGACCGACGACGAGGACCTCGAGCGCGAGGGCAAGGTCGACGAGCTCGCGGGTGACGTCAAGGACAAGGCGTCGGATGCCGTCGATCGGGTGAAGGACGCCCTGCACAAGAGCTGAGCCCCGTGGGGTGCCGGCCCCGTCGAGTCAGTCGGCGGGGTCGGCGAGCTCCCGGAGCTGTTGCAGCGACCGGGACAGCAGGCGGGAGACGTGCATCTGGCTGATGCCCAGCCGTTTGGCGATCTCCGACTGGGTGAGGCCTTCGTAGAAGCGGAGGTAGAGCATCACCTGCTCGCGTTCGGTGAGCTGGCTCATGAGCGGCCCCAGCGCCGCTCGCCGCTCGGCCCGTGACAGCTCGGCATCGATGCCCCCGAGCTGGCCGAGGAGGCCGGGGCTCTCGTCGTCGTCGCCCCTGCCGGCGTCGAGTGACGTCGACCGGTACGCCGAGCCGGCGTCGATGGCTTCGGTGACCTCGTCCTCGGTTGTGCCCGCCCGCTTGGCGATCTCCGGCACGGTCGGTGACCGGCCGAGCTCGAGCGACAGATCGTCGATCACGCGCGTGACCCGCAGATGGAGCTCTTGCACGCGTCGTGGCACGCGTACCGCCCAGCCCTTGTCGCGGAAGTGGCGCTTCAGCTCGCCCACGATGGTCGGCGTGGCGAACGTCGTGAACTCCAGGCCCCGTGAAGGGTCGAACCGTTCGACCGCCTTCACCAGCCCGAGCGACGCCACCTGCACCAGGTCGTCGAGCGGCTCGCCGCGGTTGGTGAAGCGACGGGCGAGGTACTCGGCGAGACCGAGGTGGGCTTCGATCAGCTGGTCGCGGAGGCTCGGGTCACGGCTCTCGGCGAAGTCTGCGAAGACTCGCAGCAGGGCGTCCTTGTCGGCGCGGTCGGTGGCCACGGCTACGTCTCGATGCGTTGCTTCAGCAAGCGGAATCGCATCAGGTCACCGTCCCGCCGGACCTCGTGCTCGTCGACGACCGCGCCGAGGATCTGGGTGGAGAGCTCCGACGGGGCCGGGTCAGGTCCCGAGTCCTCGAACGCGCCTTCGCCTTCGATGACGAGGCTCTTGCCGTTGAGGCGGTAGGTGACCGTGAGACTTCCCTTCCGGCCCCGGCTCCCGACCACGGCGAAGCACAGCTCGTCGACGGCGATCTTGATGTCTTCGATCTCGTCGAAGCTGAAGCCCAGCCGGCCAGCCAGGCCGGCGGCGGTGAGCCGGGCGACCCGCAGGAGCTGGGGGGTGGCGGGCATGGTCAGGCGGACCTCTTCGCCCACCACCTCGGTCATGCTCGAAACCTAACGCGACGGTGGCGTCGGGTCGTTTGTGGCGGTGCGGTTAGGGTCGCGCTCGTGGGATCGACCGAGTTGGTGTGCCTCGACATCCCTGCCCAGCCGGCCTTCGTGGGCGTGGCGCGCTCGGTCATCGCCACGGTGGCCACTGCCATCGAGGGCATCGGCGATGAGCGGCTGGAGGACCTGCGGCTCGCGGTCTCCGAAGCATGCACGAACGCGGTCGAGGCCGGCACCGACAAGCGGATCATCCTGCGGGCGGTGCAGGAAGACGGGCACCTCGAGGTGTTGATCGAGGATTCGGGTCGCGCCTTGGGCTCCGAGGGCATGGCTGCCAACGGGTTCGGCGGTACATCCCGTCTGCTCTACCCAGCTGCGGCGGTGTGCGCACCAGCGGGCCTTGTGGGCATAGGACCGGCATGCAGGTCCACGATCGTCTCCATCGACATGACGAGAATGCGGCCGCCTCCGTCGCCTTGGTGCTCGCGACTGCCGTCCTCGCCGTCTGGTTCCTCGCTGGGCTCCACAGCGACAACCGCGTGCTCGACGCGGTGCCTGCCACGGCATCGCTGGCCCGTGACATCGGCATCGGCCTGGTCGCCCTCGTCTGGCTGCCGTTGCTGGCCATCGCGGTGGTGCTGGGCACGGCCGCGCTGATCGTCGCCGTCGGCCGGTCGGTCGCGGATCAAAGAAGCGTGTCTGCCACCCACCAATGACGGGTACTTCCCTGGCGGGCATAGGTGCGCCGCCGGTGGCAGTTGGCGCACACAACCTCGCACTTCTCGATCTCTCGGAGGATCGAGGCCCAACTACGACCCTTGTGGTCGATGAGTTGGGAGATGTTGGCGACCTTGTCGCGTAGATGATCGAACTCCAGCACTCTCAGGTCGGTCTTGTCAGCTCCGCATGTTGAGCAGCGCTTCGTGGTCTCCCGGGCCTCTGCCTCATAGCTCGAACACATGTTTGGTACGATATCGGCGAGCTATGACAAGAACCCCTAGCCTGAGGTGGCCCCGGGGGTCTAGCTCAACTGGTAGAGCAGCGGCCTTTTAAGCCGAAGGTTTTGTGGGTTCGAGCCCCACGGCCCCCACACATCCGCACCCAGCAGGACAGCTTGCACTTCGCACCGAACTAGTCAGGTGTGACCGGATCGGCCGGCAGCGAGAGCGTCGCTCGGGCGTTCGCGCTCCTGGGTGTGTCGCCGGAGGCCAGCCGGCAGGAGTTGCGCCTCGCCTTTGCGGCGCGGTGCCGGCTCTTCCATCCGGATCGGCATGCGACCGCTGACGACGAGATGCGGGCAGCCGCGACCGACCGCATGCGCGAGGTCAACGAGGCCTACGCCGTTGCTCGCCGGGCCCTTCGCGACCGGGAGGTCGACCTGCGGACTGGGGTCGTCGAGCGTCGGCCGATCGCGTCGACGTCCCTGGCCCTGGGACGGTCCACGGCGATCGTGTCGGCCGCCCACGCGACGAACCCCTGGCTTCGCGCGACGAAGCCCACCCCGCTGTTGGGTTGGGTGTTCGACGCGGTGGCGTGATCAGCCGAGCAGTGGGCCGTTGGCCCCGGGCTTCATGAGGTCCATGATCGACTGGTAGGTCTCGGCCGCCGCCTGCACGACCTTGGTGTTGGCCTCGAAGCTGCGAGTGGCCATCATCATGTCGACCATCGAGCCGGCAACGTCGACGCTGGAGCCGCGCACGTTGCCCTTGGCGTCGGCGAGGGCGGCCATCGGATCGGCGTACACCACGCCTTCGTCGGACCCGCCCGGGACCAGGCCGGAGATGCGGGCGCCGCCGCCGGGGAGCGACTCGACCACCGGTGTCTGCGGCCGGAAGGCGGTCTCCGAGGTGCGGCGGTTGGTCTCGGAGTTGGCCAGGTTGTTGGCGGCCACGTCGAGCTTGACCATCGACACGGCCATGCCCGACCGAGCGATGCTCAGTACGTCGCTGGCGCTTCCCACATCCATGTGGTGCCTGTCTTGCCCGGCCCGACCTTCCGTGGTCGGACTCCGGTGGCAACGCTATTCCAATGGGCGCTTGAAAGCGACCGTGACGGCGTCGTCGTGGTCGATCATCTGCACCATCTCCCAGCCCTCGCCGCCGAGCACCCGGAGCGAGGCCTCGAACCCGTCGGCGCCTTCAGCCCCGAAGAAGGTGGTCTCGGCGTCCCAGTGGAGGACGAGGTAGTCCCACTTCTGCACGTCAGTCGCCGGCAGGAGGTGCGGGGGGCCTCTTCGGCGGGGGTGGCGGCGTCGAGGGCGGCGCCAGCCGGCCGAGCTGGTCGAGGGCCTTCGGGTTCGGCGAGGCGGCCGCCCGGTTGGCCCGCTGCAGCTCGGCGAACACCTCTTCTCGGTGCACGTCGACGTGGCGAGGAGCCTGGATGCCGATTCGCACCTGGTCGCGGCTGACCTCGAGCACGGTCACGACGATGTCGGGGCCGATCATGATGCTCTGGTTCCCGCGACGGGTGAGGACGAGCATGAGGGGAGGCTACCTGCGGGTTTGCCCGCGAACGGGGGAGCCTCAGCCGCCGAGGCGGGCGCGGAGGTCGTAGCCCCCGCCGACCAGTACCGCCTGGGTTGCCTCCAGGCTGTGCTGGTTGATGACGATCGGCGCCATCAGGTTGGCGGTGGCGTCCTCGGGACGGTCGCCCAGGGTCACGATCACCAGGACGAGGGCGTCCTCGCTCGTGGTGATGTTGAGCCGCTCGGCGGTGGTGTCGTCGAGCTCGGGCTCGTAGGTCGGGAAGAACGCGAACGGGGGAACGACCACGAACTCGACGCTCGAGTCGTCGACGCTGCGCAGGATCGAGAACAGGTCGGAGTCGCCCCACCAGTTGAGGGTGAAGCGGTGATGGTCCGGAAAGCCCGGCAGCCCAGCGGCGAAGTGCAGCTCGGAGGTGTCGAGGTCGGAACTACTACGCGGCAGCATGGCGGGTACAGGTTTGCTCAGCGGAGGAAGTCGAGGAGGGATGGCTGGATGATCCGGCTGGTCGCCGCGAGCGCGCTCTGGTAGGCGACCTGCTGCAGCTGCAGGTCGACGATCGTCTTCGGTAGGTCGATGTTCTCGACATCCGACAGCGCAGTCTTGGTTGTCAGCTCCGTCTGGTCCGCTCGATCACTCATGGCTTGCACCTGGTGTTCCTTGGCGCCAACCGTTCCAAGCTGATTCTCAACGTTCGTCACGTGATTGTCGAGCGCGGCGAGGTCAGTTCCGAGATTCGCCGGGTTGTTGCGCAAATCGTTCGAGATGTCCGAAAGCGTCTTGAACAGGTCGTTCCCGGCAGGCCCGAACACCTCGGTCCCGGTGACGTTGACCCGGAGGGTCATGCCGGGGGCGACGCGGCGGTCGACGCTGTCGTTCGACGATCCCTGCCACGCGCCGGTCGTCGGGTCGTAGGCGTTGGTCGTCTGGGCGTTGCCGGCGAAGACCGGGCGGTCGAGGTACCGGGTGTTGGCCAGGCCGATGAGGGTGTCGCGCAGGGCGTCGACCTCCTGGGCGATGGCGCCCCGCTCATCCGGGCCGAGGGCGCCGTTCTGGCCGTTGAGCACCAGCTCGCGGACCCGGCCGGTGGTTCCCAGCACGCTGGTCAGGGTGTCGTCGGCGATGCCGAGCCACGACAGGCCGTCGCCGGCGTTGCGCTTGTACTGCTCGGTGCGGGCGATGTCGGCGCGGTACTGGAGCGCCTGCACGGTGCCGACGGGTGAGTCGGACGGCCGGTTGAGGGCCTTGCCCGACGACAGCTGCTCTTGCAGCTGCTGCATCTTGGCGAGGTTCGTCTGGAGGCCGTCGAGGGCGACGTTCTGGGCGCTGCGGGGCGTGAATCTGACAGTGGTCATCGGTGGTCCTCTCGCTACCGGCCGACCAGGCCGGTGCCGTGGATCAGGGTGTCGAGCAATCCGTCGACCGTGGTGATGAGGCGGGAGGCGGCCTCGTAGCCCCGCTGGTACATCATGAGGTTGGCCATCTCCTCGTCGAGTGAGACTCCTGCGGACGAGTCACGCTGGGCGTCGAGCTGGGTGACGATCGAGTGCTGGATGTCGACCCGGCGGTTGGCAGCCTGGGTCTCGACGCCGAGGCCGATGATGAAGTTCCGGTAGGTGTCGTCCGGGCCGCCGGTCACTGTGCCGAGGTTCGACGTGCTGAGGGCATTGCCGCCGCCGAGCACGCCGCCGCCGGGTGTGGCCGCGGCCAGCATCCGGGGGTCGGTGATGACGACCTGCATCACACCGGTGGCCGGCACGAACGTGAACAGGCTGTCGGTGGCGGCCGTGGCGCCATTGGCGATGCCCAGGCTGGCCAGGGCGTCGTTGGCGGCGCCGGTCCCCGCCGTGATCGACCCGCCCGGGGTCATCGAGGTGATGGCCACCTGGAGCTGGCCGTTGACGACTCGGACGTCGGCCTGGGCGGGCGCTGCGCCCGGCGCGAAGGCGGCGGCGATCTTGGCGTTGAGATCGGCCTTCAGGGTCGCGGCGTCGGTGGCGTTGGCGGCGTAGACGCCCGCGGACAGGGTGATGGCCGTCGGTGCGCCGGGAGGTCCGGGGTCGATCTTGAACTGGTCGTTGACGCCGGCGGCGATGGTGATGCCGGCTTGGTTGGCACCGGTGACCGTTCCCGGCTGGTTGCCGTTGAGGTCGATGCCCTGGTTGTGCTGGGCGTTGACGACGCTGGACAGCTGGGCGGCCACGCCGTCGATGCCCTGGCGGTAGCTCGGCAGCAAGCGGTTCACGCCGTCGAGCAGCCCGCCGGCGGTGCCGCTGGTGACGGTGGCCGGGTAGCCGTCCTTCACCCAGGTGAGGCCGACGCCGAAGCCGGGCTGGTTGGCGTTGGTGACGTTCGTGCCGGGGGCGATGCTCACCTGGACGTGTGAGCTGGTGTCGCCCCGCACGAGGGCCGTGCCACCAAGGAACACGTCCATGGTGCCGTCGCCGTGCGTCGTGGTCGTCACGCCCGCGGCCTCGCCGAGCTGGCTCACCAGGAGGTCACGCTGGTCCATCAGGCTGTTGGGCGACAGGCCGTCGGCGGTGGCCCGCAGGATCGAGCCGTTGAGCTCGGCGAGGCGGTCGGCTGCGGTGTTCATGCCGGTGGCGACGGTCTTGAGCTGCTCGATCGACGAGGTGGAGAGGTTCGACAGATCGGCGTCGGCCTGGTTGAAGCTGTTGACCAAGGTGGTCGCCCGCTGGAGGAGCTGGGACCGCGAGGCCAGGTCGCCCGGGTTGTTGGCGAGGTCCTCCCAGCCCGCCCAGAAGTCGGAGATCTGCGCCTGGAGGCCGGTGTCACTCGGCTCGTTGAAGATGCCCTCGACCCGGCCGAGCAGGGTCTTGCTGGTCGTGAGCGACGTCTCGGTGCCGTGCTCCAGCGCGGAGCGGGCCTCGAGGAACATGTCACGCATGCGCTGGGGCGTCGTGGCCATGACGCCGTTGGCGGTGCTGGTCGACCTGGCGTAGATGGCGGGGGTGACCTGCCCGCCTGACTGGACGAGGTTGACCCGCTGGCGGGAGTAGCCGTCGGTGTTGGCGTTGGCGATGTTGTTGCCGGCGATCTCGAGGGCCTGGCGTTGGGCGAACAGCGATGACACGCCGATCGTCAGCCCGAAGAAGTCGCCCATGGCCTTCCTACAGCGCCTTGTCCACGAGGCGCGAGGTGGTCGCCGAGCCCTGGTTGGTGACGCCGGCCTGCGAGTAGGTCTCGACCTGCTGCTCGCCCAGCCAGGCCAGGGTCTCGTGCACGGCCCGCTGGCCCTTGGCGATGAGCTCCCGGTTGGAGTCGGCCATGGCGACGATGTCGGTGGTCAGCGACAGGAATGCCTGGCGGTGGTCCCGGAAGATGTGGCCCCACGGCGAGGGGGCGACCTCGGCCAGCTCGCGGAGGCTGGCGTTGATGTCGAGGCCGAGCATGCTGGCGAGGGCGTCGACCTCGACCGCTCTGGCCAGCTCGGCGACCTTGATCTCGTCGAGGACCTGCTCGATCTCGCGGGCGGCATGGCCCAGCCAGCGGGTGCGGTCGTTGACGAGCAGCAGCTGTTCCTCCTCGAGCTTGA
The DNA here is from genome assembly GCA_019510095.1 of Acidobacteriota bacterium. GTDB lineage: Bacteria > Actinomycetota > Acidimicrobiia > Acidimicrobiales > CADCSY01 > JAEKLB01. Next base: position 2,930 of record JAEKLB010000138.1, on the reverse strand, counting down.
ACACGAGGAGCTCCAACAGCTGGCGTTCCCGCCAAAGGAGGTTCGACACTTCACTGAGGCCCACGGCGCCTCCTGGATCGGCGGGCTCGGGCGGTTGTTGAGGAGAAGCCCGGGGCGGACCCTAAAGGGGGTGACTGGGGACAACCTGTGCACAACCCATCGGCCGGACCGGTTCGGGGTTGAGCGAGGTGGCGGGCCTCAGCCCAGGAGCCCGAGGGCGACGGCCCGGGCCACCGCCTCGTTCCGGCCGGAGACGCCGAGCTTGGTGTACACCCGCGACAGGTGGCTCTTGACCGTCTCGGGGGCCAGGAACAGGTCCTCGGCGATGGCCCGGTTCGACCGTCCCTTGGCCAGCGCGGCCAGCACGTCGCGCTCGCGGCCGGTCAGGAGGCCGCCGTTGGTGTCGGCCGTTGTGGTGATCGAGCCGGAGAGCACCGGCACCAGCGCGGGGTCGACGTAGCGCTCGCCACGGAGCACGCCGCCGACCGCGTTGGCGAGGTCCGGCTCCGAGGTCGATCGCAGCAGCAGCGCGTCGCAGCCGCCGCTGATGAGCTGGGCCAGGTGGTGCAGCTCGCCCCCGGCCAGGAGCAGCACGATCTTCGGGATGTTGCGCAACGCCTTGGCCCGCCGCACGGCTTCGCGGGGCGACAGATCATTGGTGACACCCAGAATGACTACGTCGACATCGTCCTCTTCGGCGAAGAAGAGCGCTTCCTTCGCTTCCCTGGTGTCGTGCAGGACATCGACGCCGGTGTCGGCCACGACGGTCGCGATGCCCGCGCGCATGAGGTCCCATTCGTCGGCGATAACCGCCGTCCGTGCGCCAGGGGCCACAAATCAAGCACGGTACATCGGCCGTGCCGATCGGGGAAGGTGTCGTCGCGCCGATCGTCTGGTTTGCCGTGGACGGGTGAGTTGTCTCCGCCGGTCGGGGGATGGCTGGTCATTTGTGAACCCCGGTCAGGGGGAAGCCAATTCACGCATCCAGGTAGCAGGATCGCTCTTCGTGGGGACGTCGTGGAACAGGCACACGGACGTCGGCGAGTACCGGGCCGAGCTGATCGAGTCCCACCTCGCCCTCGTGCAGCATGCCGTGAACGGGATCGCTTCCCGTATCCCGCGCCGCGTTCCCATCGATGAGCTGGTCTCGGCGGGCATGTTGGGCCTGGTCAAGGCGGCGCGCTCCTACGACCCCACCCGGGGCGTGCCGTTCGAGGGCTATGCCATCACCCGCATCCGGGGCGCCGTCCTCGACGAGCTCCGTGACCGCGATTGGGCGAGTCGTTCCGTGCGTCCAGCCGCCCGCCAGGTCGAAGCCGGCCAGGGCGAGCTTGCCGCCCAGCTCGGTCGCATGCCGACCTCCGCCGAGGTTGCCGAGAAGCTCGGGATCAACGTGGTCGCCGTGCAGCGGATCATCGACGACGTCGCCAAGGCCTCGGTGATCCACTACGACGCCGTTGCGTTGCATTCCGAGCCCGAGTCGATGCTGCCCGCCGACGAGCGCAGCCCCGACACCGTGTTGCTCAACCGTGAGCGCACCGCCTACCTGCGTGATGCGGTGGCCGTGCTGCCCGAGCGCATGCGGTTCGTGGTCGAGGCGTACTTCTTCGAAGAGCGCAAGATGCAGGAGATCGCCGACGAGCTCGGTGTGACCATGTCTCGCGTCTCGCAGATCTGCACCGAAGCGCTGGCGCTGCTTCGTGACGGCATGAACGCCCAGCTCGAGCCGCAGGCGGTCGAGGACAAGGGGAGCCTCGACAACCGGGTGGCGCGCAAGAAGGCCGCCTACATCGCTGCCGTCGCAGCCAATTCCGACTTCAAGAGCCGGATCGGCATCGAGCACGAGCCCGACGCGCAAGTCCTCACGCATCGCCGCTTCGGCGGCGGCGCCGGCTGACGCCGGACAGCGCTCGAAGTTCTCGCCGAATCCTCAACTCGTCGGCGCGCCCGCCGATCCTCGGGCTGCTCGGGCACGGAAGCAGTCACCTGAGCCTCGTCTGAGGGCGAGTGGCGCCATGGATGGTCGCCGGTACAACCCCGTCACAGGGAGAGGACCGAGTGGGCATCCGCATCAACCAGAACGTCATGGCCATGAACGCCTACCGGAACCTGACCAGTTCCGAAGGAGCGCTCTCCAAGAGCCTCGAGAAGCTGTCGTCTGGCTTCCGCATCAACCGGGCCGCCGACGACGCGTCGGGCCTGGTGATCTCCGAGGGCCTGCGAGCCCAGGTGACGGGCCTGAAGATGGCCGTCCGCAACGCCCAGGACGGCGTCTCCGTCGTCCAGACCGCTGAAGGCGCGCTGACCGAGGTGTCGTCGCTGCTCCAGCGCATCCGTGAGCTCGCCGTGCAGGCCGCCAGCACCGGCGCCTCCGACACCTCGGCCCGCAACGCCAACCAGTCCGAGGTCGTGCAGCTGCTCGCCGAGGTCGACCGCATCGCCCAGACCACCAAGTTCGGTGGCCAGAACCTGCTCGACGGCACCTACGGCGTGACGCCAGCCAAGATCACCAGCGCCGGCTCGCTGCCCGCCACCGCTTCGCTGACCCTCACCGCCGGCGTCAACAGCAACTTCAACATCGACATCGACGGCACCGGCGGCCTGGCCGCCCTGCCGGTGTCGCTCGCCGGCGCCAACACCTACGACGCGACCGTCGCCGGCGACGCCACCCGGCTCCAGTCCGCTCTCCAAGCGGCGATCGACACCGCCACGGGGCCCGTGGTCGCCGCCAACCATCCCGTCGACGTTCGGGTCACGGTGGTCGGCACCGGCGCCGCGGCGCGCTTCGCCACCACCTTCACCGGCACGCACGGCAACAAGATCGGCGTGACCACGGGTGCCACCTTCGACGTGCTCGCCACCCTCGGCGTGCCGAGCACCGCGAACGCCGCCCCGTCGGGCTCGGGTGGGTCGTTCCAGGTCGGCGCTGG
>JAEKLB010000116.1 GCA_019510095.1 Acidobacteriota bacterium | reverse complement strand
GTGGCAATGGTCCAGCCGCCCTCGGCGTAGGGGTCACACCGGCTGGCGAGGGTGTCGGCGTCGAGGAACAGGACGCCGGCGTCGTCGGGGTCGTCAGTGAACGAATGGTTCATGGCGCAGGTGTGGGGCCCGAGCCACCCGTCGGCGTAGAACTTCACCCCCTCGACCTCGAGCCAGGGATCACCGGTCGACCGCATCTGCTTTGGGTCGGCGATGCCGCTCGCCACCAGCAGGCGGACGCGCACCGGCAGCTCGTCGCGTGCCCGCAGGGCGAGCAACGCCTCGAGGTAGGCCCAGTCGTCCATGCCCGCCTCGGTGATCTGCACGATGCCGGCGGCGCGGGCCCGGTTGAGGCCGCGCTCGAGCGCGCCCCGCAGGCCGTCGTGAACCTCGAGTGGCTCGACGGCTTCGTCCATCGGCGTCGACCATCGCTCGGCGAGGAGGTGGTGCCACGAGCGCACCGCTTCGACATCGGACCCGTCGCAGTACGCCGGCAGCCGTCCGGCCGAGACCCGCAACAGGTGCGCGTGATGGTCGACGAAACCAGGGCCCGTCCAGGGCACCGGCGCTACTCCTGCACGAGTTCGATGAGGGTCCCGAACGAGCCCTTGGGGTGACGCCACCGTCGTGCCCCGGGAGCCGGGCTTGGGCACCTCGTCGATGACCCGTCCGCCAGCGTCCTTCACCGCCTGGATGGCCGCCGCGCAATCGTCGACGCGATACCCGATGTGGTGCACGCCTTCGCCCCGGCTGGCCAGGAACTTGCCGACCGGCGAGTCGTCCCGGGTGGCCGTCGTGAGCTGGATGTAGGAGTCGGCCACCTTCAGCAGTGCCTCCTCGACGCCCTCGCGCTCGACCACCTCGCGGTGGTGGACCTCGGCGCCGAACGCGTCCTTGTAGTAGGCGATCGCCGCCTCGAGGTCGTTGACGGCGATGGCGACGTGGTCGATCTCAGTGAGGAGCCCAGGCACGGGGCCAGCGTAGGGGGGTGTTGGCGGCGCCGGGGCGCTTCCGTACGATGGCCGTTCCACTCTGTCGGCGAAGGGTTCTGACATGCCCGGTTCGGTTCTGGTAGCGGGTGCCCGCACCCCCATCGGCAAGCTCTCGGGCGCGCTCGGCTCACTGTCGGCGGCCGACCTCGGCGGCATCGCCATCAAGGCGGCGCTGGCACGCGCCGGCGTGGCGCCGGAGGCGGTCGACGCCGTGCTGCTCGGTCAGGTCATCCTGGCCGGCGCCGGCCAGATGCCCGCCCGCCAGGCCGCCGTGAAGGGCGGCATCCCCCACGACGTGCCCGCCACCACCGTCAACAAGGCATGTCTGTCGGGCCTCGACACCATCGCGTGGGCCGACCAGCTCATCTCGCTGGGCCAGGCCGACATCGTGGTGGCCGGCGGGATGGAGTCGATGACCCAGGCCCCCCACCTCATGTTGGGCGGGCGGGCCGGCTACCGGGCCGGCGACGTGACGCTGCACGACGCCCTGTTCCACGACGGGCTCGACTGCGGGCTGGAGCACTGTTCGATGGGCCTGTCGACCGAGCGGTCGCTGGCGAAGCTCGGCGGCATCAGCCGCGAGCAGCAGGACGCGTTCTCGGCCGCCTCACACGAGCGGGCCGCTGCCGCTGCCAAGGACGGCCGCCTCGCCGACGAGATCGAGCCGGTCTCGATCCCCCAGCGCAAGGGCGACCCCGTCCTCGTCGAGACCGACGAGGGCGTGCGCCCCGGCACCACGGCCGAGTCGCTCGCCGGGCTGCGCCCCGCGTTCGACGCCGACGGCACCATCACCGCCGGCAACGCCAGCCAGATCTCCGACGGCGGCGCCGCCGTCGTCGTGATGTCGAAGGCCAAGGCCGACGCGCTGGGCCTGACGCCCATCGCCGAGATCGTCTCCTACGGCACCGTCGCCGGGCCCGACACCTCGCTGCTGCTCCAGCCAGCCAACGCCACCCGGAAGGCCCTGGCCGCCGCCGGCCTGGCACTTGCCGACATCGACCTGTTCGAGATGAACGAGGCCTTCGCCGCCGTCGTCCTGGCCTCGATGACCGACCTCGGCACGCCGCCCGACATCGTCAACGTCAACGGCGGCGCCATCGCCTTCGGCCACCCGGTCGGCATGTCGGGCACCCGCCTGGCCCTCACCATCGCCCACGAGCTCGCCCGCCGCGGCGGTGGCACCGGCGTCGCCGCCCTGTGCGGCGGCGGCGGCCAGGGTGAAGCGATGGTCCTCCGCTCGCTCAGCTAGCCGTTCTGCGGTATCGGCGGTCCGCTGGACGGACCGCCGATACCGCAGAACGAGTCATTCGACTTCTCTGCGTCCCTCCAGTGCTCTACCGAGGGTGAGCTCGTCGGCGTACTCGAGGTCGCCCCCGACGGGGAGCCCACTGGCGATCCGGGTGATCTTGATGCCGAGTGGCTTGAGCAGGCGGGCCAGGTACATGGCAGTGGCCTCGCCCTCGATGTTGGGGTTGGTGCAGAGGATGACCTCGGTGACCCCTTCGGGGTCGAGCCGGCCGAGCAGCTCCTTGACCTTCAGCTGCTCGGGCCCGATGCCCTCGATGGGGCTGATGGCGCCCTGCAGCACGTGATAGCTGCCCCGGTACTCGTGGGTCTTCTCCACCGCCACGATGTCGCGGGGCTCCTCGACCACGCACACGACATGGGTGTCGCGCCGCTCGTCGGTGCAGATGCCGCACAGCGGCCCCTCGCTCACGTTGAAGCAGCGCTCGCAGAAGGTGACCTTGTCCTTCACCTCGATGATGGCGGTGGCCAGCTTGAGGGCGTCCTCACGGGGCAGCTTGAGGAGATGGAAGGTGATGCGCTGGGCCGACTTCGGCCCGACACCAGGCATGCGGCCGAGCTCGTCGATCAGGTCCTGCACCGGACCCGCATAGATCTCAGCCAGCGGAGCCTCCGAAGAGGTTGCCGAGGGCGCCACCCAGCCGCTGCTGCATCGCCGCGCTGACCTGGGCGCTGGCATCGCGCACGGCGGCGAGCACCAGATCCTCGAGCATGGCCACGTCGCCAGGGTCGACGGCGTCAGGACGGATGGTCACGCCGGTGAACTCACCCGTCCCCGACACCGTCACCTTGACCGCGCCACCACCGGCGACGCCTTCGAACGCCTGCGCCTCCTGACCCCCGAGCAGCTGGCTCTGGAGCTGCTGGGCCTGTTCGAACAGGTTGCTCATGTCGGGGAGATCGGCCACGTGACCAAGGTTAGGAGTACCTGCGCAACTGAGCCCGCAGGGCGAACCCCGCGCAGGGACGTCGGGGAGTAGGAGTACCTGCGCAACTGAGCCCGCAGGGTGAGCCTGCAGGGCGAACCCAGCGCAG
>JAEKLB010000034.1 GCA_019510095.1 Acidobacteriota bacterium | reverse complement strand
GGCTCATCCACGAAGGCGAAGGAGTCGCCGCCAAGGCGCTCGAGTCGCTCGGGATCTCCCTCGAGGCCGTCCGCAGCCAAGTCGAGGAGATCATCGGCCAGGGTGGCTCGTCGCCGTCCGGCCACATCCCCTTCACGCCACGCGCCAAGAAGGTCCTCGAGCTGTCGCTGCGAGAGGCCCTGCAGCTCGGCCACAACTACATCGGCACCGAGCACATCCTGCTCGGGCTGATCCGCGAGGGCGAGGGCGTGGCCGCCCAGGTCCTCGTGAAGTTGGGCGCCGACTTGTCTCGCGTGCGCCAACAGGTCATCCAGCTCCTGTCGGGCTACTCGGGTTCGGCCCCGTCGGAGTCCTCGGGCAAGCCCGGCGCCTCCACCGGTGGCGGCAGCGGCGAGGCGCAGTCGGGATCCCTGGTGCTCGACCAGTTCGGTCGCAACCTCACCCAGCAGGCCCGCGAGAAGAAGCTCGATCCGGTCATTGGCCGGGCTCGCGAGATCGAGCGGGTCATGCAGGTGCTGTCCCGCCGCACCAAGAACAACCCGGTGCTCATCGGTGAGCCGGGCGTCGGCAAGACCGCCATCGTCGAAGGCCTGGCCCAGAAGATCGTCGGCGACGACGTGCCCGAGACCATCAAGGGCAAGCAGCTCTACACCCTCGACCTCGGCGCCCTCGTCGCCGGTTCCCGCTATCGCGGCGACTTCGAGGAGCGCCTCAAGAAGGTGCTCAAGGAGATCCGCACGCGCGGCGACATCATCCTGTTCATCGACGAGCTGCACACGCTCGTCGGCGCCGGTGCCGCCGAGGGCGCCATCGATGCAGCGTCGATCCTCAAGCCGATGCTTGCCCGTGGCGAGCTGCAGACGATCGGCGCCACCACGCTCGACGAGTACCGCAAGCACCTCGAGAAGGACGCTGCCCTCGAGCGGCGGTTCCAGCCGATCAAGGTCGAGGAGCCGACGGTGGCGCACACCATCGAGATCCTCAAGGGCCTGCGCGACCGCTACGAGGCCCACCACCGGGTCACGATCACCGACCAGGCGCTGGTGGCGGCGGCCAACCTCGCCGACCGCTACATCTCCGACCGCCATCTCCCCGACAAGGCCATCGATCTCATCGACGAGGCCGGCTCCCGCATGCGCATCCGGCGGATGCAGACGCCGCCCGACTACAAGGAGCTCGAGAACGAGATCTCGCGCGTCCAGCAGTCGAAGAAGGAAGCGGTCGAGGCCCAGCACTACGAGGAAGCCGGCAAGCTCCGCGACAAGGAGAAGGAGCTCCTCGAGCAGAAGACGGCCAAGGAGCGCGAGATCAAGGACTCCGGCGTCGACCTGTTCGACGAGGTCGACGAGGAGGCGATCGCCGAGGTCCTGTCGATCTGGACCGGCATCCCGGTGTACAAGCTCACCGAGGAGGAGACGGCCAAGCTCCTCCGCATGGAGGACGAGCTGCACAAGCGGGTCGTCGGCCAGGAGGACGCCATCCGCTCGGTGTCCCAGGCCATCCGCCGCACGCGCGCCGGCCTGAAGGACCCCAAGCGGCCCAGCGGCTCGTTCATCTTCCTGGGCCCATCGGGCGTGGGCAAGACGGAGACCGCCCGGACGCTCGCCGAGTTCCTGTTCGGCGACGAGGACGCGCTCATCGCCCTCGACATGTCGGAGTACATGGAGAAGCACACGGTCAGCCGCCTGGTCGGCTCGCCCCCCGGCTACGTGGGCTACGAAGAGGGCGGCCAGCTCACCGAGGCCGTGCGGCGCAAGCCGTTCTCGGTGGTCCTGTTCGACGAGATCGAGAAGGCCCACCCGGACGTGTTCAACGCGCTCCTCCAGGTGCTGGAGGAAGGCCGTCTGACCGACAGTCAGGGCCGTACGGTCGACTTCCGGAACACCGTCATCATCATGACGTCGAACCTCGGCACCGCCGATCTGCGCAAGGCATCGGTCGGCTTCGCCAAGGCCGATGAGGCCGTGTCCTACTCCCGCATGAAGGAGAAGGTCAACGAGTCGCTGAAGCAGCACTTCCGGCCCGAGTTCCTGAACCGCATCGACGAGGTCATCGTCTTCCACGAGCTCTCCCGCGACGAGGTCGTGCAGATGGTCGACCTCCAGATCCGCCGGGTGACGACCCAGCTGGTGTCGCAGGGCATCGGCCTCGAGCTCACGCACGAGGCCAAGGTGCTGCTCGCCGAGCGGGGCTACGACCCCAGCCTCGGTGGCCGGCCCTTGCGCCGGGCCATCCAGCGCATGATCGAGGACGCGATGTCGGAGCGCATCCTGGTGAAGGAGTTCCACGCCGGGGAGACGATCATCGTCGACGCCGTCGACGGCGAGCTGACGTTCAAGGCCGTCGAGGGCTTCGAGCCCCCGCCCGTCGAGGTCGTCGAGGTCGCGCCCAACTAGACCAGGCTCCCCGTTCCTGTCACACCCGGAGCGTACGTTTGTTCGGGTGAGAACCAAGACCCTCTTTCGCTGTGGGGAGTGTGGGGACGAGAGCCCGAAGTGGCTGGGGCGGTGCCCCAGCTGCGAGGCGTGGAACACCCTCGTCGAGGAGCTGGAGGCGGCCGCCCCGAGCCTGACGGTGGCGGCCACCGGCGTAGCCACACCGATCAGCGACATCGCCAACGTCACCGACGCGGTGCGGCCGACCGGCATCGGCGAGCTCGACCGGGTGCTGGGCGGTGGGTTGGTCGACGGGTCGGTCACCCTGGTGGGCGGCGAGCCCGGCATCGGCAAGTCGACCCTGTTGCTGCAGGCGCTGGCCCGGATGGCGTCGGCCGGTCGGCGGTGCCTGCTCGTCACCGCCGAGGAGTCGGCCCAGCAGGTGCGGGCCCGGGCCGAGCGGCTCGGCGCGGTGGAGCCCGAGCTCTATCTCCTGTCGGAGACGGCGCTGCCCCACATCGTCGCGGCCATCGACGAGCTCGCCCCCGCCGTCGTGGTGGTCGACTCCATCCAGACGATCTTCGATCCATCGCTGGGCTCGGCACCCGGGTCGGTCGCCCAGGTGCGCGACTGCGCCCACCGCCTGGTGCGGGAGGCCAAGGCGCGAGGCACCGCAGTGGTGCTGGTCGGCCATGTCACCAAGGACGGCGGCCTGGCAGGACCGCGCGTCCTCGAGCACGTCGTCGACACCGTGCTGTCGTTCGAAGGCGATCGGCTGCACGCCCTCCGGCTGCTCCGGGCGGTGAAGCATCGCTTCGGCACCATCGCCGAGCTCGGTCTGTTCGAGATGGGCGACGGTGGTCTGGTCGGCGTCCCCGATGCCAGCGGGCTGTTGCTCACCGACCGGCGGGCAGGCGTGGCCGGCTCGGTGGTCGTGCCGGTGCTCGAGGGCACCCGCCCACTGTTGGTCGAGATGCAGGCGCTCGTCTCCCAGGTCGACTACGTGCCGCCCCGCCGCGCGCCACAAGGAGTCGACGGCGCCCGGCTGGCGCTGGTGCTGGCGGTGCTCGAGCGTCACGCCAAGCTGCCGCTGGGCAAGTGCGAGGTGTACGCGTCGGCCGTCGGCGGCGTGCGGGTCGTCGAGCCGGGCGCCGACCTCGGCCTCGCGCTCGCGGTGGCGTCGTCGTTGCTCAACAAGCCGATCGCCGAGAGCGTGGTGGCCTGCGGCGAGATCGGCCTGGGCGGCGAGCTGCGACAGGTGGGCCAGACGTCGCGCCGCCTGGCCGAGGCCGCCCGCCTCGGCTTCCGCAGCGCCATCGTCCCTGTCTCCGCGCCGGAGCCACCAGCCGGCATGCAGGTGCTGCGGGCCGGCACCATCGCGGAGGCCATCCGGCAGGCCGGCCTGCTGCGCGGGGGGCAGAACTAGCCTCTCTCGTCATGGCCCCCCGCCGGAGTGTGTCCATGCTGGACGCGTTGGCGGCGGTGGCGCCCGGCACCCCGCTGCGCGAAGGTCTCGAGCGCATCCTCGGCGGCGGCATGGGCGCGCTGGTCGTGGTTGGTGATGGCCCCGAGGTGCTCAACATCTGCTCGGGTGGCTTCCTCCTCGACGCCGCGTTCAGCCCACAGCGGCTGTCGGAGCTGGCCAAGATGGACGGCGCCATCATCCTCGCCCCCGATGCCAGTCGCATCGCCCGGGCCAACGTGCACCTGGTGCCGAACCCCAACGTCCCGACGTCGGAGACCGGCACCCGTCACCGCACCGGCGAGCGGGTGGCCCGCTCGATCCCGGTCCCGGTGATCACCGTGTCGGAGGACCAGCAGGTCATCGCCGTCTACGTCGGCGACGAGAAGCACCCGCTCGAGCCCATCCCGCGCTTGCTGAACCGGGCCAACCAGGCGCTCTCGACGCTCGAGCGCTACCGCACCCGGCTCGACACCGTGTCGGGGTCGCTGTCCGCCTTGGAGATCGAGGATCTGGTCACGTTGCGCGACGTGGTGACCGTGCTACAGCGAACCGAGATGGTGCGCCGCATCGCCGAGGAGGTCGAGGGTTACATCGTCGAGCTCGGCAACGACGGGCGCCTGGTGCGCCTGCAGCTCGAGGAGCTGATGGGCGGTGTCGACGTCGATCGCCGGCTGGTGATGCGCGACTACGTGTCGGAGTCCGGGGAGTGGCGCGTCGCCGACGCGCTCAACGCCCTGTCGGAGCTGAGCACCGACGAGTTGCTCGATCTGAAGCAGGTGGCCCATGCCCTGCACCTGCCAGGCACCGACCTCGATCTCAACCTCACCGCACGCGGCTTCCGCCTGCTGGCAAAGGTGCCGCGGCTCCCCGAACCGGTGATCGAGAACATCGTGGCCCGGTTCGGCACCCTCCAGAAGGTGATGCGGGCCACCATCGACGATCTCGACGACGTCAAGGACGTTGGTGGCACGCGCGCCCGCGCCATCAAGGAGGGGCTGGCGAGGCTGGCCGAGACGAGCATCCTCGATCGATACTCGTAGTCAGGTCACGTCACGGATGGGGTCCGGCACCGAGGGCGACTCGACGGGCCGGGGCTCGCGCACCAGCGGCTCGATCGCCGCTCCGGGCTGTCGCCCCGACCCGTCATGCGGAGCCTTTTTCCCCGGTCCGACGAATCAGCAATCACCCAAGGAAGGCCTGCGTGCCCCTCCCTACCGAGCGCGCTGGGTGAGCTCCGCCCGGTTCGTGATGCGGTAGCGGCGGCCGTCCTGGGCGATCCACCCGAGGCGGATGAACGAGGCGAGGGCCTTGTTGACCCGTTCCCGCGATGCGCCGGCCAGCCCGGCCAGCTCCTCCTGGGTGATCGGGAGCTGGAACTCGTCCTGCTCGCCTGCCAGCTCGAGCAGCCGCTTGGCGGTGCGCCCGGTGACGTCGAGGAACACGGCGTCGGCCAGGGCGGCGTCGATCAACCGGATGCGGCGGGAGAGGAGGTCGACCACGGCTCACAGCAGGTTGGGATCGGCCTCGATCTCCGACCGGACGACGCTGTAGGGGATCACGAGGATCGTGGTCGGCTCGAGCGCCCGGGCGTCGGCCGACCGACCCAGCCCGTCGAAGAGCGGCATCTCGCCGAAGATGTCGCCCCGCTCCATGATCTTGATCACCGAGTCCCGGCCGTCAGCCGAACGGGTGCCGACCGCGATCCGGCCGGAGCGCACCACGTAGACCTCGTTGGCCGGGTCTCCCTGCTGGAACAGCACGTCGTTGCGGCGCATGGTGCGGTCGCCCGAGGCGGCCAGCAGTCGGTCGAGCGCCTCGGGACCGAATGCGCCGAGCAGGTCCGCCTGTGCAAGCGTCTCCCGATCGACCATGAGCCCGCGATGCTAGGCCGGCTGGTGTGACACATGTCTCGTCATGACTCCACGACGCGAAAGGGCAGCAGATGGCGGTGTGGGTGGTGATCGTGGCTGCCGGCCGGGGCGAGCGGTTCGGCGGCCCCAAGCACCTCGAGCTGCTGGCCGGGCGACGGGTGCTCGACTGGTCGATCGGGGCGGCCCGGTCCGTCGCCGACGGGGTGGTGGTGGTCCTGCCGGCCGGTGAGGCCGATCGTGACGAGCCGGGTGCCGACGCGGTCGTCGCCGGCGGCGCGACGCGCTCCGCCTCGGTGCGGGCCGGTCTCGCGCTGGTGCCCGATGACGCCGAGGTGATCGTCGTCCACGACGCCGCCCGCCCCGCTGCGTCGGCCGACCTGTTCCGAGCGGTGGTCGCCGCCGTGCGAGCCGGCGCCTCTGGCGCGGTGCCCGCCGTCCCGGTCACCGACACGGTGAAGCTGGTCGAGGGGGATCGCGTGGTCGAGACGCTCGCCCGCGACAGGCTCGTGTTCGTGCAGACGCCTCAGGCCTTCGCGGCCACTGCCCTGCGGGCGGCCCACGCCACCGCCAGCGATGCGACCGACGACGCTGCCCTGGTGGAGCGGCTCGGCGGCACCGTCGTGGTCGTGGCCGGCGACTCCCGCAACCTCAAGCTCACCGAGCCCGCCGATCTGGCCCGGCTCGAGCAGGCCGTTCGATGAGAGTCGGTCTCGGGTTCGACGTCCATCCGTTTGCCGACGACGACCGGCCGCTGGTGCTCGGGGGCGTCACCTTCGAGGGCGAGCGGGGGCTGGCCGGTCACAGTGACGCCGATGCCATCGCCCACGCCGTCACCGACGCGCTGCTGGGCGCAGCCGGCCTGGGCGACATCGGCGAGCACTTCCCGGACACCGACGAGCGGTGGCGAGGCGCCAACAGCATGCGCCTGCTGGCCGCGGCGGTGGCGATGCTGGCCGACGCCGGGTGGTCGGTGACCAACGTCGATTGCACGGTGGTGCTCGAGCAGCCGAAGCTGGCGCCCAGGCGGGCAGCCGTGCAGGACTTCCTCTCGGAGGTCGTCGGCGCGCCGGTGACGGTGAAGGGCAAGCGGGCCGAGGGCCTGGGTGCCCTGGGACGGGGAGAGGGGGTGGCGTGTTGGGCGATCGCCCTCGTCGACCGCTGAAGCCCGGCGCTGGTCGACCCCCGGGCGGCCGCGCCGGCAGCAGCCGGCAACCGCCCGACGCCCGACGCCCGGCGCCCGAGCGCGGGCTCGGCGGCGAGCAGGTGGAGGGCCGCCAGGCCGTTCGTGAGCTGTTGCTCGCCGGCCGGCGGCGGGTCAAGGAGGTCGTCCTGGCCGACGACCTCGATCCGGCCCCGATCATCGAGGAGATCGAGGAGCTGGCCGCCGAGTCGCGCACCCGGGTCCGGCGGGTGCCCCGGGCGACCCTCGAAGGTCAGGCTCGTTCGGAGGCGCCCCAGGGCGTGCTGGCCAAGGCCGCCCCGCTGCGCGACGCCGACCTCGACACCCTGTGCCGGCGGGGTCGCGATGGCCAGCCGCCGTTCCTGCTCGCCCTCGACGGCATCACTGACCCGCAGAACCTTGGTGCGCTCCTCCGCACCGCCGAGTGCGCCGGGGTGTCTGGTGTGCTGCTGCCCCGCCACCGAGCCGCCCACGTGACCCCGACGGTGGCCAAGGCTGCCGCCGGCGCCATCGAGCACCTCGACATCGCCCTCGTGAGCGGCATGCCCGCCGCGCTGGCCCGGGCCAAGGAGCTCGGCGTCTGGGTCGTCGGTCTCGACGAGGCCGGCGAGGCCCCCCTGTTCGGGCTGGCGGTGGCCGACCAGCCACTGGCGCTGGTGCTGGGCGCGGAGGGGTCGGGCCTGGGCCGGCTGACCCGGGCCCGTTGCGATCTGCTGGTGGCCATTCCCATTCGGGGCCGGCTGGCATCGCTCAATGTGGCTAGTGCGGGTGCCCTGGCGTGCTACGAGGTCACCCGCCGACGGGCCTGACAAAATGTGAGAAACACGTCCAAACAAGCAGGAGATGGCGGCGCCGTGCAGAATTTCCGGCGCTCGGGCATTGACAATGACTAGTCCGGTGACGCAGAGTGTGCATAGTCACTCCGAGCCATACCTTCCGTCACACTCAGGAGCGTCCGATGCCCTTTCGCTTCACTGCCGTTCCCCTCACCGAGATGACCGACGACGAGCTGGCGGTCCTGGCCCAGTCCGGCGACCAGGATGCCCAGCTCGCCCTCATCGACCGCTACCGCCGGTTCGTTCGGGCCAAGGGGCGGGGCTACTTCCTGGTCGGCGGGGACGCCGAGGACATCCATCAGGAGGCGCTGATCGGCCTGTACAAGGCGATCCGGGACTACCAGGTCGAGCGGCAGGCCTCGTTCCGGGCCTTCGCCGAGCTCTGCATCACCCGGCAGATCATCACCGCCATCAAGACCGCGACCCGGCACAAGCACCAGCCGCTCAACCAGTACGTGTCGATCTCGGCTGTGCGCAGCGGCGACGACGGCAACGAGCGGCCGGTCGAGGACCTGCTCGACAACCACGCCGTCGTCGATCCCGCTGACCAGGTCATCTCCAACGAGCGCCTGGCCACCATGCGGAGCGCCATGGCCGACACGCTGTCGGGCCTCGAGGTCGACGTCCTCCGGCTCTACATCGAGGGCAAGACCTACCAGGAGATCGGCGAGGAGCTGGGCCGCCAGGTCAAGTCGATCGACAACGCCCTCCAGCGCATCAAGCGCAAGCTCGACCTCCACCTCGCCGAGCAAGCCGAGGACGACCGCGCCGCCATGGCGGTCTGAGAGCCCGAGGTCGGAGTCGAACCGACGGCCTGCCGCTTACAAGGCGGCTGCTCTGACCAACTGAGCTACTCGGGCGTGGTCCTCATCTTGGCGGAAGCTTGGCCGAGGGTCCTTGCAATGGCCGTCCCACACCGTCAACCTCTCGGGCGATGGGGCTGTCGGAGCGGGATCGGCGCATCCTCGACTTCGAGCGTTCGTGGTGGCAGCGGGATGGCACCAAGCAGGCGGCCATCCGGGCCGAGCTGGGCCTGTCAGCCACCCGGTACTACGCCCTGTTGGGCGATCTGACCGACTCGGGCGACGCTCACGCCTACGATCCCCTCGTGGTGCTCCGCCTGCGACGTGTCCGCGCCCAACGCCGAAGGGCCCGATTCGAGGGTCGCTCCGCCGGCCGCCCCTCGGTCAAGTGAGCGAGCGCAGCGAGCGAACCATAGGCACAGTGCTTTTGGCGGCACGAAGTGCCGGTGGCTCATGGTGCGCTGCCCGAAGGGTGCGCCCATGAGCAAGGGTCAACACGCTGCCGGCGACGGGTCGTTCGGCAGGTCGGCGAGCGGCGCGATGGCGCGGGGCGTCCTCCTCATCGTGGCGGCCGTCGTGCTCGGCATCGTCCTGCTGAACGCCAGCGACCGCTCGCCCGCCACGTCGATCAGCGCCGGCACGGGGGACGCCACCGAGACTACCCCGGTCACCGGCAACACCACTGGTGGCACGACCGAATCGACGATCCCGATTGCGCATGACCCGGCCGACGTCACGGTCCTGGTGGCCAACGGCTCGGGCGTCAAGGGGGCGGCGGGCAAGATCGCCGAGGTGCTCAATGGGTCGAACTTCGTCACCGCGACGCCGGTCAACACCAAGGCGCCGGTGAACACCTCCACCGTGTACTTCGCGCCGGGCTACGAGGCCGACGCCCGGGCGGTTGCCGCCCTGCTCAAGCCGAGCCCGGTGGTTGCGCCGCTGCCGACGGCATTGCCGGTCGCCGACCTCGCCGGCGCCCAGGTGCTGGCGGTGGTGGCGGCTGATGTGGCCGCGCCGAGCTCGTCGAGCGGTGGGAGCACGACGACCGCGCCGAAGTCGACGTCGACGTCGACGACCAAGCGGACCTCGACGTCGAGCACCATCGGCTCGGCGCCGACCTCCACGCCGTAGCGGTCGACCGCTACCCGGTCGTGCGCGTGGTGGTCGACATCACCCGCACGCGCGACGTGCCGGGCACCCCGTCGCCGGTGGTCTGACCAGGCGGGCGGACGGTGATGGCGAACGTTCCTGCCGTCACCGTCGTCGCCTGCCACAGCGCACCGTCCTCGAGGTCGTAGCTCGACTGTTGACGAAGCCGTTGCTCGCCGTCGAGCACCAGGCTCCCGCCGGTCCCGAGGCTCGTGGTGAGCAGCCGCATGGTCGCGTCCGTGGCCAGCCGGGCGATCCGGCGGCTTCCGTCACGGCGGAGGGCCACGAGATGGCCGCGGCCACGTAGGTGCGTCGTCTGGTCGCCGCCCGGCAGCCTGACCTGATCGTCGATGCTCCAGCGGGCGCCCGGTGCGAGGCGCCGGCGAGGCGGCGCGCCAGCCGCCGCCGGGAAGATCTCTGGCAACCCCAGGGAGGTGGCGGCGTTGCCGGCGGCGGGCTGTACGGAGCGGACCTGCGCAGCCTGGTCGAACCGGACGAGGAACTCGGCAGGCGGAGCACCGGCCTCGCCGACGGCCACTCGTACGAGCACGCCGTCGGGGCCGCGTTCGAGCACGGTGTGCACCGCGGTGAGCTCGACCCTGGTGTCCTTGTGCTCGGGGGCGGCGCCTTCGATCTCGGTGTCGGTCACCGAGTGAACGACGACGTCATAGCGGTACACCGTCCCCACCGCCGGCCGGAAGGTCAGCTGCACGGTGTTGTCGCGGCAGCCGGCGAGACCGAGGGCGGCGACCGGCAGGGCCAGGAGCATGCGGCGCCAGCGGGCGCGACGAAGCGGGACGATGGTGCCGAAAGTACCGTCGGTCGGTGCCCTCCGATCCGTTCCACGCCCTGCGCGACGATCCGTCGTCGGCGGCGGTGATCACCGACTATGACGGCACGCTGGCGCCCATCGTCGACGACCCAGGCGCCGCCGCCCCGTCGCCGGGCGCCGTCGGCGCCCTGCACCGGTTGGCCGACCGCTATGCCCTGGTGGGCGTGGTCTCCGGCCGCCCGGTCGAGTTCCTGGCCTCCCAGCTCGGCGACCGGCTGTGGCTGTGTGGGCTGTACGGCCTCGAGAACCTCGCCGGCGGCGTGCTCATCCAGGCGGCTGAGGCCACCGGTTGGCGCGACGTGGTGGCCGGCGCCGTCGGCCGGGCGGTCGGCGTGTTCGGTGCCGGGGTGGAGGACAAGGGCCTGTCGCTCACGCTGCACTTCCGCACAACGCCCGAGCTCGGTCCCGAGGTCCGGGCCTGGGCGCACGCCGAGGCCGATCGCTCGGGGCTGGTCCCCCGCGAGGCCAAGGCATCGATCGAGCTCCACCCGCCTGTGCACATCGACAAGGGCACGGCGATCGAGGCGGCGGTGTCAGGCCTCCGGGCGGTGTGCTTCCTCGGTGACGACATCGGCGATCTGACTGCGTTCGACGCCCTCGACCGCCTCGCTGCCCAGGGCGTGCACACCGTGCGGGTGGCGGTGGCGACCTCGGAGTCGCCGGTGGAGATGCTCGAGCGGGCCGACGTGGTCGTCGACGGCCAGGGTGGCGTGCTGGGCGTCCTCGAGAGCCTCTAGCTACTGGGCTGCTGCGTTCATCTGGTCGGCCAGCCAGTCGGCGCCGGTGCGCTGGAGGACCCGCTCGTGGGCGCGGGTGAAATGGGTGCGGCGCTCGTCGTCGGTCATCGACAGGCCCCGGTGCAGTGCGTCGCTCGTGCCGACCACGTCGAAGGGGTGGACCTCGAGGGCGACATCACCGAGCTCGGCGAACACGCCCGATTCCCGGCTGAGGGCGAGCACGCCGTCGCGCTCGTTGACGATCATGCCCTCCTTGGCCACCAGGTTGAGCCCGTCACGTACCGGGTTGACGAGGAGCACGTCGAAGCGGCGCAGGGCGGCGACCGAGCGGGGGAAGTCGTCCTGGGCGTCATAGAGGATCGGGGTCCAGCCGGGTGTCGACCACTCGGCGTTGATGCGGTCGATCACGCCCTCGACCTCCTGCCGGTAGGCCTGGTACTCGGCCAGCCCCTCGCGTGACGGGTAGACGAACGCGCCGAAGACGACGCGCTCGCGCCACTCGGGCCGGGTGCGCAGCAGGTCGTCGTAGGCGAGGAAGCCGCGCACGATGTTCTTCGACAGCTCGATGCGGTCGACCCGCACGATGAGCTTGCGGTCGCCGACGAGGCGGTCGAGCCGGTCGAGTGCGTCGTCGCACGGCGCCGATGCCGCCACCTTCTCGATGTCGGCGGCGTCGGCGGTCGCCGGTGACACGAAGGTCGGTGGCGGTGTCACGCCCGCGTCGCGCGCGGTGGCCTCGAAGGCGTTGGCCCATCGCTGGTTGTGGAACCCGCACGCGGTGTACGCGGTGAGCCCGTTGAGCAGCTCGTTGCCGACCGCGGCGGGGAGCATGCGCCACTCGGTCGGCGATGCGAAGGGCGTGTGGTGGAAGTGCACCACCGACAGGTCGGGCCGCAGGTCGCAGAGGTGCTCCCCGACCAGGCACAGGTGGTAGTCCTGGACGAGCACCTGTGCGCCCGCCGGCGCGCAGCCGGCAACCCGTTCGGCGAACGCCCGGTTCACCCGGCGGTAACCGTCCCACGCCTGCCACCAGGCCCGGTCGAAGCGCGGCCGGCGGGGCGTATCCCAGAGGCCGTGGTGGAGGAACCACAAGGTCGCGTTGGAGATCACGTCGTAGTAGGAGGCGTAGTCGGCTGGATCGAGCGTGAGCAGCTCGACGTGGAACCCCTCGGCCTCGACCATCCCGCGCTCGGCTGCCCGACGGTCGGCGTCCGACAGGGCGCCGGCGACCCAGGTGGCCGCCGTGCCCTGCACGGCGCCGCCCATGACGGTGGCCAGGCCTCCTCCTGCCTTCTTGGTCCGCAGCTCGCCGTCGTCGAGCTCGAACGCCAGCGGACCGCGGTTCGACACCACGACGAGGGGGGAAGCCATCGCCGGCAACGTACCCAGGCGGGGAGCACCAACATGAGGGGGTGCGAGTGGTGGCTGCCCCCGACAAGCTGCGCGGCTCGGCCACCGCGGCCGACGTGGCTGCCGCCGTGGGCCGGGTGGCATGGGAGGGCGGCTGGGACTGCGACGAGGTCCCGCTGGCCGACGGGGGCGAGGGCACCCTGGCCGCGCTCGGCGGGCCCAACCGGACCAGCGTCGTCACCGGACCCCTCGGCGACACGGTCGAGGCGGCCTGGCGCTACGGGCGTACCGCCGTGGTCGAGATGGCGCTGGCGTCGGGCCTGGCCCTCGCCGGCGGCCCGGAGGAGAACGACCCGGTGGCGGCGTCGACCGCCGGGACGGGCGAGCTGATCGCCGCGGCCATGGACGCCGGGTGCAAGCGCATCGTGGTGGCCGTCGGGGGCTCGGCGACCACCGACGGCGGGTTGGCGGCGCTCCGGGCGCTCGAGCCCCTGGCCCGGCTGAAGGCCATCGAGCTGATCGTGGCGTGCGACGTGCGGACCCGCTTCGTCGACGCCGCCCGGGTGTTCGCCCCCCAGAAGGGCGCCAGCCCGGCCCAGGTGCAGCTGCTGACCCGGCGGCTGGAGCGCCTGGCCCAGCTCTACGCCGAGTCGTACGGGATCGACGTCGACGCGCTGGCCGGGGCGGGCGCCGCCGGCGGGCTGGCGGGCGGCCTCGCGTGCGCCGGCGCCCGGTTGGTCGAGGGATTCGAGTTGGTGGCCGACGAGCTCGACCTCTACGAGCGCATCGAGGGCGCCGACCTGGTCGTCACCGCCGAGGGCTTCCTCGACGAGCAGTCCTTCGAGGGCAAGGTCGTCGGTGGCGTCGCTGAGCTGGCGGCCGCCCTCGGCGTGCCCGTGCTGGCGGTCGTCGGTGACGTCGACGACGGTGTGGCGATCCCCGACGGCCTCGAGGTGGTCTCGCTGGTCGAGCGGTTCGGCGAGGAGCGGGCCTGGGCCCACACCACCCGCTGCATCGAGGATGTCGTGCGCCAGCGCCTCGTCTGACCCGTTCTTCGGCGAGTTCCCCACACGCTGTGCGGGGAACTCGCCGAAGAACGAGAAGGTTCAGGCGGTGAGGCGGCGGTAGTTCGGGATGTCGGCCAGCGGGGGGCGCTCGCTGAAGTCGACGGTGACCGGATCCTCGCCGGGGCGCACGAGCTGGGTCGGGAACTGCGAGAGGGAGACGCCGGCTCTGCTCAGCGCGGTGCGCAGCACCGTGGTGGCCTGGGGGGCCAGGGCGTCGAGCGGGCGGTTGCGGTGGACACGCACGCCGAGGTCGACCTGGGCCATCCGCCCGACGCCGATGCGATCGGCCACGTCGATGAGGAGCCCGATGTCGACGCCGTAGCCACCCACGAACGGCACCGACTCCAGGAGGGCGCGGCGCCCGCCGTACTCGCCGGCGAGGGGCTGGTGGAACACCGAGAGGTGGGGGAAGAGCATGGCCAGGACGGGCCGGGCGACCAGCTCGGTGACCCGCCCGCCCTCCCTGGCGTACCAGCCCTTGACGAAGTCGACGTTGGCATCGGTGACGAGCGGGGCCACCAGGCCCAGGACGAAGTTGGTGTCGAACCGGCGGATGTCGGCGTCGACCCACACGACGATGTCGCCGACCGAGCCGGCCACCGACTTCCAGAGGGCCTCGCCCTTGCCGGTGCGGCGGTCGAGGTCGGGCAGGACCTCGTCGACGCAGACCACCCGGGCGCCAGCGGCCTCGGCCACCTCCGCCGTCCCGTCGACCGAGCGGTCGTCGAGCACCACCACCTCGTCGAGGAGCGGCACCCGTTCGATGAGGTCCCGGACCACGGCGCGCACCAGGAGGCCGACGGTGGGCTCCTCGTCCTTGGCCGGGATGCACAGCGAGATCCGCTGGCCGTCCTTCCGGGCGGCCACCGAGGCGGCGTCGAAGTCCCAGGCGGCGTAGGGCACGGGGGCTTCGGTCACGGGGCCATCCTTCCATCAGCGCAGTTGCGATCTGCCAGCGGAGCTGGTTTGCTGTTAGCACTCGACGACCGAGAGTGCTAACGAGGGTCGCGAGGTAGCTCGCAGAACGGCGACTTGGGAGGCAAACCATGGCGAAACTGATCGCCTTCGATACGGAGGCCCGTCGGGGTCTCGAGAACGGCATGAACAAGCTGGCTGACGCCGTCCGCGTCACGCTCGGCCCGAAGGGTCGCAACGTCGTCCTCGACAAGAAGTGGGGCGCGCCGACCATCACCAACGATGGCGTCTCCATTGCCAAGGAGATCGAGCTCGAGGACCCCTACGAGAAGGTCGGGGCCGAGCTGGTCAAGGAGGTCGCCAAGAAGACCGACGACGTCGCTGGCGACGGCACCACCACCGCCACCGTCCTCGCCTGGGCGATGGTCCGTGAGGGCCTGCGCAACGTGGCCGCCGGGGCCAACCCGATGGACCTCAAGCGGGGCATCGAGGCCGCCGTCGAGACGGCCGTGGCCGCCATCAAGGACATCTCCAAGGAGACGGAGTCGAAGGAGCAGATCGCCCAGGTCGCTTCCATCTCCGCCGCCGACACCGAGATCGGTGGGCTCATCTCCGAGGCCATCGACAAGGTGGGCAAGGACGGGGTCATCACCGTCGAGGAGTCGCAGACCTTCGGCATGGAGATGGACCTCGTCGAGGGCATGCGCTTCGACAAGGGCTACATCTCGCCCTACTTCGTCACCGATCCGGAGCGCATGGAGGCCGTCCTCGAGGACGCCTACATCCTCCTGGTGGCCAACAAGATCTCGGCCGTCCGCGACCTGCTGCCGGTGCTCGAGAAGGTCATGCAGTCGAGCAAGCCCCTCGTCATCATCGCCGAGGACCTCGAGGGCGAGGCCCTGGCCACCCTGGTGGTCAACAAGATCCGTGGCACCTTCCGCTCGGTCGCCGTCAAGGCGCCCGGCTTCGGTGAGCGCCGCAAGGCGATCCTCCAGGACATCGCGCTGCTCACGGGTGGCCAGGTCATCTCCGAGGAGGTCGGCCTCAAGCTCGAGAACGTGACCCTCGACCTGCTGGGCTCGGCCCGCAAGGTCATCATCACCAAGGACGAGGCCACGATCATCGAGGGCGCCGGTTCCGAGGACGACGTCAAGGGCCGGATCAACCAGATCAAGGCCGAGATCGAGAACACCGACTCCGACTACGACCGCGAGAAGCTCCAGGAGCGGCTGGCCAAGCTGTCGGGCGGCGTTGCCGTCATCAAGGTCGGCGCCGCCACCGAGGTGGAGCTCAAGGAGAAGAAGCACCGCATCGAAGATGCTGTCTCCACCACCAAGGCCGCGGTCGAAGAGGGTGTCGTCCCCGGCGGTGGCGTCGCCCTCCTTCGTGCCCAGGCCAAGGTGTTCAAGCTCGTCGAGGGCCTCACCGGCGATGTCGCCACCGGCGCCCGCATCGTGGCCAGCGCCCTCGAGGCGCCCCTCAAGCAGATTGCCGTCAACGCCGGCATGGAGGGTGGTGTCGTCGTCGAGCGGGTCCGCAGCATGGATGGCGCGACCGAGGGCCTCAACGCCGCCACCGGTGCCTACGAGGACCTGGTCAAGGCGGGCGTCATCGACGCTGCCAAGGTGACCCGGTCGGCGCTGCAGAACGCAGCCTCGATCGCCGCCCTGTTCCTGACCACCGAAGCCGTCATCGTCGACAAGCCCGAGGCTGCGGGCATGCCGTCCATGCCCGGCGGCGGGGACATGGACTTCTAGCTTCGATCCCGAAGCGGAGCTTCGGGCTCGAGTTCTGATGCGGCCGGGCCCTCTGGGCCCGGCCGCTTCGCGTCGCCGACCGGCCAAGCCCGTTCGGCGAGCGGCAGGGCGGATGGCTGTGCCAGCATCCGTTGGCATGAGCACGAGTGCGCCGCGTCGGTTTGCCGAGAGCTACGTCGAGATCATCAATCGGGGCGCCTACAGCGAGTTGCAGGATCTGTTCGCGGAGGACGCGCTGTTCCTTGCGCCCAACCGGCAGGAGTTCCGCGGCCGCCCGGCGATCGGTGCGTTCTACGAGGACTTCCTCGGCACGATCACGCCGACGATCCGCATCGCCAGCTACGTCGAGCAGGGCAACGACTGCGTCTACGAGCTGGAAGCCGTCACCAAGGGCGAGACGGAGTACCGCCTCGGCGCCATCGACCACGCGACCCTCGACGCCGACGGCAAGGTCGTGCGCTTCACCGTCTGGACGAAGTAGGGCATGTGATGAAGGACTCACTGGCGCCGGGAATCGAGGACACGCAGACGTTCACCGTCACCAAGGAGATGGCGGCGCACGTGCCGGTGCTGTCGACTCCGTCGATGATCGGCCTCATGGAAGGGACGTGCGTGCGGCTCGTGCAGCTGCATCTCGACGAGGGCGAGGCCAGCGTCGGCACGCATGTGTGTGTGAGCCATGTCGGCGCCGCATCAGAGGGCGAGGACGTGACCGTGCACGTCGTGCTCCGTGAGAAGGACCGTCGCCGGCTGACCTTCGACGTCGAGGTCCAGGGCCCTCGTGGCCTGATGAGCGAAGGCACCCATCAGCGGGCGGTGATCGACACCAAGCGCTTCGGCTAGCGCAGCTCTCAGGGCGCGGTGACGATGAGGTCGCGCTGGCCTTGCCGCTCGCACGTCCAGCCGTGCCACTCGAATCCCGGCATCGCCGCCAGGCCGTCAGTGAGGAGGCGACGGGCGAGGATGCCCTTCACCGCCTTGGCACCGTGGCCGGCGGCGCCGGTGCCCGTGCCGGAGACGAATGACACGCGCACGACCTTGCGCTGCTTGCCGAGCTCGCTCCAGTCGATCGTGGCGGCGTGCTCGGTGGGGAGGAGGTCGACGATGGCGCCGCGCCCGTGGGTGATGAGCGCAGCGGTGACGGCGTCGCGCCACCAGCGGTCGAGCCTGCCGGTCACCCGGGTGGAGACCGACAGCTTGAGCCGGTAGTCCGGCACCGGGTCGTCGCCTGCGGCCAGTCCCATGAGCGCGGATGGAACGACGAGCTGTCGGCGTCGAGCGGGGCTGAGCGTGGCCGGCTCGAGATGTGTCCACACCACGCCCGTGTATCGGCGCCACGCCGGGAGTGCCGCCGCGCTCGATGTCGTCAGCAGTTGGAACGCCTGGGTGGCGCGTTCGGCCAGGGGCCCGGTCGTGCCGAACAAGCGTCGCGGTCCGTCGTTCCGGGTGACGTCGGTCATCACCGCACCGATGACGGCGCAGCGCTGCCCGGCGAGGGAGGGTCCGAACGCGCCGCTCCCGGGGTCGAAGTGATCGGGGCCGCCCTCAGCCTTCCCTTCTGATGGCGGCACGAGGACGATCACCTGGTCATCGTGTCAGTCGGGCGCCCCGGGGATTTCCGGAGGCGGCAGCATGATCGGGCGGCGCGATGGGCGAACCGCGTCGTTTGGCCCCTGGCGCCGGGCGAGTTGCCGGGAATCGTCCGTCGACGTGGCGCGCTGTTGCTCGTACGTTGCTGCCCATGGTCATTCGACGGGTTCTGGTGAGCGGCGCAACGGCAGCGGCGATGGCGGTGTCGATGATGGTCGCCGGATCCCCGCTGGCGAGCGCGACGACCGCCAACGTGGCGGCGCCGACGCTGCTCAACTCGCGCGCGGCGTCGTCGCAGGACAGCAAGGCCGATGGCACGGCCGACATCAAGTGCGCGACGGGGAAGTACGCCTTCGCTGCCGATGTGGTGGGCGCCAACTGGGGCACCTATCCGGCGCTCGAGTACGTGCGGCTCTGGTGCATGACCGCCACTGGCGTCCAGTCGGGAACCGCCTCGTTCGGCTCGTCGCCAGCGACCGCGCTCGCCGTGCCAGCGATGGGCGATGGGCGCTGCAACGGCGCCACCGGGGCGGTCAGCGGGTTCAAGGTGAACTACGACCGCTACCTCAAGGATCTGAAGGCGCGTTGCGGCGTGATCGTCCCCGACAGCAGCCCGACGGTGGCCGACGCCGGCTTGCAGGCCTCGTGGATGCTCGACCGGGTGGAGAACGACGACTTCCAGTCCGATCTGACCTGTCGATCGGGACAGGTGCTGTCTGGTCTTCGCATCCGCTACCGGCGCGATCACGACGAGACGGCGTTCACCCGCCTTCAGGCGTGGTGCAGCACCGTGCGCCCGTCTCGTCGCTAGGTCCTAGCGCCACACCGCGGCTAGCAGCAGGTGACGGTGGCCTGGCCCTGGCCGAGGATCGTGCCGTTCTTGTTGCGGGCGACGACGCCGTAGGTGATGGTGGCGCCGAGGCGGGGACTGGTGTCGACGTACTGCACGGTCGACCGGTTGGGATCTTCGGCGATGAGCACCGTCTCCTGGCCGTCCATCTTGCGGATCAGGCGGTAGTTGCTGAACGAGTCGCTCGTCGACTGGGCCCACCGGCAGGTGATGGCGGGCGAGGTGACGGTGCCGGTCGACTGGCAGGCGAGGGCGAGGTTCTGCTGGCCGGGCGCGGTGGTCGTTGTCGTCGTCGGCTTGGTCGTGGTGCTGGTGGTCGGGAGCACGGTGACGGTCGGCTTCTCGGTCGTGGTGGTGGTGGCCGGCTTGGTCGTGGTGGACGTCGTCGTGGTCGCCCGGGGCCGGGAGGTGGTGCCCGTGGTGGCGCCGACGGTGACCGGCGATGGGGCCACCGTGGTGCTGACCGGCGGTGCCACCGTGGTGGCGGTGGTGGTCGTCGTGATGGGCGAGGTCGTGCTCGTGACCTCGGTGGCCGGCGCGACGGTGGTGGCGATGTCGGGCAGGGTCGTGACCTGGTTCGTGTGGTCGCCGCTCTGGCTGATCAGGACGGCGGCGACGGCGGCGGCCGCGATCGCGATCGCGCCGGCGGCCGTCCACGGCCGGCGGCCGTGGCCACGGGTGAGCCGGCCTTGGGGAACGGGTCCACTGGCGAGCACGCGCAGTCGGGACTCGAGCTGGTTGGCGAAGTCGGCGTCGACCGGCGGAGCGTCGCGTTCGCCGGCGCGGCGCAGCACGGCCCGGAGGTAGCGGGGCGGGGTCATCGCTCGCCCCCGGCCTCGACGGCCCGGCGCAGGGCGCGGAGGGCGCGGTGAAGGGTCACCGCCACCACCGGCTTCGACGTGTTGAGGGCCTCGGCGGCTTCCTCGGCGCTGAGCCCGGCGAGGTAGCGGAGGGTGATGACCTCCTGGTACCGGGGGAGGATGCCGTCGAGGGCCAGCCGTACCGCCGGCCACTCGTCGTCGAGGGGGCTCTCACCGGCCGGCGGCTCGACGAGGAAGAGGTTGCGATGGGCCCGGTCGCTCGTCGCCCGCTTGCGGTAGTGGCCGGCGAGCTCGTTGGCGGCGATGCGGTAGAGCCACGGGGTGAAGCCGCCGCCCCGCCACTCGAAGGTGTCGAGGCGCTGCCATGCTCGTTCGAACGTCGCCGCGGTGACGTCCTCGGCCAGTTCCCGGGAACCCGAGCGGCGCCAGGCAAAGGCGTGGATCCGTTCGACGTGGCGCCGGTAGAGGGTGGCGAAGGCGTCCGGGTCGTGCCGGGCCCGGGCCACCAGGGCGCGGTCGTCCTCGCCGTCGAGGCCAGCGGCGACCTGCGGGGGCCGCGCCGGCCGCAGGCCCTGGTCGTCTGCCGGCATATGCCGGAACTATCGGCCGTCAACTGCTGGTGTGCAGCACTTTGCCGCCGCATCGCCCAGTGCCACCACCTTTCCGTCGTTGTCCAAGCCCTGAACGAGGTACTGGAAGGCGCCGCTCGTGATCTCCTTGTCGACCACTCGCCGCACCTCCACGATCCCCACCTGCCGGTAGGAGCTCTCGCCCGTCGGCCGGCGGAAGACGCGGTACGCGGCCACCGCCACCTTCGGGTCCGACCACTCGCAGACGATCGCCGGCCGGGTCTCCACCGTGGTCTGCCCGCAGACCACGCTCAACGCCACGCCCTCGCTCTGGCCGTCGCCACCACCGATGGTCATCTTGATGGGAGCGCTGCCGGCGGTGATGCCGTTGCTGTTCCCGGCCGCGAGTCGATAGACGTAGGTGACACCGTTGTCGACGGCCGCGTCGACGTACTCGTGCTTGGCGAGGTCGTCGCTGATGAAGATCGGCTGGCTCGGGGTGCCGGGTCGCTCTCGCATCAGCGCCACCTTTGTCGCCCCATCGGGGATCGCGCCCCATCGACAGGTCACCTGAAGGCCGCCGGTCTGCTTGCACGCCAGCTCGACCGAGGTCTTCGGGTCGGCGGCCGGCCTGTCGGTGCTGACCTCCTCGCCGGTGGGCGGGACCTTGAGGGCGTCGCTCTCGGCCAGCTTGACCTCGGCGCCGGCCGCGAGTCGGTAGACATAGGTCTCGCCTGCCACCACGGAGGCGTCCACCGCCGAGCGGGCCGAGGGATCGGTCGTCATGTAGACGGTCTTCGACTCGCCGCCGCCACCCGACCGCATCAGGGCGATCCTGGTGGTGCCGTCGGGAACGTCGCCCCAGCGGCAGGCAATGTGGGCGTCGTCCAGCCGCTTGCACGCCAGCCGCAGCGCGGGCGTGGTCTGGGGCTTGGGCTTCTCGGTCGTGGTGGTCGTGATCGGCTTGGGCTTCTCGGTGGTGGTGGTGCTCGGCCTGGGCCTGGGCCGCTCGGTCGTGGTCGTGCTTGGCGCCGGGGCCTCGGTCGTCGACGTCGTCGAGGCGATCGGCACCTCGGTGGTGGTCGTGCTGGCCGGCACCTCGCTGGTGGTCGTGGCGGGAGCGACCGTCGTGGTGGTGACCGCCGGTTCCTCGGCGAAGTCGGCGATGCGGACCGCGACCCCGCTGTCGTGGGGGCGAGCCAGCGAGACCCCGGCCACGGTGAGGACGGTGAGCGAGGCAATCACGGTGAAGAGGGTGCGTCGTGCCATGCCCCCTCAATGCGGAAGGGGTCAGTGGATTTCACCTGGCCTAGCCTCTTTTCTCGTGACCACGCCTGTGAGCTCGCCGTCGGAGGGCTGGGGGGTCCTCCATCTGTTCTGCAAGGCCCGGCCGGGGGCCGAGGCCGAGGCGGTGCGCATCGCCGTGAAAGCGGCCGCCGATGGCGACCACCAGGTGGTGGTGGCGGCCATGCTCGGCCACAAGGCCGATCTCTGCTTCCTGGGTGTCGGGCCCGACCTGTGGCGGCTGCGAGCCCTCCAGACCGACCTCCAGCTGGCCGGTCTCGAGGTGGTCGACTCCTACGTCTCGCTCACCGAGCTCTCCGAGTACTCGGCGAACGTGCCCGACAAGCAGAAGCAGGCCCGGCTCTACCCCCAGCTGCCGCCGGAGGGCATGACGGCGTTCTGCTTCTATCCGATGTCCAAGCGCCGGGTCCCCGAGCAGAACTGGTACACGCAGCCCTACGACGACCGGCTGGCCATGATGTACGAGCACGGCACGTCGGGCCGGAAGTTCAGTGGTCGCATCGTGCAGCTGGTCACCGGCTCCACCGGGCTCGACGACTACGAGTGGGGCGTGACCCTGTTCGGTGTCCACCCGGACGATCTCAAGGACTGCGTGTACACCATGCGCTTCGACCGGGCCTCGGCCGACTACGCCGAGTTCGGCCCCTTCTACGCCGGCATGGTCGCCGACCTCGACGACGCCCTCCGCCGTGTCGGCTTGCACTGATCGGCCCCGCATGACCACGACGATCGCCGAGCCGCTCGACGCGCTCCGCGCCCGGCTGCGCGAGCTCGACCGGGTGGTCGTCGCCTTCAGCGGCGGGGCCGACTCGTCGTTCCTGGCGTGGGTGGCCAACGACACGCTGGGCCCCGAGCGGGCCCATGCCGTGACCGCGGTGTCGCCGTCGTTGGCGCCCGAGGAGCACGACGACTGCCGGTCGCTGGCCGCCGGGTGGGGCCTCCGATGGACGCCGGTCATCACCGACGAGCTGGCCGCCGCCGCCTATCGGGCCAACGACGGCGACCGCTGCTACCACTGCAAGTCCGAGCTGATGACGGTGGTGGCGCCCATTGCCAGCGGTGAGGGCGCCACGGTCACCCTCGGGGTCAACGTCGATGATCTGGGCGAGCACCGCCCTGGGCAACGGGCGGCGGCCGAGCGGGGCGCGGTGTTCCCGTTGGTCGAGGCCGGGTTCACCAAGGCCATGGTCCGCCAGGCCTCGCAGGCGCTCGGCCTGTCGACCTGGGACAAGCCGGCGGCGGCGTGCCTCGCCTCCCGCGTTCCGTACGGCACGCCGGTGACCCTGTCGGTTCTCACCGAGGTGGCCGCCGCCGAGTCGGCCCTGCGGCTGTTGGGGTTCCGCCAGCTGCGGGTGCGCCACTACGGCGACCTGGCCCGGTTGGAGCTTCCCGTCGACGAGCTGACGACCGTGCTCGAGCGCCGGGCCGAGATCGTCGAGGCGGTGCGGTCGGCCGGCTACCGCTACGTGACGCTCGACCTCGAGGGTTTCCGTTCGGGCAACCTCAACCAGGCCCTGCTCGAGCCGTGAGATGGTGACGTGAAGGTCGTGGTGCTGGCGCCCGACCTGCTCGACCGGTCCAAGATCGACGCGGTGGCCGCCGGCGCCACCTTCGTCGGGGTCGCGGCCCAGCTGCCGGCAGCCGCCAACGGCGCCGACCTGGTGATCGTCGACCTGTCGCGCCCGGGCGTGGCCGCCGTGCTCACCCAGGTGGTCGCCGCCGCCGGCGAGGTGGTGGGCTTCGGTCCCCACGTCGATGCCGACGCCCTGGCGGCAGCAACGGCAGCAGGTGCGCGCGCCCTGCCCCGTTCGCGCTTCTTCGCCGACGTGGCTGCCGCCATCGAAGGCCGCGCGAGCTAGCTGTCGTCGTCCTCGAACCGCTGCCAGCCGGCATCGGCGATCGAGCGCGTCTCGAAGAAGAGGCAGTGGTCAGGGCAAGCGAACGGCATGTCGGCGTTGGAGCCGACGCGGCATCGCTGCACGACGTCGCCACCGCCGGTCGAGCGGGTCGAGTAGTGCCGGCAGTCGCGGCGAATGCCCATGACCTCTACCGTACGGCCAATGGCAGAACGGCTTGTCGTCATCGGTGGCGACGCCGGCGGCATGGGCGCGGCAACCGCAGCCCGGCGGCTGCGACCCGATTTGGAGATCATCGCCTTCGAGCGAGGCGCCTACACGAGCTACTCGGCTTGTGGCATTCCCTACGCGGTCGGCGGTGAGGTCGCGTCCCTCGACGATCTGGTCGTGCGCACACCGGCGCAGTTCCGGGAGGCCAACGACATCGAGGTGCGGATACACCACGAGGTGACCGAGCTCGACGTCGACCACCGCCAGGTCGCGGTGCATGACCTTCGCTGGGGTGCCACCGAGCGAGTCGATTTCGACCTGCTCGTCATCGGCACCGGCGCCCGCCCCCGGCGACCCGAGCTCCCCGGCATCGACCACCCGCGGATCATGGGGGTGCAGACCCTCGACGACGGGGCCCGGCTGCTCGCCGCCAAGGACGCGCCGCGCGTCGTCGTGGTCGGCGGTGGCTACATCGGGCTGGAGATCGCCGAGGCCTTCCTCCACCGGGGCGCAGCGGTCACCGTGCTCGAGCGGAGCAAGGAGGTGCTGGGCGGCCTCGATCCCGACATGGGCGCCGTCGTCTCGGCGGCGATGCGGCGCCACGGGATCGACGTGCGGTGTGGCTGTCCCGCGATCGGCTTCGAGGCCGGGAGCGAGAGCAACACCGTCGTGGTCCGCACCGGCGATGGGCCGATCGAAGCCGACCTCGTCGTGCTCGGCCTCGGCGTCGCTCCCAACAGCGAGCTGGCGGCCACCGCCGGCCTGCGGCTCGGCGCAGCCGGCGCCATCGGTGTCGACCGCCGCCAGCACACCAGCGCCGAGGGCGTGTGGGCGGCAGGTGACTGCTGCGAGTCGCACCACCTCGTCACCGGTGAGGCGACCTACAACCCGCTCGGCACGGTGGCCAACAAGCAGGCCCTGGTGGCCGGCACCAACATCGGCGGCGGCTACGCCACCTTTCCCGGTGTCGTGGGGACCGCGGTCTCCAAGATCTGCGACACCGAGGTCGCCCGCACCGGCCTCAACGAGGTCGAGGCCCGCCGTGCCGGCTACCAGGTCCACGTCGCCACCATCGAGGCCACGACCCGCGCCGGTTACTTTCCGGGCGCCGCACCGATCAGGGTGAAGATGATCGCCGAGCGCCGCAGCGGCCGGCTGTTGGGCGCCCAGATCGTGGGCGAGGAAGGGGCGGCCAAGCGCATCGACGTGGTCGCCACCGCGCTCCACGCCGGCCTGACCGTCGAGCAGATGACCAGCCTCGACCTGTCGTACGCGCCACCGTTCTCCCCCGCGTGGGATCCGGTGCTGGTGGCCGCCCGCAAGGTCGCGACCATGATTGGGCCGTGACGCTGCCGATGGCCAGCGATGTTCCGGCGGCATCGCTGCTCGGCCGGCGGGCTGAGGTCATTGCCGACGAGTCGCGCCGGGGCCGGGCGATGTGCGCGGCCCTGGCCGCGGCCACCGACGACTGGTTGGCCGCGTTGCTCCAGGAGGCGACCGGCGGCGACACCAGTGGCCTGGCCCTGGTGGCCACCGGCGGGTACGGGCGGTACGAACTGGCTCCTGGGAGCGATCTCGACGTGTGGTTGCTGCACGCCGGCCGTCCCGGCGTGACCCAGCTGGCCGAGCGGCTGTGGTACCCGGTGTGGGACGCCGGCATCAAGCTCGGCCATGCCGTGCGCACCCACAAGGAGGCGCTCGGCCTCATCGCCGCCGACCTCGACACCGCCACTGCCGCCCTGTCGGCCCGTCACATCGCCGGCGACCCTGCGGTGTCGTCGCGCCTGGCCGAGGAAGCGCTCGAGCGGTGGCTGCGCCGGGCCGGGCGCTGGCTCGATGAGCTCCGGAGACGGGTGGCCGTGCGCCACGCCACAGCCGGCGAGGTGGCCTTCCTGCTCGAGCCCGACATCAAGGAGGGGCGGGGCGGGCTGCGCGACATCCATGCCCTGCGGTGGGCCGAGTACGCCGGGCCCGTGCTGCTTGCTGGTGACGCGGCGGCGTTGACCGGCGCCGAGGACGTCCTCCTCGACGTCCGCGTCGCCCTCCATCGGGTTGCCGCTCGCGCCAGCGACGTGCTCCTGCTCGAGCGGCAGGACGAGGTGGCGAAGCTGCTCGGTGGTGGCGACGCCGACGCGCTGATGGCGCGGGTGTCGACGGCAGCCCGCACGGTGGCATGGGTGAGCGACGAGGCGTGGCGCCGGGTCGAGACCGGCAACAAGCGCCGGAGCCGTGTGTTCCGTCGCGACCAGGTCCTCTCGCCCGATGTGGTGCTCCGGAACGGCGAGGTGCACATCGACGACGGTGTCGACCCGGCCGGCGACCCGTCACTGGTCCTGCGGGTCGCGGCTGCTGCTGCCGGGGCCGACGCGCCCATCGACCGGCAGTCACTCGACCGCCTGGCCGACCGTGCTCCCGAGCTGACGGGCCCGTGGCCGGCGGGCGCGCGGGACGCGCTGGTGGCATTGCTCGGTGCTGGCCGAGCGGCCATCCCGGTGCTCGAGGCGCTCGACCAACGGCGCCTCGTCGAGCGGGTGCTGCCCGAGTGGGCGCCGGTGCGCAGCCGGCCGCAGCGCAACGCCCTCCACCGCTTCACCGTCGATCGCCACCTCTTCGAGGCGGCGGCCAACGCTGCTGGCTTCACCAACACCGTGCCCCGGCCCGACCTGCTGTTGGTGGGTGCGTGGTTGCACGACCTGGGCAAGGGCTATCCGGGCGACCACACCGACGCGGGCGTCGCCCTCATGGAACGGATCGCACCGCGGATGGGCTTCGACGAGGCCGACGTCGCCGTGCTGGTGACCTTGGTCCGCAGCCATCTGTTGCTGCCGGACACCGCCACCCGCCGCGATCTCGCCGACGACGATGTCATCAACGACGTCGCGTCCGTGGTGGGATCGATCCCGACCCTCGAGGTGCTGGCCGCCCTGACCGAAGCCGACGCGCTGGCGACCGGGCCCTCGGCGTGGAACGCATGGAAGGCGGAGCTGGTCGGCCAGCTCGTCGACCGCGTGGCCCATGTCCTGCGCGGGGGCGAGGTGGCCGAGGTCACCGCTCCCCATGGCTTCCCCGACCGGGCCGTGCTCGCGCTGATGGCACAAGGTCGCACGGTGGTGCGGGCGGAGCCCCCGCTGCTCACGGTGGTGGCCGCTGATCGGCCGGGACTGTTCGGCCGGGTGGCGGGCACCCTGGCGCTCCACGGGGTCACCGTGCACGCAGCCGATGCGCACAGCGAAGGCGATGTGGCCGCTTCCCGGTTCCGGGTCGAGGCCCAGGACCGAGACGTGGCTTGGGAGAAGGTGGCGGCCGACGTGCGGCGGGCAGTCGAGGGCCGGCTCGCCATCGACGCCCGCCTGGCCCAGCGGTCTCGGACCTATCGGCGGACGCCGGCGGCCATGCGACTGGTGGGGGAGCCCTCGGTGCGGGTCGACAACCACGCGTCAGCCAGCTGCACGGTCGTCGAGGTTCGGGCCCCTGATCGCCTCGGCGTGCTGTACCGGATCACGCGGGCCTTGGCCGACCTCGACCTCGACATCCGGATCGCCAAGATCTCGACCCTTGGCCACGAGGTCGTCGACGTCTTCTACGTGCAGACCGCCACCGGCGGCAAGCTGGTCGACCGCGACCACGTCAAGGAGCTGGAGCGGGCCATCCTCCATCAGCTCAGCCTCTGACAGTCATCTAGGTTCGGGCCATGGCAGAGCCCCCGGTGACCGAAGCCGACCTGCTGCGGTGGAGCGAGGCCCTCGCCGGGATCGCCCGCACCGGCCTCGGCTTCACCGAGAGCCTGTACGAGCGGGAGCGGTTCGAGGAGGTGCTGAAGGTGGCAGCCGACATCCGGGTCGCGGCCGGCAGCCACTTCGACGTCGACGACCTCGTGCACGAGTGGCAGAAGCAGGTGGGGAAGGGCGTGGCCGGCTACGCCACGCCGAAGATCGGCGTCGGCGGGGTGGTCGGCAACGACAAGGGTGAGCTCTTGCTCATCAAGCGGGCCGACAGCGGGGTGTGGCTCTACCCGACCGGCTGGGCCGATGTCGGTTACTCGCCGTCGGAGGTCGTGGTCAAGGAGGTGTTCGAGGAGACCGGGATCGAATGCGTCCCGGAACGGATCATCGGCGTGCTCGACAACCTCCGCGCTGGCATCACCCGCATCCCGCTGTACTCGCTGGTGTTCCACTGCCGGGCGGTCGGCGGTGAGCTGAACCCCCATCCCTTGGAGTGCGCTGACGCCGGCTGGTTCTCGGAGGACGACCTCCCGTCGCCGCTGGCCGGCATCGACCGTTGGGGCCCCAACGCCTTCGCCGCCCTGCGGGGGGAGCCGGTCGACGTGTTCTTCCAGCCGCCGCGCACGCCGATCTGGCGGGAGCACGGCGAGGTCGCCTTCGAAGGCGAAGGGAGGGAGGGGTCATGAGGATCGGCGTCAGCGCCGGTGCCCCCACGGTCGAGCGCATCGTGGAGCAGGTGCAGGAAGCGGAGGCCGACGGCTTCACCAGCGTGTGGTTCCCCGGGTCGGTGATGGGTGACCCGCTGGCGGCCATGGCCGTCGCCGGGCAGGCCACCACCTCGGTGGAGGTCGGCACCTCGGTGCTGCAGACCTATCCGTGCCACCCGGTGCTCATGGCCAACCGAGCGGCGGCCACGGCCAAGACCATCGGTCGGCCCGGCTTCGTGCTCGGCATCGGGCCGTCGCACGAGCCGGCGGTGACCGCGCTCGGCTACTCCTACGACCGGCCCGGGCAGCACACCGAGGAGTACGTGACCGTCCTCACCGCGCTCCTCCGGGGTGAGCCGGTCGACTTCGACGGTGAGCTGATCAAGGCCAAGGCGCGCGGGAGCGCGGCCGAGATCCCGGTGCTGCTGGCTGCCCTCGCATCCCGCAACCTCCGGGTGGCGGGGGCGATGGCGGCCGGCACCATCACCTGGATGGCCAACGCCCGGGCCGTCGAGGCCCACGTGCATCCCCGGATCGGCAAGGCGGCGGCCGACGCCGGCCGGCCGGCGCCCCGGATCGTGGTCGGGCTGCCCTGCGCGGTCCACGACGACGTCGCCGAGGCTCGCGAGGCGTGCCAGGCCCAGTTCGGCTTCTACGGCGACCTGCCCAACTACCGGCGGATCATGGACATCGGTGGCACGCCGACCCCGGCCGACGCGTCGTTGATCGGTGACGAGGCGGCGGTCGCCGCCCAGATCACCGGGCTGTTCGAGGCGGGGGCCACTGACGTGTGGTGCGCCATGTTCCCGGTCGGTGACGACCGCGGCGCGTCGAGAGCCCGCACCAGGGCCCTGCTCAAGAGCCTGCTCGAGCGATGACCGACGACACCGACGCGCCGTCGTCCACCGACGACATCCTGCGCGAGCTCGACGGGTGGCTGGTCGAGAACTGGGACCCGAACCTCCCGCTGGGGGAGTGGTGGGATCGCCTCGCGCGGTCGGGCTGGGCCTTCGCCCACTACCCGGTCGCCTGGTTCGGCAAGGGCGTGGCGCCGGCGGTGGCGGGCGCCATCTCGCGGGCGGTGGCGGCGTTCGGCGCCCCGACCGCTCCGGCCGGCTTCGCGACCGGCATGGCGGCCCCAACCTTGCTCGACCACGGCACCGACGAGCAGAAGGCGCGCCACCTCCCCGGCATGGTCACCGGTGCCGACGCGTTCTGCCAGCTCTTCAGCGAGCCGAATGCCGGGTCCGACCTCGCCGGCCTGCAATGCCGGGCGACGCGCGACGGCGACTGGTGGATCGTCAACGGGCAGAAGGTCTGGACGTCGCAGGGACAGATCGCCAACAAGGCGATGTTGGTCGCCCGCACGAACGTCGACGTTCCCAAGCACGCCGGCATCTCGTACTTCTTCATCGACGTGCGCCAGCCCGGCGTGGAGATCCGCCCGCTCCGGGAGATGACGGGGCGCGCCATCTTCAACGAGGTCTTCCTGACCGATGCGCGCATCCACGTCGACGACCTGATCGGCGGTGAGGGAAACGGGTGGGCAGTCGCCAACACGACCCTCGCCTACGAGCGCGGCCGACTCAGCACCGGCGGCGTTTCGTCATGGGCATCGCCCGGTCCCATCGCCGGAGACCTCGAGCGGCCGGCGGGAGAGTTCAGCGGGCCGCGCACCGTCCATCCGCCGTTCCCGCCGCCGGTGCGGGCCAAGCGCCTCGCCGAGATCGCCGCGCAGTTCGGCCGCGACAACGACCCATTCATCCGGCATGACATCGTCCGGCTCCACACCCTCGAGCAGCTGGCGTTCATGACCGGGCTCCGGGCGCGCGCCTTGGCGGCTCGCGGCACTGAGCTCCCCGGCCTCCCCCAGCTCACCAAGATGGCGGTGAACCACCAACATCGGCTGGGTCGCCAGGCCGCCTTCGAGGTGTTGAAGGAGACCGGCACATTGTTCGCCTACGACGAGGCCGACCTCGTCCAGCTCCAGGAGCTGACCGGCGTCGCCGACTTCGGTGAGATCATCGAGACGGCCGTCTTCGCCGCCGCGCCGCCGATCTACGGGGGATCCGACCAGATCCAGCGCAACATCCTCGCCGAGCGGGTGCTCGGACTGCCGCGGGAGCCGAACGACGACCGCACGGTCGCGTTCAAGGACCTCCGCGCCAACTGAACGATCGAGCCGAACCGAACCGAACCGGGCTACGGCTGG
This sequence comes from Acidobacteriota bacterium, assembly GCA_019510095.1. GTDB lineage: Bacteria > Actinomycetota > Acidimicrobiia > Acidimicrobiales > CADCSY01 > JAEKLB01. Next base: position 12,641 of record JAEKLB010000034.1, on the reverse strand, counting down.
CGCTCGCTGCCGCCGTCCTCGAGCTGGTCGAGGAGGGCGTGGACGACCGAGATCCGGCCGTCGCTGTGCTCCCAGTCGTCGCCAATCCGTTGGTGGTCGACCAACCCGGCGCCATCCGGTGCGATGCCGAGCGACGCGGTGGCTGCGGCCGTCAGGGTCGCCGGCTCCAGCTCGTCGCCGTAGGCGGCGAAGGCCTCGAGGCCGTCCCACAGGGCCTCGGGCGGCGCTGGCGGCAGGCCACCCTGGGCAATGGCGAGGGCGATGGTGGTGAACAGCTCGTCGTGGCCGACCGTGGGCGGGCGCTGGTAGCCGGGCACCGGATGCAGGCGCCACTCGAGCGTGGTCCCGCCGGGGCCGTCGTCGCGGAGCCAGACCTGTGACCCGTTGACGTAGGTGTCGACGGGCTCGCCGAACTTGTCGTCGAGGCTGACCACCAGCGCCGGCGAGATGCGCCACACGCACGTCGGCACGAGATCGGTGCAGCGGGTCGGGTGACCACGCGGGCACCCCTGCCGCGACGACCAGCCGGGCCTCGACCACCGCGCCGACCACCACGTCCACCGTCGTGGCGCCAGCGCCCGCCCAGCCGGCCACCCCGACCTGCCCGGCCGTGCCGGCCCGCCGCCAGCCCGATCCCGAGCGCCCTCGCTACCGGCTCGCGGTCACGGTCGACCTTGCCCGCGGCGTCGTCGACGGCCAGCTGGCGGTGCGCTTCGTGCCCGACCTGCCCACCGACCGCCTGGTCTTCCGGCTCTGGCCCAACGGTCCCCGCAGCGCGGCCGGTGGCTCCCGCCTGGCCACCGGCAGGGTGACGGTCGACGGCGTCGTGCAGGCCAGCCAGCGCCCCAACCCGACGACGCTCGTGGTTCCCCTCGGCCGCACGCAGGCGGCCGGCTCGGCCGTCGAGGCCAGCATGGCCTGGCAGCTCACGCTGCCGAGCCGCCCCACCAACGACCGCCTGGCCCGCACGGGGGACGCCGTTCGCATGGGCTCCTTCTTCCCCATCCTGCCGTGGGAGCCCGGCGCCGGCTGGCGGCTGGAGCCGCCGACGAGTGGGTTCGCCGAGGCATCGACGGCCCCCGCCGCCGACTTCGTGTACTCGATCTCGGTCCCGCCCGGCATCGACGTGTTGGCATCGGGTGTCGGCCAGGGCGGCACGTGGCGGGCGTATGGCGCGCGTGACATCGCCATCTCCCTCGGGCACTTCCGCACGGCGACGGCGAAGGCAGGACCAGTCCGGGTGGTCGTCGGCGTCGACCGCCAGGTCGGCGACGACCCCCAGGCCTACCTCGCCCTGGCCGTGCGGTCGATCACCGACTTCGCGGCGCGATTCGGCCCGTATCCGTGGCCGCAGTACACCTTGTCGATCACGCCCGGCCTACGCGGCGGGATCGAGTACCCCGGCCACGTGATGCAGGGTCCGTCGACGGCCAATCGCACGACGCCCCACGAGATCGGCCACCAGTGGTTCTACGGCATGGTCGGCGACGACCAGGGCCGCGATCCGTGGCTCGACGAGGGGCTGGCGACCTGGGCCGAAGCCCGCTTCCTCGGCAACCTGCAGGCGTCGTTCGCCCATCGCTCGATCCCGGTTGCCGCCGCTGGCCGCCTGGGTCGACCGATGACGTTCTGGGAGCCCCGGCTGGGCATCTACTACGCCGGGGTGTACGCCCAGGGGGCCAAGGCGCTGGCCGCGCTGGGATTGGCCGACGAGGTCGACTGCGCGCTGCGCCACTACGTGGCGGCCAACGCCTTCAGGATCGCCCGGCCGTCCGATCTGGCCGCGTCGTTGCGCGTGGTGTTCCCCGGCGCCGACGGCACGCTCCGCCGGTTCGGCGGCCTGCCCTGACCGCGACGGCCTGACCGGTCAGTCGTTGTGCTGGTCGCGCAGGAACCGCTCGACCTCTTCGACCAGGGACGCGGTCGAGGGGACATCCTGCTCCTCGTCGCCGAGGTGGGCCTCGAGCCGGGCCAGGTAGTCGCGCATGTCCTCGTCGGCGTCCACGACCTCACTGATCTGGCGCTCGTAGCTCGCTGACGCGATCTCGAGGTCGGTGGTCGTCACCTGGACGTCGAGGATGCCGGCCACGTGCAGCACGAGGGCGAGGGTCGCCTTCGGCGACGGGGCGGCGTGGACATAGGTGGGCACCGATGCCCACAGCGACAGCGACGGGATCCCCTCGCGCCGGCAGGCATCGTGCAGCACGCCGACGATGCCGGTCGGGCCTTCGTACCGCGACGTGGTCAGGCCCAGTCGCCTGCTCAGCTCGTCGTCGGTGGAGCTGCCGGTGACGGGCACGGCCCGGGTGTGGGCCACTTCGCGCAGGTTGGCGCCGAGCGTGATGAACATGCGGGCGTCGAGATCTTCGACGATCGCCAGCACCTGCTCGCAGAACGTGCGCCACTGCAGGTGGGGTTCGACGCCGAGCACGAGGACCACCGGCGTCCCATGGGGCTCGCCCCACCACAGGTCGGTCGAAGGCCACACGATGAACCGGTTGCCCTCGTCGTCGAGCCGGGCGGTGGGACGGGTGGCGGTGAAGTCGAAGAACTCCTCGGGGTCGATCTCGGCCAGCGGCTCGGTCCCCCACCGGTCGCGCAGCCAGCGGACGGCGGCGGATGCGGCGTCGCCGGCGTCGTTCCAACCCTCGAAGGCGGCGATGACGACCGGACGGTCCAAGTCGGGCCGATCCATCCACCGGACGTGCTCCATGGGCCGAGGGTACCCGGACGCTCATATGCTCCGGCGCTGTGGGAGTACGCGTCGTCGAGGCAACCACGGTCACGCCGGCGCTGGTCGAGGCCCTCGGTGCCCTGCTGCCGCACCTGTCGCGGTCGTCGCCTCCGCCGACTGAGGGCGAAGTCCGCGAGATGGTGGAGGCACCGGGAACGGTGCTCTTCACGGCCGTCGACGACGACGAGCACATCGTGGGCACGCTCACGCTCGTGCTCTTCCGGATCCCGACCGGTGTCCGGGCCTGGATCGAGGACGTCATTGCCGACCCCGCCGCCAGCGGCCAGGGCATCGGCAAGCTCCTCACCGACGCCGCGCTCGCCGAGGCCCGCCGGCGGGGTGCCAAGAACGTCGATCTGACGTCCCGGCCGTCGCGGGAGGCGGCCAACCACATCTACAAGAGCATGGGCTTCCAGGCCAGGGAGACCAACGTCTACCGCTACGAGCTGGGGGCCTGACGCTGTGGGTCAGTCGACCCGGCGGAGCACGTTCTTGTCGGTGTGCGCCAGCGGCTCGTGCCAGCGGGCGTGGTCGATGGTGGTCTCCTGGTCGTAGGCATACGTGCCGTCGTCACCAAGGGTCACGGTCACCCGGTAGGCGGTGGTCCGGGCGGCGTCATGCAGGTACGGGTTCGACAGGATGCCGTAGGTCTGGGAGCCGAGCTCGGCGTGCATGCTGAACTGGCGGTCGCTCGCTGCTGCCGCACCACCGGCGAGGATGGTCGACCCCCTGGGCACCATGAAGCAGCGCACCACCTGGCCGGCGTCGCCGTCCCACAGCCAGTAGCCGACCTCGGTGTGGAACGGGTCGTCCTCGCCGGTCCGCCAGGCCGACATCCGGTAGTCGAGGCCGTACAGCTGCTGAGTGCCGTTGCCCACCGGTCCGAACGCGCCGAACGTGGCGCGCTCGCGGTACGGGGTCTCCAGCAGGCCGCTGACGGCGTGGCCGTAGGCAACGTCGAGGCCCTGGTCACCCTCCCAGTTCCCGACCAGTCCTTCGAGAGGGCCCAACTCTGATCCGAGCATGACGCCGCACGGTACTGCCAGGATGGCGCCATGAGCACGGAATGGACGACGATGCCGGCCAGCGAGATCAAGCCGGGTGATCGCATCAAGCTTCCCAGCGGCGACGAGTTCGACGTGGCCCGCATCGACTCGCCGTTCCTCGGCCGCGACAACATGGCGGCGTTCATCGAGGACACCCCCACTCGCTGGCACTCGTACCCCATGCCGCTGGCCAACGAGGTCGAGGTCCGCCAGTCGTAGAGTGACCGCATGAGTGGGTATGTCGCGGCCCAGCCCGGCATCTTCGCCCAGGGGACGCGCGCCCACTACTACCTCGAGTTCGACGTGCGCGGTGGCGCCGATCCCGATGCCGTCATCAGCGCGCTCAGTCGGTTGCGGGAGCCGGCGGTCACCTCCGGCGGCGCCAACATCGTCATCGCCCTCGGTCCCGATCTGTGGCGACGGATCGCGCCCGACGACGCGCCGGCCGGCCTGCAGCCGTTCGTCCCGATCGGCACGGCGCCGGCGACCCAGCACGACGTGTTCCTGTGGCTGCACGGCACCAACCACGATGTGGTGCTCGACATGGCTCGCGCTGCCGTCGTCGCCCTTGGCGGGGTCGCCGATCTCGCAACCGAGCAGCCTGCCTTCGTCTACCTCGACAGCCGTGACATGACCGGGTTCGTCGACGGCACCGAGAACCCACCCATCTGGGAGGCCCCCGACGTCGCCATCGTCCCTGAGGGTGCTGGTGTCGGCGGCAGCTTCGTGCTGGTGATGCGCTGGGTGCACGACCTCGGCCGCTTCCATGCCCTGTCGAAGGAGGACCAGGAGGGCGTCATCGGTCGCACCAAGCCCGACAGCGTCGAGCTCGCCGCTGGCGTGAAGCCGGCCACAGCGCACATCGCCCGCGTGGTCGTCGACGACGACGAGGGCAACGAGCGGGAGATCTTCCGCCGCAGCACGCCGTTCGGCACCGTGCACGAGCAGGGCCTGCAGTTCGTTGCCTTCTGCCGTGAGCCAGAGAGCTTCTCGGTCATGTTGCACCGCATGCTCGACGACGACGGCGGCGTGCACGACCGACTCACCGACTTCTCGACGCCGGTGTCCGGCTCCTTCTACTTCGCCCCCTCGATCGACGCCCTCGTCCGCGCCTGCCCCGCCTTCGACGACGACTGATCCCGATCCCGTTCCTTCCCGTTCTTTGGCGACTGGTGGCCCGCGACGAGCCACCAGTCGCCAAAGAACGGAGGCTCAGCGGAAGGTCAGCGGAGGTCGGCGGGTGTGACCGGTCGGCTCGTGGTCGCCGAGTAGCCGACTCGGAGCCAGGCGTCGCCGAGGGTGGTGAGGTAGTACACCTGCCAGTTGTAGTAGCCGCGGTAGGCGCGCTCGTCGGCGATCATCTGCTCGGCGTAGAGCTTGACGGCGTCGACGTAGGTGGCCGTGGGGTTGTAGTGGTGCAGCGCCCCGCTCATGTTGCCCCGCTTGCCACCGTTGGCTGCCAGGTAGCGGGCGGCAGCGAGGATCGAGTCGTGGTCTGACTGGACGTCGCCCCTGCCGTACCGGGCCCAGGTCGACGGCAGGAACTGCATCGGGCCCTGGGCGCCGGCGTTCGACGTGCCCCGCAGCCGACCCATCTTGGTCTCGGTGAGGTTGACAGCAGCCAGGTACTGCCAGGGGATGCCGAAGGCCCGCTCGCCCTCTTCGTAGTCGCGGCGCAGCTCGTCGGCCGGCTTGGGCGCGACGATCCGCCACGCCGGCATGACCGACCGGGGCGTGCGCACCAGCTGGCGGAGGCGACGGGCAGCCGTCATGTTGGCGGTGGCGGCGCCGCGCAGCGAGAGCGGGACTCGCGTGAGCACCTCGTTGTCCCAGGCGGGCCGCACCGCCCAGGCCCGGTAGGCGACCTGCTGCTGGTGGGCGGCCAGGGCGAGGGCGGCGCCGGTGACCGAGGGATCGCGCACGGCCAGCTCGGTGCGGGCGATGTCGCGGGCCGCGGCTGCCGCCGAGGCCGGGGGCGCCGGCTTGGCCGTCGGGTCGATGGTGGTCGAGGCCGACGCGGCGACGACCGCCTGCCGGCCGGCGGTGGAGGTCGAGGTCGGTGGGCCGACGGACCCCTTGCCACCGGTCGAGCAGGCGCTGGCCGCCAGCACGGCGAGGGCGGCCAGGCGCCTCACGCCGCCTCGATGCGGAAGACCCCACCGCCTTGGAGGCTCAGGACGTAGAGCTCACCGCCGCCGCCCTCGGCGAAGGAGCTGACGATGCCGCCAGGCACCCCGACACCGGTGTCGCGATGGCGGGTGCCACCGGGCCCGACCGACAGCAGCTGCAGCCTGGCCGTGTAGGTGTCGGCGTAGACGTAGATGCCGCGCAGGGCCGGCACCGCGGCGCCTCGGTACACGTAGCCACCGCACACCGCCTGGCCGTCGTTGCGTCCGTAGTCGTAGACGGGATCGACGACGCCCGGTGGTGGCGTCTTGCCGTCGAAGGGATGAGCACCCTCGCGGTACGACCAGCCCATGTTGGCGCCGAGGATGTGGCCGGCGCGCAGGAGATCGACCTCCTCGTAGCGGTTCTGGCCGACATCGCCGATCCACAGGTTGCCGGTGGCTCGGTCGAACGAGTAGCGCCAGGGGTTCCGGAGCCCGGTGACCGCGATCTCCGGCCGCCCGCCACCGCGGCCACTGGCATGGGGATTGTCGGGCGCCGAGCTGTAGGCCGCGCCTGGCGAGGGCCGGGGGTCGATGCGCAGGATCTTGCCGAGGAGCTGGTTGTCGTTCTGGGCGTTGCCGAACTGGTTGTTGGCGCCGCCACCGTCACCGAGGCTCCACCAGAGGTAGCCGTCGGGGCCGAACACGATTCGCCCGCCGTTGTGGTTCGACGCCGGATCGGCGATGGTGAGCACGTTGCGCCGCGACGCCGGATCGATGGCGCGATCGCCGGCGCCGAAGGCGTACTCGTCGAGCCGCTCGTCGCCACCAGCGTCGGTGTAGAAGACGTAGAGGAAGTTGCCCTTCGGCGAGAAGGTGATGTCGAGCAGGCCCTGCTCCCCGCCGTTGCTGATCTGGCCGCGGATGTCGAGCACGGGTGACGGGTCGAGGACGCCGTTCTTGAACAGCCGTACCTGGCCGGTCTTCTGCGCCAGGTACATGGCGCCGGCGGGGCGGGTCGCCAGGGCGATGGGGGCGCTGGCCGAGGCCACGCGGGTGACCTTCAGCCGCACCGCGGCGATGTCGCCCGGCGTGGTCGTCGGCTTGGCGGTGGTCGTCGGCTTCACCGTCGTCGACCCTCTGGTCGTGGTCGTCGCCCGCGCCGTGGTGGTGGCCTTTGCGTTGGTGGGCTTGGCGGTGGTGGCCGCCGACGCTGCCGTCGTCGGCGCGACGACCGTCGTCGTCGAGCTGCTCGCCGCCAACGTCGTGGTGGTGGATCCGACCGTCGTCGTCGTCGATGTCAGCCCGGTCGAGGACGCGCCGTCGTCGCCGCCGCAGGCCGAGAGGCCGACCACAACCCCGATGACGACGGCGAGAGCCGCCCGCCGGCGAAGCGCCATGCCCCGACCCTAAGCCATGCGACGGATGTCCGGTTCGTGACCGACCGCCCCTACGATCCCCGGGTGCCGCGGACGTCGCTGCTGCAGGTCGGTCGCGACCTCTTCGCCCGCCGGCCGGTGCGCTACTCCCTCGTGTCGGCTGTCGCCGTCGTCGTGAGCCAGGCGGTGCTGCTCACCTGCACTGTCCTCCTCGACTGGCGCCCGGTCCCGTCGAACATCACGGCCGTGGCCCTCGGGTCGATTCCCTCCTACCTCCTGAACCGGGCGTGGGTCTGGGGCCGGCGGGGCTCGCACGATCTCCGCCGCGAGGTCGTTCCCTTCTGGATCATGGGGTTCGTGGGCCTTGCCTTCTCGACCCTCCTCGTGCACGTGGCGTCGCGGTGGTCGGAGGCCCCGGCCGTGACGAGCGGCGCCAACATCACCGCCTTCGGCCTGCTGTGGGTCCTGAAGTACCTGGTCCTCGACTCGGTGCTGTTCGGCACGAACGGCGACGAGCACGACCCAGCGGTGATCCTCTAGGACCAAGAGGGGCAAATCGCTCAAGTCGGCAGCGGTACCGGCCGATGTTCTCGTTCATGCGGCGTCGACTTCTCGTCGGCCTCGTGGCGGCGGTGATCGGCGCATGGTTCGGGCCCCTCGGGATCCCGGCGGCGTCGGCCTCGGTGTCCTCGGAGGTCGTCTTCCGAAAGATCGTCACCCCCGTCCAGGGGCCGATCCACTACTCCAACGACTTCGGGGCCGCTCTGAGCGGCCACCTCCACCAGGGGAACGACCTGATGGGTCACAAGCTCGAGGTGGAGGTGGCGGCCCACGACGGCGTCGTCGGTTGGACCTCGACCGACGGCAACAACATGCTCGAGCTGACCGACAGTGACGGCTGGTCCTACGTCTACATCCACATCAACAACGACACGCCTGGCACCGACGACGGCGCCAACCCGCCGGAGTGGATGTTCTTCCCCGGCATCGAGGAGGGCGTCGCGGTCACTGCCGGGCAACCCATCGCCTACATGGGCGACAGCGGCAACGCCGAGACGACCAGCCCCCACCTGCACTTCGAGATCCACAAGCCCGACGGCACCGCTGTCGACCCGTATTGGAGCCTGATGCTGTCCCAGGGTCGCCGGGTGCTCGATCGGTGCTCGTTCGACACCAACCCCGACCGCGAGCCCTCGACCGAGGCGGGCGGCGGCTACTGGGCCGCCACCGCCGACGGTGGCGTCTTCAGCTACGGCGCGGCCGTGTTCCATGGCTCGATGGGCGGCGTGAAGCTGGCCTCGCCGGTCATCGCCCTGGTGCCCACCCCCACCGGGGGCGGCTACTGGGAGCTGTCGAGGGACGGAGGTGTGTTCTCGTTCGGTGACGCTGCCTTCTTCGGCTCGACCGGCGGCAAGAAGCTGGCGGCCCCGGTGGTCGGCATGGCGCCCACGCCAACAGGCCGTGGCTACTGGCTGGTGGCGGCCGACGGCGGTGTCTTCTCGTTCGGTGACGCTGTCTTCTTCGGTTCGACCGGTGGCCAGCGGCTCAACCGGCCGATCAACGGGATGGCCGCCTCGCCGACCGGTCAGGGCTACTGGCTCCAGTCGTCCGACGGTGGCGTGTTCTCGTTCGGTGACGCCCTCTTCCACGGCCGGGCAGCCGGCTCCGCCACTGCCGCGGTGCTCGACCTGGTGCCGACGCCGACGGGCCAGGGTTACTGGCAGCTGTCGTCGAACGGTGCGATCCACGGCTTCGGCGACGCCGCCTGGGAGGGCGGGGCCAACGCCCTCGGGTACTGCAGCCCGCCGACCGCGGTGGCCATGTCGGCCACCTCAACCGGTCGCGGCTACTGGATCCAGACCGCCGACGGGAACACCTTCCCCTTCGGCGATGCCAAGGACTTCGGCTCGGTGAAGCGCCAGGGCCTCGCCGGCAAGCCGATCGTGTCCATGGCGGCGCTGCCCGGCCCCGCCGCGCCGGCTGATCCCTCCTCCGTCGTCCTGCCCGGCTAGACCACTCACGTGGGGTGGCGACGAGCCCTGGGACAGGGAGCGGTGGCGATGGCCTCGGTGGTCGCCGTGGCGCACGCCGTCCCGGCCGCCGCCGTTCCCGTGGTGTCCAACGACGGCACCCAGGACGTGGGTGACCGCCGGGCCGACATCAGCTCGCTCTCGCTCGACCAGGACGGGGTCGCCGTCGTGGTCGGCGTGCGCATGGTGGAGTTCGCCGACCCCCGCACCGACTTCTTCTGGCGCAACCCCCGGGCGTCCAGCCTGGTCGAGGTCAAGATCGACCGGGATCGCGACAACAAGCCCGACTACATCGTCGACTTCGTCCGCGCCCAGGTCGGCAAGACCACCACCACGACGCTGGCCGTGCAGGTGTTCTCGACGACGGCCATCGCCATGCGGTGCACCGGCAGCTACTCGCTCGACGCGAGAGGCGGCTGGATCCGGCTCGGCGTCCCCAAGTCGTGCATCCCTGCCACCGCGCCCTACCGGGTGCAGGTCATGTACTCGTTCAACCGGTCGGCGGAGCGCCCAACGCTCTCGCCCGTCGTCGACTTCGCTCCCGACTTCGGCCGCTGGTTCCCCGGCCCCTGAGGGGCTGCGCTCGCTCGCTCTCCAGCGCTGACGGCGGTCGAGACCGGGTCGCCGGTCGTCGGTCATAACCTGATCGGCACATGCATCCGTCCCTTCGGAAGTTGGCGGAGGCGGCCAAGGGGTTCATGCCGCCTGACGAGGGCCTCGCCCTCTACGAGGCCGGCGTCGCGGCCGGCGAGGCGTTGCCCGGCGCGCCGCTGGTGGAGATCGGTAGCTGGTGCGGCAAGTCGTCGATCTATCTGGGCGCTGCGGCCCGCGATCGCGAGACCGTGCTGTTCACCGTCGACCACCACCGGGGCTCGGAGGAGAACCAGGTCGGGTGGGAGCACCACGACCCCACGCTCGTCGATCCCGACCTCGGCCTGATCGACACCATGCCGACCTTCCGGCGCACGATCCACGAGGCCGGCCTCGACGACGTGGTGATCGCCGTGGTGGGCGATTCGCCGACGGTGGCTGCGTTCTTCCCGTCTCCTGCCGCCCTCGTCTTCGTCGATGGCGGCCATGGGTCGGAGCCGGCCCACGCCGACTACGACGCGTGGAGCCACCGGGTCGCGGGCGGCGGGCTGCTCGCCATCCACGACGTGTTCCCCGACCCGGGCGACGGGGGTCGGCCGCCCTACGAGATCTATCGCCGCGCCCTCGACGACGGGTTCGAGGAGGTGTCGGCGACTGGCTCCCTACGGGTGTTGCGCCGCGCGACCGGGTGAGCCTCGATCGACGCACGGACGACGGTCGGCCTGCCTGCTCGAACGGGTCGCCACGACCTCCCGTCTGACTCGCTTCCGATTCTGAGCCGTTCGTCGGTCCCGGCCAGACTGCGACCATGGTGGGCTTTCTGCTGTCCGTGACGTTCGCGTGCGGCTTGTTCATCGCCGTAGCTCATGTCTTGAACCGCGGTTTCGTCGCTCCGGCGTACGACGTAGTAGCGAACCTCGCCGCCTTCGGATGCGCCGCCGCGGCCTCCGTGCTCCTTGATCGTTCGGTCCCGGCGATGCTCTCCGTCGGGGCGATCCTGTGCTGGATCGTTCTTGCGCGGCGCACGATCCTCGATCAGCGTCGAGGGCCATCCGATTCAAACTGACCCACTACCGCTACGCCGTGCGATCGAGTAAGCCTGTAACGAGACCTGACAAGGGGGCGCGGATGAAGACAGTGCTGGTGACCGGGGCGACGGGCAGCGTCGGCTCCAACGTGTGCCGGCTGGCGGCCGAGCGGGGGTTGGAGGTCCGAGCGCTGGTGCGCGACCCGGACAGCGCCTCGCCCCTCGCTGACCTCGGCGTCGAGCTGGTGACCGGTGACGTGACCGACCTCGAAGGCATGGTCACCGCGGCCAAGGGCGTCGACGGGATCGTCCACTGCGCGGCCCAGATCGGTGGCACGTGGTCGACCGTGACCGCCGAGGACTTCGAGGCGGTGAACCAGTACGGCACGTTCAACGTGCTCGATGCGGCAGAGCGCAACGACGTCGCCAAGACGGTCGTCCTCCTCTCCGCGGTCGTGTGCGAGCGCGACATCTCCACGATCACCGAGACGTCGCCCATCGTCGAGATCAGCCCGAAGCACTCGCCGTATGCGAGGACGAAGCTGGCTGCCTTCTATGAGGGCATGGCGAGGGCGGCGCGGGGCAAGGGCGTCACCTTCGTGATCCCCGGCGGGATCTACGGCCCGACGCCCATCATCGAGCGGGCCCTGGTGCCGAGCATCTTCACCGGGACGCTCATGATGGCGGCCAGGGGCGAGTTGACGGAATACCTCCCGGGCTTGCACACGTGGGTGCTGGGCTCCGACGTCGCCGAGGTGTCGTTGGCAGCGCTCGAGAAGGGCCGGATCGGCGCTCGCTACCTCGCCCTCGGGCGCCCCGAGGATGTCTGTTCCCTGCCAGCGTTCTGCAACGCCTTCCTTTCCCTCGCCGGGATCGACGGCCATGTCGACACGGTCGACGTCAAGGCGCCGGGGGTGCTGGACGACAAGCGGTGGGGCTCGATGATCAACTACCTGCGCGACAGCCATCCCGACCCGATGCACGATCCGACCCGCACCACCGCAGAGCTGGGCGTGGTGCCGGCATCGCTCGACGAGGGCCTTCGGGCCACCGTCGACTGGCTGCGCGCCAACGGGAAGATCTGACAACGACGGGCAGTGAGACCCCTCCGCTACGCGATCAACATCACGCTCGACGGTTGCTGCCATCACGAGGCAGGGTTCCTCCCGGACGAGGAGTCGATGGACTACTGGACCGCGCAGATGCAGCAAGCCGATGCCCTGCTGTTCGGCCGGGTGACCTACGAGATGATGGAGTCGGCGTGGCGGCGGCCGGCCACCGGCACGTGGCCTGACTGGATGGACGAGTGGGAGATCCCGTTCGCCGAGGCGATCGACGGGGTGAAGAAGTACGTCGTGTCGAGCACGCTGAGCGGGGTCGACTGGAATGCCGAGCTGGTGCGAGGCGACTTGGGGCAAGCGGTTCAGCGGCTCAAGCAGGAGCCAGGCGAGGGCCTGTTCGTGGGTGGCGTGACGCTCCCCCTGGCGTTGGCAGATCTGGGACTGATCGACGAGTACGAGTTCGTCGTGCAGCCGGTCCTTGCCGGACACGGGCCGACGTTGCTCGCCGGTCTGCGCGAGCGCATCCAGCTCGAGCTCGTGGATCGCCATGAGTTCCGGTAGGGGGCGGTCGCCCTACGATACGGGCCCACGCGAGTTACGGCTTGACGTGATTTGTCGTGGCATGTTGGCCGTTGCCTCGCGACGGAACGACGGATATTCGTGCG
>JAEKLB010000115.1 GCA_019510095.1 Acidobacteriota bacterium | reverse complement strand
CCACGTCGCCCGGGTGCCGGAGTCGTCCCGGCACGGCGAACCGCCCTCGCTGTAGCTTCGCTGGCATCGACGATGCCCTGAGGGACTGGGTCGAGCAGACGCTCGACGGCTCCATCTCGACCGTGGAGCGCACGTCGAGCGGTGGCTCGCGTGAGTCGTACTTCGTCGACGTGGCCCGCCCCGGGGGCGAGGTCGTCGAGGCCCTCCTGCGGGTCGAGGCCGGCGGGTCGTTCACCGGCACCGAGATCAACGTCAGCAAGGAAGCCGTCGTCTACCGGGCGCTCGGCTCCGCCGGCGTTCGCGTGCCCAAGGTCTACGGCCTGGCGCCCGGCGGCGCCGCCGTGCTGCTCGAGCGGGTGGCTGGTCGGGGCGACCTCGGCGAGACGCCCGAGGAGCAGCACGACACCTGGGTCGACTTCGTCGACGTCATCGCCGACATGCACAACGTCGACGTCGAGAAGGCTGATCTTCCCGGCTTCCCCCGGCCGACCACTCCCGAGGACCACGCCCGGCTCGACCTGCAGCTCTGGGCCCGCCTCGCCGAGGAACACGTCGTCGGGCTCGATCCGCTCGCCCGCTATGCCGGGGCATTCCTTCGGGCCAACGCGCCGACCACCGTGGCCCGCACCTGCATCGTCCAGGGCGACACCGGCCCTGGCAACTTCGTCGCCGACCGCGGCCGTGTCACCGCCCTCTGCGACATGGAGTTCTCGCACATCGGCGACCCGATGGACGACATCGCCTGGATGCTGAGCCGGGGCTTCGACCGCTACGGCGTCGACCCGGCGCCCTTCCTCGAGCAGTACACGGCCCGCTCTGGCATCCCCATCGACTGGCGGAGCGTCCACTACTACGACATCGCCGTGCAGTATCGGTGCGTCATCACGACCTCGCTGGCCGTCAGTCGCGGCGGTGGCGCTCGGGGATGGCCGCCGTACCTCCTCGTGACCGAGCGCTATCTGCTGGCCCTGGCCGCCGGCCTGTCGCGCTATGCCGGCGTCGAGGAAGCGCACCCGGTCGTGCCCGACGTGGCCGAGACGCCGCGGTCGGCGTGGTACGACGCGCTGATGTCATCGCTCCGCGCGGCGGTGAAGGCCCTGCCTGATCCCGAGCAGGCCGAGGACACCCGCAACCATCAGATCCTCGTCCACTACCTCCGGGCCTACGACCGCATCGGCGGCACCATCGACGAGCTCAACCTGCACGACCTGCACGAGTCGCTTGGCGTCGTCGGCGAGGGGTCGGAGTTCGACAAGGTCGTCGAGGACGCCGGCGCTGCGGGCGACGAGAGCGCCCTGCGCTTCCTGCTGCGGCGTACCTATCGAAACGCGCTCCTGTGGCAGTCGATCCTGGAGCGCCGCCGCCCGACGTAGCGGTGCGTCCGGCGACCTCTCGAGCCAGCCCCGACATTTTTGTGGCGAATTCCCGGCGATGATGTCGAGAAGTCGGGGCCTGCTCCGTCCCAGGGGTGCGTCCGGCCACCAGGGCCGGCGTCACACGAGGAGACCACCATGGCGAAGTACCTGTTGCTCAAGCACTACCGGGGCGCACCGGCGCCGGTCAACAACGTCCCGATGGACCAGTGGAAGCCCGATGAGGTCGAGGCCCACATCCGGTTCATGAACGACTTCGCAACCCGGCTCGAGGGCAGCGGAGAGTTCATCGACGGCCAGGCCCTGTCGCCCGACGGCGTCTGGGTTCGCTACGACGGCGAGGGGCGGGCTCCTGTGACCGACGGCCCGTTCGCCGAGACGAAGGACCTGATCGCGGGGTGGATGGTGATCGACGTCGACAGCTACGAGCGGGCGATCGAGCTCGCCGGCGAGCTCTCGGCCGCGCCGGGGGCCGGCGGCCGGCCGATCTACGAGTGGCTGGAGGTCCGTCCGTTCATGGCCGCGCCATCCAACTTCTGCCACTGACGGTGGACGACGTCGAGCTGCGCGAGCTCGTCCCACGGGTCTTGAGCGTCCTCGTCCGTCGCGGTGCTGACTTCGCGACGGCCGAGGACGCCGTGCAAGAGGCGCTCATCCGGGCGCTCTCGGCGTGGAGGAGCGCGCCGCCCGCCGACCCAACGGGCTGGCTCATCACGGTCTCCTGGCGAGCGTTCCTCGACCTCACGCGGTCGGAAGCGGCACGCCGAGACCGAGAGGTTCGATTCGACACCGAGCCGCCCGCTGGCGCCATCCCCAGCGACGACGACACGTTGCGGCTGTACTTCATGTGCGCCCATCCCGATCTGTCGTCGTCGTCTGCCGTGGCGTTGACCCTCCGCGCCGTCGGCGGCCTCAGCACCCGGCAGATCGCTCAGGCCTACCTCGTGCCCGAGCGCACCATGGCGCAGCGCATCAGCCGGGCCAAACGCGTGGTCAGCGGAACGGGCGTCGACCGTCCGGGCGACGTCGCCACGGTGATGCGGGTCCTCTACCTCGT
>JAEKLB010000137.1 GCA_019510095.1 Acidobacteriota bacterium | reverse complement strand
GGGTCGGACGCAAGGCCGCTGAGGCCCTGGCGCAGGAGCCGGGATCAGACCTCCCGGCGACGACTCCCGCCGACGAGGAGGGCGCCCAGGCCGATCAGGACCAGCCCGAACAGCGCCAGCCACGCGGAGTCGGCACCGGTGAAGGCGAGCGCGCCGGTGGTGGTGGTCCCGGCGGCAGGGGCTGCCTGCGCGGCGTTGCCCATGACCTCACCCGCGGCCGTGGTGCTCGTGGTCGCCGTGGCCCCGTTGCCGTTGATCTCACCCGCGACCGTCGTGCTCGTCGTCGCCGTGGCGCCGTTGCCGTTGGCCCCACCTGCGGCGGTCGTGCTCGTGGTCGTCGGCGCAGTCGTCGTCGTCGGTGCCGCGGTCGTCGTGGTGGTCGGCTTCACGGTCGTGGTGGTCGCTGCGGCCGGCTTGCCCGCGTCGGCGTGGGCCGGGCAGCTCTTGGCGGCGGGGGTCTTGCCGTGCGACGTGGCCGGCTGCGCCTTCGTCGAGGACGACGGCGAGCTCGACGTCACGGCCCTGGCATGGCTCTTGTGCTGGCCACCGCAGTTGCCGTTGTTGTCGTCCTCGAAGTCCGTGTCGTTGCCGCAGCCGTTGTTGCCGTCCTGATCGGCCTTGTTCACGCCGCCCGAGCCACCAGGCTTGTCAGGACCGCCGTTCGACATGCCGTCGGGATCCGACGTCGACTTGCCCTGGGTACCCGAACGCCCGGGCTCGACCGACCGGTCCTTCCCCGACGGATGGTTGCTCTCGCCAGCGCCCGCACTGCCGGTGGCGAAGGCCGGACCGGCAAGGGCGACGCCGGCCAGGGCGAGTGCGCCGAAGGTCACGAGCAGTCGACTGCGGATGGTTCGTGTCATGGGAGGCTCCATCGGTCCGCCGGACGTGGGGTGTTCGGCGGACTAGTTCCCAATGACTACGTTCTGTGAAACATTCTCTAGCCCCTTTGGGCTAGAGGACGCCCCCCGAGGGGTGGTCAGCCCAGGATCGGGACGGCCATCTGGGCCAGCGATGCCTCGGGACGGGCGCCGACGTGGGAGATGACCTCCGACGACGCCAGTGAGCCGAGCCGGGCGCAGGTCTCCAGGTCGTGCCCGTGGGTGAGCCCGTACAGGAAGCCGGCGGCGAAGAAGTCGCCGGCCCCGGTGGTGTCGACCACCTTGGCCACGGGCACGGCGGGGACGTCGACCCGCATGGAGTCGGTCACGACCGACGAGCCAGCCGCCCCCCGAGTGACCGCGACCATGGCGCAGTCGACTCGGGCCCGGCCGAGCGCCTCCTCGAAGTCCTTGGTCTCGTACAGGAGGCAGAGCTCCGACTCGTTGCCGAAGAGCAGGTCGACGGTGCCCGCCACCAGTTCCCGGAACCCGCCGAGGAAGCGCTCGACGCAGAACGAGTCGGAGAGGGTGAGCGCCACCTTGCGGTCATGACGGTGGGCGACGTCGGCGGCGCGCAGGAACGCCTCGCCGGCGGCCGCCTGGTCGAAGAGGTAGCCCTCGAGGTAGGTGACCTCGGCCCGGGCCACCAGCGCCTCGTCGATGTCGTCGGCATCGAGCTCGCCGGCGGCGCCGAGGAAGGTGCTCATCGTGCGCTCGCCGTCGGGGGTGACGACGATGAGGCAGCGCCCGGTCGGCTGCCCGGACGTCGCCGGCGGGATCGGGAACTCGATCCCCACCGTCTTGATGTCGTGGGCGAACACCGCACCCAACTGGTCGTCGCACACCCGCCCGACGAAGCCGCCCCGGCCACCGAGCGACGCCAGCGCCGCCAGGGTGTTGGCAGCCGAACCGCCCGACTGCTCGATCGTGGTTCCCATCGCGCCGTACAGCGTGACCGCCCGCTCCGGATCGACCAGCTCCATCGAGCCCTTGGCCAGGCCGTGACGGCCGATGAACTCGTCGCTCTCGAGCGAGATCACATCGACCAGGGCATTGCCGACACCGACCACGTCCAAGGGTCCCGTTTCCACGGGACGGCACCCTAGGTGCCGCTCCAGGGCCACTGGTTAGCCTCCTCCTCCGTGCACGATGCAACCGCCGCGACCGGTGAGGCCCTCTACCGACTGCCTCGCACCGTCCTCCCCCGCCGTTACGACCTGCGGATCGAGCCGGACCTCGCCACCGCCCGCTTCACCGGCACCGAGGACGTCGCCGTCGAGGTGGTGGCCGACACGAGCGAGGTCGTGCTCAACGCCAAGGACCTCGAGATCGGCGACGCGTGGCTGCTGTCGCCCGCGGGCGAGCAGGTCGGGGCCACCACCTCGTACGACGAGGCGACCGAGCGGCTGACCCTGTCCGCCGCCCGAGCGCTCACCCCCGGCAACTGGACGGTCCACGTGGCCTTCGCCGGCGAGATCAACGACAAGCTGAAGGGCTTCTACCGGAGCGTCTTCACCGACGGCGACGGTGTCGAGCGGGTCATCGGCACGACCCAGATGGAGCCGACCGACGCCCGCCTCGCCTTCCCCTGCTGGGACGAGCCCGACCTCAAGGCCACCTTCGCCATCACCCTGGTCGTGGCCGACGGCCTGCTGACCGTCTCCAACGCCGCCGAGTCCGCCCGCACCACGCTTCCCGACGGGCGGGTCGAGGTTCGCTTCGCCGACACCATCCCCATGAGCACCTACCTCGTGGCGTGGGTCATCGGCCCCCTCGTCGCCACCGACGCGGTCGACGTCGACGGCGTGCCCCTGCGCGTGGTGCACGTGCCGGGCAAGGAGTCGCTGGCGCCGTTCGCCCTCGACGTCGGCGCCTTCGCCCTTCGCCTCTTCACCGGCTACTACGGCATCCCGTACCCGGGCGACAAGTGCGATCTCATCGCCCTCCCCGACTTCGCCGCCGGCGCCATGGAGAACCTGGGCGCCATCACCTTCCGGGAGGCGGTGCTGCTGGTCGATCCGGCCGAGGCCACCCGGAGCGAGCTGCAGCGGGTCGCCGACGTCATCAGCCACGAGCTCGCCCACATGTGGTTCGGCGATCTGGTGACGATGAAGTGGTGGAACGGCCTCTGGCTCAACGAGGCGTTCGCCACGTTCATGGAGCTTGCGGCCGTCGACGCCTTCCGGCCCGAGTGGCAGCGGTGGGTGTCGTTCACCAACGAGCGGGCCGGCGCGTTCGCCATCGACGGCCTCGCCAGCACCCGTCCCATCGAGTACCCCGTGCACTCACCGGAGGAGGCGGAGGGCATGTTCGACCTCCTCACCTACGAGAAGGGCGCATCAGTGCTGCGGATGCTCGAGCAGTACCTCGGCGAGGACGGCTTCCGCGCTGGTATCCGCCGCTACCTGCACGGCCACGAGTACGGCAATGCCGAGACGACCGACCTCTGGGACGCCATCGAGGAGGCGACCGACGAGCCGGTGCGCCGCATCATGGACACCTGGATCTTCCAGGGCGGGCACCCCCTGATCGGCGTCGATGTCGACGGCGAGCGGGTCACGCTGACCCAGCGGCGGTTCCGGTTCCTCCCCGATGACGGCGAGGCCACGTGGGCCGTCCCGCTGCTCGTCTCGGTCGACGGCGGCGAGCCGGAGAAGCTGCTTCTCGACAGCCCGTCGATGACCGTCGAGCTACCCGGCGCGTCGAAGGGCATCGTCGTCAACGCCGGCGGCCATGGCTTCTACCGGGTGCGCTACTCCTCGGCACTGCTGGGCCAGCTGCGCTCGCGGGTGTTCGACCTCGAGCCGGTCGAGCGGGCACTCCTCGTCGACGACGCGTGGGCGTCGGTCCTGGCCGCGCAGGCCGAGGCGCCGGCCTTCCTCGAGCTGGCCGGCGCGTTTGGCGAGGAGCGCGATCCCGCCGTGTGGACGACCTTGACTGCGGCCCTTGGCGCCATCGATCGCATCCTCGACGGCGACGGCCGAGCGAAGTTCCAGGGCTACGTGCGCCGGCTCGTCGGCCCCGCCCTCGAGCAGCTGGGGTGGGAGCCCCAGCCCGGCGAGGACGACCTGACCGGCGAGACCCGCAAGCTCGTCATCACCGCCCTCGGCACCATCGGCCGTGACCAAGCGACGATCGACGCGGCGCGGGAGCTGCTCGATCGCGAGCTCGCGGGAGCCGGTACCGCCGGCCCCGATGTCGCCGCCGCCGCCGTCACGGTGGTGGCCGCCAACGGCACGACGGCCGACTGGGAGCGCTACCTCGATCGCTACCGGACCGCGACGAATCCACAGGAGCAGCTGCGGTACCAGTACGGGCTGGGCCAGTTCGCCCAGCCCGAGCTCGCCAGTCGCACGCTCGAGCTGTGCATGACCGAGTTCCGC
This sequence comes from Acidobacteriota bacterium, assembly GCA_019510095.1. GTDB lineage: Bacteria > Actinomycetota > Acidimicrobiia > Acidimicrobiales > CADCSY01 > JAEKLB01. Next base: position 4,721 of record JAEKLB010000137.1, on the reverse strand, counting down.
ACCCAGAACGCCCCGTTCGTGCTGCTGATGCTGCTGACCAACCGCGACGTGAACGCGACGGCATGGGAGTTCGTCAAGCGCGAGTGGGACCGGATCAACGAGAGGTTCCCCGACAACGCCATCCCCCGGTTGCTCGGTGGCATCACCGCGCTGTCGACGCCGGAGCTGGCCGCGGACGTCGAGGCGTTCGTCGCCGCCCACCCGGTGCCCCAGGCAGCCAAGACGGTCGAGCAGCATCTCGAGCGGCTCCGGGTCAACGTCGCCTTGCGCCAGCGCGAAGCCGCTCGCATCACCGCGGCGCTGGCCTGATGCAGCTCGCCACCACCCCCAACGGGATCGCCCGGGTCGAGGGCGACGAGCTCGCCCTGCTCGAGGTGCCCTGGCCTGACCTCGGCGCCGTCCTCCGCGACGGGGAGACCCTCGCGGGCCTGGCTGCCGCGCCCGTGCGCGATCGGCGCCCGGTGACCGGCGCAGAGCTGCGGTCGCCGGTGCTGCGCCCGGGCAAGGTGTGGGCGATCGGCCTCAACTACAAGTCACACATCGAGGAGACCGGCCGGGAGACACCGAACGAGCCGATGGTGTTCATCAAGGTGACTTCCTCGGTCGTCGGGTCGGGGACGCCGGTGCGGCTGCCGCCGCTGGCACCGGGCAACGTCGACTTCGAGGGCGAGGTGGCGGTCGTCATCGGCAGGCGGGCCACGCGTGTCAGCGAGGTCACGGCGTGGACGCACATCGCCGGCATCACCGCCTGCAACGACTTCTCCGCCCGCGACGTCCAGTACTCGACCAACAACTTCGGGTTGGCGAAGTCGTTCGACGGGTTCTCGCCGCTCGGCGGCAGCCTGGTCACGCCGGACGAGTACGGCGACGCCGACGACATCGGGCTCACCACCCTCGTCAACGGCCAACCGCGCCAGCAGGCGCGCAGCAGCGACCTCCTCTTCGACGTGCCCTATCTGGTGAGCTGGCTATCGCGGTACACGACGCTCGAACCCGGTGACGTCATCAGCACCGGTACGCCCGCCGGGGTCGGGCACCCCGAGGGCCGCTACCTCCAGGCCGGCGACACCGTCGAGGTCCAGGTTGAGCGGGCGCTGCCGTTGATCAACACCTTGATCGGTTGAGGGCGCCGCTCTTCCAGGTCGACGCCTTCGCTGATCGCCCGTTCTCCGGCAACCCGGCTGCCGTCTGCCTGCTCGACGAGCCAGCCGCCGAGGCGTGGATGCAATCGGTGGCAGCCGAGATGAACCTGGCGGAGACGGCGTTCGTCGTTGCCGGTGAGCCGTTCGGCCTTCGATGGTTCACGCCCACCGTCGAGGTCGAGCTCTGCGGGCACGCCACCCTCGCCTCGGCCCACGTGCTGTGGTCCGAGGGCCGGGTGCCCGCGGGACGGCCCATCGAGTTCTCGACCCGCAGCGGCCTCCTTCGGGCCCACACCGCCGGCGGGTTGATCGAGCTCGATCTCCCGGCCGCCGTGCTCGACGACCGCGGCATCACCGACGGGGTCAGCACCGCCCTCGGTGTCGCGGCGGTCGCCACCGGCCACACCACCAACGGCTGGGCGCTGGTGGAGGTGGCCACCGTCGAGGAGGTGGCGCAGGCCCGGCCCGACCTCGGTGCCGCGGCCCTGGCCGCCGAGCCGGTGATCCTGACGGCCAGCGACGGCGAGGACGTCGCCTGCCGGGTCTTCGGTCCCGGCGTCGGGATCGACGAGGACCCGGTCACCGGCTCGGCCCAGTGCGTGCTCGCCCCGTGGTGGCACGACCGGCTGGGCGACCGGTTCGTCACCCGCCAGCTGTCGGCCCGGGGCGGCACCTTGCACGTGCGCCTCGACGGCGACCGCGTGCGGGTCGGGGGCCACGCCGTGACCGTGCTCCGCGGCGAGCTCACCGCCTGATCCCCCGTTCTTTGGTATCGGGACCACCGCCCGGGGGGCGAGGTACGAAGGAACGTTGGCTCGGCGCGTGATCGTTCGCCTCATCTAACTTCTCGGGCATGCCGCTTGCCATCACCGACGAGCACCGCGAGCTCGCCACCGTTGCCCGCTCGTTCGCCGAACGCCATGACGCGCTGGGCGCTGCCCGCCAACTGCTCGATGCGCCCGACGAAGCGCTCCCCGACCTGTGGAAGGAGCTGGCCGCTCTCGGCTGGCTCGGGCTGCACCTCCCCGAGGAGCATGGCGGCCAGGGTTACGGCCTGGCCGAGACCGCCGTCGTCGTCGAGGAGCTGGGCCGGGCCGTCACGCCTGGCCCCTTCCTGTCGACCGTCATCGCCTCGGCCGTCATCGCCACGGCCGGCGACGACGCCCTGCGCAAGGCCTGGCTGCCCGGCCTGGCCGACGGCTCGGTCATCGGCGCCATCGGCTTCGGCTCGCTGGCGCTCGGCGCCGGGCAGGCCGACGTCCTGGTCATCGCCGACGGTGAGGACATGGTGGTGCTGACCCGCGACGAGGCCACCGTCACCCTGCGACGGAACCTCGACCTCACCCGCCGGGTCGCCGAGGTCACCGTGCCCGCTGGCGCTGGCACCCGCCTGGCGGGGGCGCGCTCGGGCGCGCTGGCGATCGCCCGGGCCCTGGCGGCAGCCGAGGCGGCCGGGATCGCCCACGCCTGCACCGACATGGCCGCCGGCTACGCCAAGGTGCGGGAGCAGTTCGGGCGGGTCATCGGCTCGTTCATGGCCGTGAAGCACCTGTGCGCCAACATGAAGGTGCAGGCCGAGCTGAGCACCGCCGCCGCGTGGGATGCGGCCCGGGCCGTCGACCAGGGGGGCGACGAGGGCGCCCTCGCCGCCGCCATCGCCGCCTCGGTGAGCCTGCCGGCCGCCACCTTCTGCGCCGAGACCAACATCCAGGTCCACGGCGGCATCGGCTACACGTGGGAGCACGACGCCCACCTCTACATGCGGCGAGCAGGCGCGCTGCTGTCGCTGTTCGGGCCGGCCGACGCGGCGCGCGACGACGTGTTCCGCCTCGCTGCCGCCGGGGTCACCCGCAACGTGGGCGTCGATCTCCCGCCGGAGGCGGAGACCTACCGCGCCGAGGTCCGCACCTTCCTCGACGGCTTCACCGACCTCGACCCGGCCGAGCAGCGCCGGCGCCTGGTCGACGAGGGCTACCTCAATCCCCACTGGCCCAAGCCCTGGGGACGGGCCGCCGGGGCGGTCGAGCAGCTGGTGATCGAGCAGGAGTTCGCCGGCGTGCCCCGCCCCGAGATGGGCATCGGTGGTTGGGTCACCCTCACCTTCACCCAGCACGGCTCACCCGACCAGGTCGAACGCTGGACCCGGCCGTCCCTGCTCGGCCAGACCCAGTGGTGCCAGCTGTTCAGCGAGCCCAACGCCGGCTCCGACGCCGCGGGGATCCGCACCCGGGCGGTGAAGGTCGCCGGCGGCTGGACCGTGAACGGGCAGAAGCTGTGGACCAGCGGCGCCCAGCACTGCACCCACGGGTTCGCCACCGTGCGCACTGATCCGGATGCGCCCAAGCACGACGGCATCACGATGATGGCCATCGACCTGAAGGGGCCGGGCGTGACCATCCGGCCGCTGCGGTCGATCGCCGGCCACGCCGGCTTCAACGAGGTGTTCTTCGACGACGTCTTCGTCCCCGACGACGACGTCGTCGGGCCGGTGAACGGTGGGTGGGCCGTCGCTCGAGCCACCCTCGGGAACGAGCGGGTGACGATCGGCGCCGGGGGCGTCGCCGCCCGCATGATCAACGCCGGGGCCCTCGTGCCGCTCGCCAACCGCCATCGGCCCGGCGACAGCGGCACGGCACGACGCGTCGGTGCGCTGGTCGCCGAGGGACAGGCCATGCGACTGATCAACGTGCGCACCGTCGCCCGGGCCGTGCTCGGCGTCGAGCCGTCGCCCGAGGGCAACGTCACCAAGCTGCTCAACAGCGAGCACGGCCAACGGGTCGCCGAGCTGGCGATGGCGGTCGCCGGCGAGCACGCCGCGGTCGCCGACGGTGACGACGGCGAGATCGGGCCGCGGTGGATCTCGATCCGCAGCCTCTCGATCGCCGGCGGCACCTCGGAGATCGCCCGCAACCAGATCGGCGAGCGACTGCTCGGGCTGCCCCGAGAGCCACTCCTGAAGTAGGGCAGGCACGCGTTCTGAGGTGCGAGTACCCCGCCATGCAGGGCCTTCGCACCTCAGAACCAGGGAGACGCAGGTAGCTGGAGGGGCTGCCTTCCGTCCGACATCGACCCAGGGAGACGGTACGGGTCGAGCGGGTGCGGTTGACGTCTCGTCAGTTGTGACGGCGCTCTACCCGTGTCCCGGTCGCGCCTAACCCGAACGGGGCGGACGTGCCAGCATCAGCAGGTGGCCGCCGTGTTCACGTCCATCGACGAGCTCCTCGAGGGCGCCACCGAACGACGACCGCTCAAGACGTCGGACTCGAAGTCGGGCGCCTCCTTCGAACGGGTCGTCATCGACGGGCGGCCGCACATCGTGAAGTACCTGCACCCCGATGACGACTGGATCATGCGGGTATCGGGCGACCTGGTCTGCCGCCCGGCCGTCGTCTGGTCCAGCGGGCTCCTCGACCACCTGCCGGCATCGATCGACCATGCCATGGTCGGCGTCGCCACCGGCCTCGGTCGCAACCAGTGGGGCATCGCTCTGCTCATGCGCGACGTGAGCGACTGGTTGGTTCCGGAGGGCGATCAACCGGTGTCGCTGGAGCAGCATCTCGCGTTCATCGACCACATGGC
>JAEKLB010000033.1 GCA_019510095.1 Acidobacteriota bacterium | reverse complement strand
TGAGTTGGGGCCGGCCGGCTCGGTTCAACCAGGCTTCGTAGAACTAATACAACTTCCGGGACAACCCGACCCCGTGTTTGCGGGCGACCCCGAAGAAATCTTCGGAAGTCGCACCTGGACACACCTTCGCAGGGCCGCTAGGACGAAGGTCAACCGCAAGTGGCGGCGGATCGCTGCGGAACGACCGCATCTGATCGAAGAGGCAGTGGACTACGCCATTGATGGCGCTTACCACCTGTGGCTCCTCTGGCCGTCCTCCGTCCGGAAGGACGACCCTGAGGGCAACTACCGGCGAGCCGTCCAGTGGACCTACTGGGAGGCGTGTCGCTGGCTAGGTGCAACGTTGGAAGCCGACCGGGATGAACTCGCCGCTTGGCGGCTGAGTCTCAACGACGACCACCCCCCGACTGAAGTGTCTGCGCTCCTCGGATCCCTGCTCGGGTCGATGGCGCTGCTTGACCCGGAACAACAGCTCATTCTTCGTCGGCACTACTTCGAGGGTCATTCTCTCCACCGCATCGGCATGGACCTGAGCAAGGACATGGATCGAGCGGGCCGGGAGCGAGTCAAGAAGCAGGTGCAGCGGTCGCACACCAAGGCCCTTGGCCGGCTGGAGTGGCTACTGGCGCTCTCCGAACCTGAGGCCGTCACGGCATACGAGGGACGGCTCCGGTGGCTGCGCAAGCCACGACGTCGTTCGCATCGACCTGCAACTTGAGGCGGGGGACCCGTGGGGCTGTCACGGCGTCGGTAGATAGACCTATGAGGGGCGAGGCAGGCCTGCGGACTGCGGTGTGCGACACCACTCGCTCCTCTCCCAATTCCGTTCCAGCTTCGGCCATGCCGGCTGGCACTCACAGATGGAGCAGATCGTCTAATGCACGATCGAGAACGACTCACCAGGGCAATGCGGGTAACGCCGCCGTTGCCGTTTGATCCGACACCTGAGCAGATCCGTGCGTTCAGAACGGGATCGTCGCTGTCGAGGACTGAGGTTGCTTCACTCCTCGATGTCAGTGCCCACACCATCGAGAACTACGAGAGAGGTGATCGGCGGCCGACGCCGGTAATCGCCCGCAAGCTCCGATGCCTGCTGGCTGTTCTGGCGAGCGAGATGAACTACGACCGGCCGCTCATTGCCGGCGCATCGACTACTGCGAGCACATCGGGGGCGAGCGAATGACTGATGTCCCCGAGAGCACCCCTTCGGTGCGCAAGCTGAAGCTGACCAATGCCGAGCGATGGGCCGACTTCTTCGCCAAGCATCACTCGGACGGCCAGGACGTAGCTGCCGGCCGATCCGAAGTGATCGAGGAGCGCAACCGATACGGCTTCGTGATCGCTCGACGAGTCGTGCGCAAGGACCAGCACCAGGATGACTAGAGCAACTGGGAGGCCGGCTGGACCGGCCGAGCTGATGGGCTTGCTCGAGGTTGAAGAGGCTCCGCAGGAGATCTCGTGGCCTGAACTTGCAGAGCGGTACAACTTCAATCTTTCGGGGCCGCTGACCCCGTTCTCAACAAGCCAGGCGCTGGTGCATGACGTCGTGACTGGTGTCGTTCGTGGAGTTCAGCCCGTTTCTCTGTCTGAGTTGGACGGTCGGGTACAGCGAGCACTTCGGGAATGCGCAGGGCTGAGCGTCCAGAACTTCCAGTTCCTCTTCTCGATGACCGGCTCGCTACTTCGCACTGTGGAGGCGGGCGACGGTCGGTACGCCCCGGAGCTGATGGGCGATAGCGATTGCCCGGTCGGTTCTGGGCAGGGCGCCATGAAGGGGCTCGCTCTGTTGTTCGGGGCCATCCAGAACTGGAGGGCCTTCATGGAGTCGACTGGCAACCCGGTCCCCCTGGTGTTTGCGCCCACGGAAGCGGAGCTAGTCGAAGCTGAGTTTCGTGCTGAAGCTGAAGCCCGTGCCGCAGATCCGTTCCTGGACCTGAGGCGGGCGGCGGCGGCCGCCTACGTCGAAGACAACTCCACGATTGCGTACGTCAGTACCACCGGACGGCAGTGGTCGAACAACGGCGATGTGAACAAGAAGTTCTTGGATCAATGGACCCCACGGGTTGCGCTTGAGATGCTCGGCACCATCGACGCTCAACGTCAGCGCATCGCTGAGCTTGAGGCTGACCAGTAGTGACGTCCTGGCGGGATACCGAGCACAAAGCAGACGGACAACGGCGCTACCCGATCTCGGGCACGTTGCCAACACTGTTGGGCTTCCTGAGAACCGAAGGCACATTCGCTGGAACTATCTCCCAGTTGCACGCCGCCCTGATGACTCGGGTACCTCTTGACCGCAAGGCCGATTACCCGCCCACGCCGCAGGGACTCGGTGGCGTGGTCAACGGCTGCCGTCAGGAACTCGCCAGGTATGGCTGGAGAACCGATCCGACGTGGCTTCGGTCTGAGACTCAGTTCCGCTTCGTCAAATGCACGCCCCTCACTCCACGACAGCAGCTTGAGAAGCAGCTCGGGTTCAAGCTTCGGCAGCGAGACTGACGAAGCAGTCCCTCACCTAGAGAGGTTGGAGTCTTCAGCGATAGCCCTCGGGCCTTGTGGCCCTGAGTGCTTCCTGCCGCTGACCGGCTTCGTCTAGGCGCCTCTGGCGCTTGACATCGCCACGCCTGTTAGCGGCTCGCCAGAGCGAGCCTGTTCCGAACCAGAAGGCCGCCGTGATTGGAACAGCTAGGACGAGGTTCCTGCCGCACGCTTGGTAGCTGACGAGTAGAGGGATACCAATGGAAAGGATCACGGCGAAGCTCTTTGGTCCATCCTCTAGGTCCCGGCGATTGAGAAACATCCTCGTCCCTTTCGGCTGAAGGCTTCGATGTCTGCGCTCTAGTGGTCATCCCAACCAACGAAGGGCCAGGGCCGGCCGACGGCGGACCCGTAAGCCGATTGGCTTCGAACTAGTTGGTCGACCGGCGGGTTGAGCGCTGTGTGAGTAATCCGCTACTCAGCAACCGACGGAGGGTCGTAACGCACCATCACGGAGTGGATCTGGTCGCCGGGTAGGACGAGCGCCTCGATGCCCGCCCGAAACCGTTGACCACCTCTGGTGAGGAAGATAGGTGACCGCAAGGACAGATCCGGTCTGTCACTTCCACTCATCGGCACCCCACGGACGTAGCCCTCCCAACAGTCACCGTTCTCGACCGTGACTGTCACCCACGGCAGCTTTCCTTTGTCCTGCGGACCGAGTGCGGTGAAGAAGACCGACTTGGCGATGTGGAAGTTGGCGGGGGAATGCCGATTTAGGCCCCAAGCGGCTGCCATGCCGATTCCGCAAGCCGTTACGAGGCCAAAAAGGCCAGTAACAATCGTCCGAAGAGGCGCATCGACGGCATAGCCATGCCAGTCCTGGATCAGTAGCCGTGGGGACGCCAGACGAAACCAGCCGATGTCCTGCACCACGACGAGGAGTCCAAGTGCGACGACAGAGCATGTTGCTCCGATCACCAGCATCTCGATCGTTTCCAGCAGCGACGATCTGGCTGGCCGTAGCGACCGACGCTCCGCTACTCGAAGGAACGCATATCCCGGCGAGAGCGTTGCGAGGAAGAGCAGGATGCCAACGGGCGAGGTCGGCATCAGCCTGGACTACTCGGCAGGAGGGGCGGCGGGAGTATCGGTGGGTGCAGCGTCCATCGGCGCCATGTTCACCGGACCCGGATCGAAACTGATCGGAACATCCCTGTCGGGGTGCAGGTACACGCCCTCTCGGGCCTCACCGCTCTTGCTGAGCGCAACGTCACCCTGGCTCGGGGGGGTGCTTGGGGTGGGGTGTTCCTTGTCTTCGGCCACGTTGGAAGCTCCTGTCTTCGGGTCCACCATGAGGCTACGGGGGAGGTGTGACAGGCATATGGGACCCCTGTGGTTGACAGCCCACTGACAGCCAACGACCGGAGTTCTGCCTTCTCGGAGGAGTGCCTCCGCCTCGGAGATGCTGGTCAGGGATACGGTGCCTACGACAACCCGGTGTTTGCAGTGACTGGGGGTCAAGAGGTCGCGAGTTCGAATCTCGCCAGCCCGACCACGAAGATGCAGGTCAGACGGCCGCGGCGGGCCGCTGACCTTGGCCCGAGAGGCGCCAATGTCAGCAGATTGTCAGTGTGATCACGATGGCGAGTGACGAGCGACGGTTTCAGGTCTTCGTCAGCTCGACCTATCTCGATTTGCTCGCCGAACGACAGGCCGTCATCCACGCGCTCCTTTCGTGCGACGCCTTCCCCGCCGGAATGGAGTTGTTCCCGGCGGCGGACGACGACGCATGGACTCTCATCCAGCGGGTGATCGACGACTCCGACTACTACCTCCTCGTCGTCGGCGGGAAGTACGGCTCGGTCGATCCGGTCGACGACGTGAGCTACACCGAGAAGGAGTACGACCACGCCGTGGCCCGCGGGAAGCCTGTGCTCGCGTTCCTCCATGGCGACCCTGGCCAGATCCCCGCGAAGCTCACCGAGCGGTCCGAAGACATGCAGGCGAAGCTGGACGCCTTTCGGAAGAAGGTCGAGGGCTCCAAGCACGTCAAGTACTGGACCTCCGCCGACGGACTCGCAGGGCAGGTGGCGCTGAGCTTCAACCGATTCGCCAAGCAGTACCCGGCCGTCGGATGGATTCGCGCGGACCAGGCGACTGAGACGGAGTCGTTGCGGGCGCTCTCCGAGGCCAGGACGCGCATCGATGAGCTCGAGCGGCAGGTGAAGACGATCAGAACGGCGCCGCCTCCGGGAACCGAAAGCCTCGCGCAGGGGCAGGACGTGTTCCGTCTTCCATTGCTCATGAGGGCAACGTTTCGCCGAACCGGATACAAGGTCGACAACCAGAGCCTCTGGATCTCTCCCCGGCCGACCTGGGATGACATTTTTGGTGGTGTCGCGCCACACCTCATTCACGAGTGCGAGCAATCGAAGCTGAAGACCGAACTCGAGGCCTGGGCCAGGCGAGAGTTCTGGGTCTTCGGTCGCGACCAGATAGTGCGGAAGCTCCGTAAGGAGCGGGATGACATGGAGCCGGAAGTCGGGTCGGGGGACCTCAGCGACTACCGCATACTGATCGCTGACGAAGACTTCGGCACGGTCCTCGTGCAGCTCAAGGCCCTAGGTCTGATCGCCACGAGCGACAAGCGTCGCAGTGTCACGGACACCGGCACCTACTGGACTCTGACGCCCTTCGGTGACACTCGCATGATCCAGCTCAGGGCCATTCCAAAGGACGTGGAGGCGGACGTCGACGGGCCTGCCGAGTCAGAGGAGAACGTCGGCCAACCCGCCACCAGCTAGGAAATCGGAGAACCCCTTGGTACTGCCAGGCGCATCGGAGAGACGAGGGGTGCCGAAGCATGCACCGATGTTGTCGAGCGTGGCGATCGACGCCTCGTCGGACTCGGTGACGATGATCAGGGTCGGCAGCAGAAGGCCGACGTGGCTCAGGTTCTCGGTGAAGTGCTCTTCGAGACCCCGCCAACCGATAATGAGTGCACGGTCGACCTCGGGCAGCAGCTCGCCGAGCAGATGGAGGTGGGCGTCCGGGCACTCGAACCGCGCTTTTCGCCGAAGCGGCACCGTGAGCGCGGGCGCGTCGATGGTGAGGTTCTCGAAGCCACCACGGTTGAGGGGTTCCTCGTCGGCCACGTCGATGCTGTCGCTCCACTGAGCCTCCGCTGCCCAGTTCACGACGTCTGGGGCCATGCCCCGGCCGCGGTCGTTGCGGACGATGTCCGGATTCAGCATGCGACGGACCCAGTTCACCGAACCGTGCGGCTTGACGACGAAGTAGTCCTCCCGCCCGATGTACTTGTCAATGTGGTTGAACTGGGCGCCGACGACGTCGACCAGTGCGCGCTCGAGCAGCAGGTCGTAGTTGAAGGTGATGAAGAGGACGCGCTCGTCGCGAGGCGCGCGCCAGTGCTCGATCGTCCTGACCAGGCTGACATAGTTGGTCATACCGTTGGCGCTGTGAAGCCAGCCGCCAGCGCATCCGATGATGACGTCGCGGACGTAGTACCTGAACCCGAGAAGCTGCCGATGGAGGGCCGGGACCTCATCGGCCTCAGCGGCGATCTCGTCCAACTCCTCCTCGAGGGAGCGTCCTGAGTTCGCTCGTCTGAGCCGGTCGATGATCGGCCGGCAGCTCGGAAAGCGGTCCAGCGCTTCTCCGTAGATGAGCGGCTGGGGCGAGCAGAGGTGGTCGGCCAGCGGGGGTCGATGAGCGAAGGACATGTGCTGCTTGCCGACGACGCCGGGCGACACGGAGTCATGGGACGCGCCGGCGCCGAGTATGACGAGAAGCACGACCCCCAGTGTGGTCACCGGGTCTGCCGCGGAATGGGATGTCAGCGCGATGTCAGCGCAACTCCGACCGACCCCCTCCGACAGCGACCGACTACGACCAACGACCGAACGGCAAAGGCGCAGCTAGAACCACACGTGACCGACGGCGAGCAACCATGACCGGTAGACATATGCGGTCTGGGGGTCAAGAGGTCGCGAGTTCGAATCTCGCCAGCCCGACGTTGAAATGCTGGTAGAGGCAGTCCCCGCGAGACTCTCCGGGGCAGACCAGTCGCCAGGGGAGCCGAGCGGCCCATCGCCTGGAGAAGCCGCTGCTAGGCCTCGGCGGCCTGCTCGTCGAGTTGGAGCTCGATGAAGGAGGGCTCGAGCGGTCGCGAGTAGAGGTACCCCTGCGCGTAGCGCCACCCCGCTGAGCGGAGGGCGTCGGCCTGGTCTTCCCGCTCGACGCCTTCGGCAATGGCCCGCATGCCGAGGGAGTCGGCCATCTGCGCGACTGCCTCGACGAGAAGCCTCGAGCGGGGGTTGGACGGAAGCTCGGCGGTGAAGCTGTTGTCGATCTTGAGGTAGTCGAACGGAAAGGTGCGGAGATAGGAGAGGGAGGAGAACGCGGTGCCGAAGTCGTCGAGGGCGAGGCGAACACCGATGTCCTTCATGGCGGTGAGGTGGGCGAGGTTCTCGTCGGTCTCCTCGAGGAGCACGGTCTCGGTGATCTCGAACACCACGTCCCCCGGGTCGATGCCTGCCGCCTGAATGCCGGCGGTGAGCTCGGGCAGGAACGTCGGGGCGGTGAGACCGGCGACGGAGAGGTTGACGCTCATCCACAACGGCGGGGTGCCGGGGTATCGGTGTTGCCAGGTCGCGATCTGGCCGAGGGCGGTGGCACCGACGTGGCGCCCGATCTCGATGATGAAGCCGGTGTCCTCGGCGAGTGGAAGGAACTCGTTCGGCCCCAGCAGGCCACGGGTCGGATGCGCCCAGCGAACAAGGGCTTCGAATCCGACGATTCGTCGAGATTCGATCTCGACCACGGGCTGGTAGTGCACGACCAGATCGTGGGGTGCGGGAAGCTCGGCGATCTCCTCGTCGATGACGGGTTCGCCGTCAGCGACGTGGCGGACGACGACGACAAGCTCTTGGAGTGCCCGGGTCTTGCGGACCCACCCGGCGACGCCCGCCTCTCTGGCGGCGAAGTAGGCGCCGGGCCGGTCCGAGCCGCTGAGCATGATCACCTTGGTGTCCGGTAGCTCGGCTCGCAGCATGCGGGTCGCGGCCGCGCCGTCCATGTCGGGAAGTACGAAGTCCATCACAACGATGTCGGGAAGCTCCGCCCTGGCCCGCGCCAGCCCGTCTTCCGCGGTGGAGCACCAACCCAGCGCCTGGATCGTTGGATCGCTCTGGAGGATGCGGACGATGCTCTGGGCGACCATCTCGTGGTCGTCGATGACCAAGACCCGCGTTCTGGTGTGGTCCGGAGGAGGACTCATTACGAGTCGAGCACCTCTCGCAGCTTGCTCAGGAGTTCGGACTCGGTGAACGGCTTTCCGAGGAGGACCACACCAGGGTCGAGCGTCCCCTGGGAGGCCAGGACGGGCTGGGCATAGCCCGACATGTACAGCACCTTGATCCCCGGTCGCAGCTCACTGATCCGGGAGGCGACCTCCTTGCCCAGCATCTGCGGCATCACCACGTCAGAGAGCAGGAGGTGGATCGTTCCGTCGTACTTCTCCACCAGCTCGAGCGCGTCGGCACCCGTGGCTGCAAGCAGCACCCGGTAGCTGTTCCGGTTCAAGATCCGCTCGGTCACCGTCCGCAGCAACGCCTCGTCCTCGACCACGAGGATCGTCTCACCACCCCTCGCGTGGACTCCTCGCGTCCTGGCCTCGGGCTCGAGCGCGTGTTCGTCGGTGGCTGGGAACAACGCGGTGATGGTGGTGCCGAACCCGGGCTCGGAGTAGATGTGGGCGTGTCCCTCGGCCTGGGTGACGATCCCGTAGACGGTTGCCAGGCCCAGCCCGGTTCCCTCGCCCTTGGGCTTGGTAGAGAAGAACGGCTCGAATGCCCGCTCCTTGACGTCCTTCGACATCCCCTGGCCGGTGTCGCTGACCGCGATCCTCACATGCCGACCCGCCAGGAGGCCGGGCATCCCCGCCGCGTAGGCGTCATCGACGAACAGGTTCCCGGTCTCAATGGTCAGGATCCCCCCGCCCGGCATGGCGTCGCGCGCGTTGACCGCCAGGTTCATGAGGACCTGCTCGAGCTGGCCCGGATCAGCCCGTATGCGCCAGAGGTCGTCGCCAAGCGACGTGACCAGCTCGACATGTTCGCCGATGGTCCGGTGCAGCAGCTGCTCCACCTCGACAACCACGTGGTTGAGGTCGAGCACTCGCGGTGCGACCACCTCCCGCCGGCCGAACGCCAGGAGCTGATGGGTGAGCTCCGTGGCCCGGTCCGCCGCCCGGCTGATCTGGCCCACGTCATCCAGGATCTGGTCGTACCGCTCAGCGTGGCCCTCGCTGGCGAGCACCCCCAGCTCTTCGGCGACAAACGCCGAGAAGTTCAGGATCGCCGCCAACAGGTTGTTGAAGTCGTGCGCCACCCCGCCAGCAAGCTGCCCCAGGCTCTCGAGCCGTTGGGACTGCTGAAGCTGCGCCTCGATTCGCTCCCGTTCCGCCGCAGCGCGGAGTCGTTCACGCTCGGCCTGCGCTTCGAGGCGCTCGGTCACGTCGCGCACCGCGGCGGAGACGAGGACACCGTCTTCGGTCTCGATCGACGAAAGCGAGATCTCCGCCGGGAACTCGGTGCCGTCCTTGCGCCTGCCCGCCAGCTGCATGCCGGCGCCCATGGGCCGCGGGAAGGGATCGGTGAAGTAGCTGTCTCGCTTGGCCGGGTGCACGCCTCGTACGGCGTCGGGGACCAGAAGGTCGACCAACTCGCCGACCAACTCGTCGCGGGCATAGCCGAACAGCCGCTCGGCCTGCGCGTTGACCAACGCGATCCGCCCCGACGAATCCACCCCGATGATCGCGTCGGGGGCCGCCTCCAACAAGCCGCGGAACTTCGCCTCGGCCCGCTTGCGTTCAGTGACGTCCCTGACCGCGGCCGACACCAACACCCCATCGGCCGTCTGAATCGACGACAGCGAGATCTCCGCCGGAAACTCACTGCCGTCCTTGCGGCGGGCGGCTAGTTCCGTGCCAGCACCCATCGATCGTGTCGTCGGATTCGCGGCGTACGCCGCTCGACGTCGGGGATGCAGGGAACGAGCCCCATCCGGCACCAGCATCTCGACGTGCTGGCCGATCATCTCCGATCGGTGGTAGCCAAACAACAGGCCGGCCTGGGCGTTTGCCAACACGATCCGGCCGCCGGCGTCGACCGCGACCATGGCGTCGGGCGCGGTTTCCACCAGCGCCTCGAACATGCCCTCGGTCGTGGTCACTGCCCTCCTACGCCAGCTACGCCGGCGGGGATGCGTCAGCTGTGTGGCGATGCTGCACCTCTGCTGAGCGAAGCGCAAGGGTTTGTGCAGTTCTCGCCCAGCAGTCCTGTTTGCGAACTCCGTTCGCTCCCGTCGTCGCTGAGCAGAGCGGCGAGCAGCTAGCAGGCGCGCTCGATCCGGCGGACGGCGGGCTTGTCGTCGGCCAGGGCTGCCGTCAGGAGTCGTTGCGCGTCGTCAGACGTGCAGCCGAAGGTCTTGGCATCCTCGGCGATGACCGCGACGATGCGGTCGCACGCCGTGAGTGGGAAGGAACTGCGTCCCGACGCGGTCGCTGCCGTGCAGCTGTCGACCAGCGCCTGACGCTCACTGTCGGTCAGCCCGGCGTTGGCCGACGAGCACGAGCCGATCGACATGATGAGCATCAGAGCCGAGAGCCGCCGCCACATGGCTCAGAGTCTGTCCCGAGCGCGTACCGTCATCCGCGTGGAGCCGGTGGTCGAGCGGGCGCACGCGGCGGCAGCCGAACGTGGCGACGACACCTACGTCGACCCGGCAACCGGCTTCGACGTCTTCACTGCGGCGTTCCTGCTCACCCGCGGTCACTGCTGCGACAACCGGTGCCGCCACTGCCCGTACGACGACTAGCGACGCGGTCCTTCGCCGCCGGTCCCGAATGCCGGGGAACGCACCGTCGAGGTGCCACGGAAGCACCCGATCACGTACGGGAACTCCCAGGTCGCGTGGTAGTGGTAGAGCACCGTGGTCTTGCCGTCCCAGGTGATGGCGTGGGTGTGGCCGTGGCACTCGTCGAGGTCGGCGTTGGTGAGGACCTTGCCGCCCTCACCGCGGTGGCCGAAGATGCCGAAGCCATCGAACGCGTACCCGAGGAGCTGTGAGTGGCCGCTCCCGGGATCGGCCAGGCAGTTCGAGATCGAGTGGTAGTGGTAGCCGAACACATTCGGATGCCCCTCGCAGTGGTCTTGCGTCTCCTCGGCGACGGCGTCCCGACCGTCGGCATCGAACGCGTTGAACAGCTCGATGCCGTTCAGCGTCACGCCGATCTCGCCGCCGAGGCAGCTCGGCGCGGCAGCCACGGACGGGTTCAGCGGTACCGACACGCTGAAGCCGTTCGCCGCGATGGCGCTCGGGTTGGGGCGGTACTTGTACGCCGGGTCGCTGACAGCCACCGGGAACACCCCGGTGGTGTGCGGTGGCAGGTCGTTCCCGGCCAGCACTCGCATCGCGCCCTGAGGGGTGGCAGCGAACGCGCCACCGGACCACGGCACCGAGCCGGCGACGGCGACCTTGTGGACCAGGTCGAACGTCGAGCCGTTGATCCACGGCAGGACGACGCCGTCGTTCGGGGTCGGGGGTCCCGATGGCGCCGGGCACCGGTAGACCGAGCCGGGGGCCGCGCTGGAGCCGTACTTGTTGGTCCCCAGCGGCAGTCGGGTGAGATCGACGGCACCGAGGCCCTGGCGACGGACCGACGCGGCACCACCGAGGATCGGCACGGTGACCGGAACTGCCGGGATGGTGGTCGTCGTGGTCGGGCGCGCCTTCACCGTCGTCGCCCCGTTCCGCCGCTTGGTCGTGGTCGTGATCCGCTTCCCCCGGGCCGTCTTGCCAATCGCCGCGCCGGGGCCCAACAGGCCGAGGGCCACCGCGCCCACCACGGCGGCAGCCAGGAGCAATGGCCTCGAGCGGGGAGCGATCAGGGAGCTCGGGCGTCGCATCGCGTACATCCGACCAGAGATGACCCTGGATTGCCGGCTCCCCGCTGGGCGGGCATCCTGGCGGGCGATGTTGCGAACCATCTCCGAGCTCAGCTCCGGCACCAAGCTGGCCATCGCACTGATCGTGTTGGCCGTCGTGTTCTGGGCTGGAGTCGGCGTTGCCGCCCTCGTGGCGCCGGACAACCCGAGCAGCCGCAATCCACCGGCAGGGTCGAACCTCCGTACCGGGATGTGAGGCGTTGCCCGGCCGGCGGGCCACAGGCGTACCGTTGAGGGCGTGAGCGTGCCGGTCGATCTCGATGCCCTGCAGTCCCAGACCGAGCAGTTCGGGCCCCTCGCCTTCGTGGTCACCGTCAACGACACCGGCCGCCCGCACGTGGTCTCGGCCGCCGTCGAGTGGCACGATGGGCAGATCGAGGCGGGCGCCGGCCGCCGGACCGCTGCCAACATCGGCGACCGCCCGGCGGTCACGCTGCTGTGGGCGCCCTACGAGGACGGCGGCTACAGCCTCCTGGTCGACGGCGTGGCGTCCCTCGACGGCGAGCGGCTGCGGATCAGGCCCGAGGCCGCGATCCTGCACCGGACCGCCACCAGTGACACCGGTCGGCGCGTCTCCGACTGCGCCGAGGTCGCGCCCGACCCGGCGTAGATCGGGCGTCGGCGACAGCTACGCCTGGGCCTCGGCAGCCTTCAGCCGCATGACGGTGGCGAAGGCGAGCAGGCCGGTCACCCCACCGTCGACCGGCATCGAGACCGCGGTGATGTACCGGGACTCGTCGCTGGCGAAGAACAGGGCGGCGTAGGCGGCATCCCAGCCGGTGCCCTCGATGCGCAACATCGACAGATCCCGCCGGAGCTGGCGCAGGCCCTCGCCCGGGAGCGTGCCGATGGGCGTGTTGAGGTGGCCGGGCACGACGCAGTTGACCCGGATGCCGTCGGGGCCCAGTGCCGCCGCCATGTCGCGAGTGAGCACCATCACGGCCCCCTTCGACGTGGCGTAGCCGATGCCGCCGGAGGTCTGCATCCCGGTGACCGACCCGATGTTGACGATCGACGCTGTGTCCCGCGCCTTCAGGTGGGGGAGGGCGTGCTTGGTCATCAGGATCGGCGCCTTGACGTTGGTGTCGAAGGACTGGTCCCAGATCGCCTCGTCGAAGTCAGCGATCGTCGGGCTGGCCGTGGTTCCCACGTTGTTGACCAGGATGTCGATCTGGCCCCACTCGGCCGCGACGGCGGCGACGATCCGGCCACAGTCCTCGTCGCTCGTCGTGTCGCCCAGCAGGGTCAGGGCGGTGTCGCCTGCTGCGGCGATGAGGTCGACGGTCTTCTGGGTGTTGGCCTGGGTCCGGCCCACCACCGCCACCTTGGCGCCCTGCGCGGCGAACAGCATGGCGATCGCCGAGCCGGTGCCAGGGATGTCCCCGGTGCTGCCGCCGCCGACGACGATCGCCACCTTCCCGGCGAGTCGGGTGCCGCGATGATCGAGCTCAGCCGTCGTGACCATCAGGCCACGACCTCCTTGTTCACCCGGGCCATGAGCTCGGTGTCGGCGTGCCTGGCCATGATGTACTCGCGGTGCTGGCCGCCGGCGGCGTGGATCACCTTGCCGGTGACGTCACCGGCCTCCTCGCTCGCCAGCCACGCCGCCACCCGGGCCACGTGCATCGGGTCGAGATCGATGTCGGGACGGCCCTTCTTGAACAGCTCCTCGTTCATCCGGGTGAAGGCACCGGGGGAGATGGCGTTCACGGTGATGCCGTGCTCGGCGCCCTGGCCAGCGAGGCCGAAGGTGGCCGCCCACACCGCGGCCTTGGCGGTCCCGTAGCCGAGGCCACCGCCGGCACCGGCGATCTTGCTGGGGAACGCCGCTTCGGACACGGTGTTGATGACGCGCCCCCAGCCCTGCGCCTTCATCATCGGCCAGGCCGCCTTGGCCGTCCCGATGCTGCCGTAGACATGCACCGCGAACTGACGGCCGAGGGTCTCCTCGGTGATCTCCTCGAGGGTGGCGCCACCGACCATGCCGGCGTTGTTCATGACGATGTCGACCTTGCCGAAGGCGTCAGCGCCCGCCTGCACGGCGCCGGCCGCACCGGCGAAGGTCGAGATGTCACTGCCGTCGGCGACCGCGGAGCCCCCGGCGGCGACGATCTCGTCGACCACCTGCTGGGCCAGCGAGGCGTTGGCACCGCTCCCGTCGAGCTCCACGCCGATGTCGCACACCACGACCTTGGCGCCCCGTTCGGCCATCAACAGGGCGTGGGCCCTGCCGATCCCTCGCCCCGCACCGGTCACCAGCGCGACGTGTCCCTCCAGCGATCCTGCCATTCGTGCGTCTCCTCGTCCCCTGGTCGGTCGACGGGCGACAGTACCGGCGTGCCCGCTTTCAGGCTCCGTTCACCCGGGCTTGGCCGGCCGGCGCGCTGGGCTGGCTACCGTCGCCCCATGGATGGTGCCGTAGCCGAGGTGACCGTCGAGCCCGACGGCGCGGGAGCTCTCCTCGTGGCCTGGCAGATCGAGGGCCCCGACATCGCCGTCGACGTGTCGGCGGGTCCCACACCCGAAGCCGTCGACCACGCCCACAGCGTGACCGTGCGCGCCGGGACGCATTCGGTTCGGCTCGACGGCCTGGGTCCCGGCCGCCACTACGTGTCCGTGGCCCCGGCCGGTTCCGGCCCCGGGCTGGTGGCAGCCGAGCGGCGCCTCCCCTTCGAGGGGGTCACGAACTTCCGCGACCTTGGTGGCTACCTCACCGCTGGCGGTGGGCGGACGCGTTGGGGCCTGGTCTTCCGGGCCGACGCCCTCCATCGCTTCACCGCCGCCGACCTTGCGCTCTACGAGCGGCTCGGCATGCGCGTCGTCTACGACCTCCGCGGCGATCTCGAGCGTGAAGCGCGGCCCAACCCGATGCCGTCGGTCCAGCTTGCGCTGCTGTCAAGGGTTCGGGAGGAAGGCGTTGCGTCCGATCGATCGGGCGAGTCAGCCCACGACGGTGAGCGGTTCCTGCGGGAGATCTACAAGGGGATGCTCGAGCACGCCGGTCCCCTGATCGGCAGGTTGCTGACCGGCCTCACCGACCCCGATGGCCTCCCGGCGGTGTTCCACTGCGCCGGTGGCAAGGACCGGACGGGCCTGACCGCGGCGCTGCTGCTGGAGCTCGTCGGGGTGGCCCGGGACGACGTGCTCGATGACTACGAGCTGACCGCTCGCTACCGCCGACGCGAGCACCAGGAGGACTCGTTCGAGCATCTCGTCGCCGGTGGCGTGGCCCCCGAGGCCGCGGCCAGCATGCTCGGCGCGCCGCGGTGGGCGATGGAGGAGACCCTCGAGGAGCTCGACGAGGCCTACGGCGGCGTCGAGGCCTACCTCACCGGCCCCGCTGGCATGGCTGCTGCTGACCTCGATGCGCTCCGGGCGCGGCTCGTCAACCGCTGAGCGGTCGCAGCACGGCGTCGAACCGGAACCGGGTGTCGACACCACCGCCGGCACCGTCGAACACCAGCCCGACCACCCCGCCGCCATAGGGCACGACGGTGGCATCGGTCGGGGCGTCCCACGACGTCACGGTCACCGCCGCTCGGCGCCGCCCAAGGTCGAGGAGGTAGTGGCCGGCGCTCACCCGGCTCACGCTCCAACCATCGGCGTCGGTCTCGGGTGCACCGTTGGCGGCGACGGCGCCGTGCACCGCCCAGGGCACCGGCGGGCGGGGCGTCGACGAGGCACCGGGCTAGCCGAGGATCTGGGCGAGGAGCAGGACCGCGAGGGCGACCATGCCCACCACCAGCCCCGGCCTGCAACGCCGACCCATTGCCCAGAGAGATTGCCCACATCGCCCGAAGAGGTGGTGGATGGGCGCCGTCGCCCGACTCCCGGCGGGGCACGGCCACCAGAATGGTCGGCATGTGCGGTCGGTTCGTGTCGAGGATGTCGGCGAGCGACCTTGCCGCCTACTTCATGGTCGACGAGGCCGTCGCCCCTGATCTCGGTGCCCGCTACAACGTGGCGCCCACCGACGAGGTGTACGTGGTGGCCGAGACGAAGGCCGGCGTCCGGCGGCTGGGCACGGCCCGATGGGGCTTGGTGCCCTTCTGGGCCGACGGTCCCGAGGGCGGGGCGAAGATGATCAACGCCCGGGCCGAGACCCTGTTGAGCCGGTCGGCGTTCCGGCGCACGTTCAGCGCCCGCCGTTGCATCGTGCCGGCCGACGGCTTCTACGAGTGGGCGAAGGTGGCCGGGGGCAAGCAGCCGTGGCACATCCACCGGTCCGACGGGGAGCCGTTCGCCTTCGCCGGCCTGTGGGAGAGCTGGCGACCCAAGGACGACGTCGACGCCGAGCGACTGGTGACCTGCTCGATCATCACGACCGCGGCCAACGGGGTCGTTGCACCCCTCCACGACCGGATGCCCGTGGTGCTGCCCGCCGACGTGTGGGAGCCGTGGCTCGACCCGGCCAACGACGACGTCGGATCCCTCCAGACGCTGCTGGTGCCAGCGCCGGACGGGCTCGTGGTGCGCGAGCCGGTGTCACGGGCGGTCAACAGCGTCCGCAACGACGGCCCCGAACTGCTGGCGCCGGCAGAGGCGGGGGCCGACGTCGGCCCTTAGGCTCCTGCCGGTGTCGGGCGACGGTGGCGAGGACCGGGTGCTCACCGTCCCGAACCTGCTGTCGCTGGCGCGGCTGGCATGCATTCCGCTGTTCGTCTGGCTCCTGTTCGGGCGCGACGACCGGGCAGCGGCCGCCTACCTCCTTGCCGCCCTCGGCGCGACGGACTGGGTCGACGGCTACATCGCCCGCCGCTTCGGCCAGGTGTCCACACTTGGCAAGGTGCTCGACCCGACCGCGGACCGCCTGTTGCTCCTCGTCGGGGTGCTCGGCATCGCCATCGACGGGAGCGTGCCCCTGGTCGTCGCGGTGCTGACCTTGTTCCGGGAAGGCGTCGTGGCCATCACCGCCCTGGTTCTCGCCGCGCTGGGTGCCCGCCGGATCGACGTGACCTGGTTCGGCAAGGCGGGAACGTTCGGCCTCTTGTTCGCCTTCCCGCTCTTCCTCGTCAGCCATGCCGGCGTCGGCTGGCACGACGAGGCCCTGGTCGCGGCATGGATCTGCGTCGTCCCCGGGCTGGCGCTCAGCTACGTGGCCGCCGCCGGCTACGTCCCGATGGCCAAGCGGGCACTTCGGGCCGGACGGGTAGGTTCGACGGCGTGAAGGCGGTGATCATGGCCGGCGGCGAAGGCACCCGCCTGCGGCCCCTCACGTCGAATCAGCC
Source organism: Acidobacteriota bacterium (assembly GCA_019510095.1). GTDB lineage: Bacteria > Actinomycetota > Acidimicrobiia > Acidimicrobiales > CADCSY01 > JAEKLB01. The sequence continues at coordinate 15,878 of JAEKLB010000033.1, read as the reverse complement.
CAAGCCGATGATGCCCATCGCCAACCGGCCGATGATGGAGCACATCGTGCAGCTGCTCCAGCGGCACGGCTTCGACGAGGTCGTTGTCACCGTCGCCTTCCTGGCCAACCACATCCGGTCGTACTTCGGCGACGGATCCGAGTTCGGCGTGCACATGAGCTATGCCACCGAGGAGACCCCGCTCGGCACCGCCGGCTCGGTGCGCAACGCCATGGCCGAGCTCACCGACGAGCGCTTCCTCGTGATCTCGGGCGACGTCCTCACCGACATCGACCTGTCGCGCGTGGTCGCCTATCACGAGGAACGGGGCGCGCTGGCGACCATCGGCCTCACCCATGTCGAGAACCCACTCGAGTTCGGCATCGTCATCACCCGCGACGACGGGACGGTCGAGCGGTTCCTCGAGAAGCCGGGCTGGGGCGAGGTTTTCAGCGACACGGTGAACAACGGGATCTTCGTGCTCGAGCCCGAGATCTTCGACTACATCGACGCCGGCCGCAGCGTCGACTTCTCGGGCGAGGTCTTCCCCCGCCTGCTGGAGGAAGGCCGCCCACTGTACGGCTGCATCACCGAGGGCTTCTGGGAGGACGTCGGCACCCTCGACGCCTACGTCCGTGCCCACAAGGACGTGCTCGACGGGCGGGTCGAGGTCGACATCCCGGGCTTCCGCATCGATCGGGGCGTCTGGCTCGGCGAGGGCGCCGAGGTCGACCCCGACGCACGCGTCGAGGGCCCGGCACTGATCGGCGACCACTGCCGGGTGGAGGCCGGGGCCCGGTTGGGTCCCTACACCGTGCTGGGCAAGAACGTGATGGTCAGGGCCGAGGCCGATCTCGAGCGCACGGTCGTGCACGACGGTGCCTACATCGGCCAGAACGCCCGCCTGGTCGGGACCGTCGTCGGTCGCAACGGCGACCTCCGCGGCGGGGTCCGGTGCGAAGAGGGTGTGGTGCTCGGCGAGGAGTGCTTCATCGGCGAGCACGCCGCCATCGGCGCCAACGTGAAGGTGTATCCGTTCAAGACCGTCGAGGCCGGCGCGGTCGTGAACCAGTCGCTGGTCTGGGAGAGCCGTGGCTCGCGCACGATCTTCGGGCGGGACGGCGTCAGCGGCCTGGCCAACGTCGACATCACGCCCGAGCTCGCCACCCGGGTGGCGATGGCGTACGCCACGACCCTCAAGAAGGGCTCGACGGTCACGACGTCGCGTGACTCCAGCCGCGCGGCCCGCATGCTGAAGCGGGCGGTCATGGCCGGGCTCAACGCCGCCGGGATCAACGTCGACGACCTCGAGGTGGCGCCGATGCCGGTGACGCGCTTCCAGGTCCGGTCGCAGCGGTCACAGGGCGGCATCTCCGTGCGGCTGGTGGCAGGCGACCCGCAGTCCGTGGTCCTCCACTTCCTCGACGAGGGCGGGGCCAGCATCTCGGACGCGGCGGCCCGCAAGATCGAGCGGACGTTCCACCGGGAGGACTTCCGCCGCGTGTTCCCCGGTGACATCGGCGACATCGGCTACCCGCCCCGCGCCCTCGAGTACTACACCGCGGCCCTCACCGAGGCCATCGACGTGCACGCCGTGCGGGGGGCCAGCTTCAAGGTCGTCGTCGACTACGCGTACGGCAGCACCGCCTTCGTGATGCCGAACGTGCTCTCCAAGCTGGGTGCCGATGTCCTGGCCATGAACCCCTATGCCTCGACGCTCGGCGTGCTCGCCTTCGATCGCGACGCCAGGGCTGCGGCGGTGGCCGACGTGGTCCGGGCCTCGGGTGCCCACATCGGCGTGGTGCTCGACCCCGACGGCGAGCGGGTGACCTTCATCGACGACGAGGGCGACGTGGTCAGCGATGTCGAGGCCCTGCTCGCCTTCATCTCGATGATCGGCAGCACCCGGTACTCGGGTGTGCGGGTTGCGGTGCCGGTGGTGGCGCCCACCCAGGTCAACCAGGTCGCCGAGAGCCTCGGCATCGAGGTCATCGGCACCAAGCTGGCGCCGGCCGCGCTGATGGCGGTGGCCGAGGAGGATGGCGTCGCGCTGGCCGCCACCCTCGACGGCGGCTTCGTCTTCCCCCAGTTCCTGCCGGCGTTCGACGCCATGGCGGCGCTGGTGAGCATGCTCGAGCTGTTGGCCCGCACCGGTACCCGGCTCTCGAAGCTGGTGGCGTCGCTGCCGGCGACCCATGTCGCCCACGAGACGGTGCCGACGCCGTCGGAGCAGAAGGGCGCGGTGATGCGTGGCCTGCTCGAGTCGGCCGATGGGGAGCTGGTGCTGATCGACGGGGTCAAGGTCGTCCACCCCGACGGGTGGGCGCTGGTCGTGCCCGATCCGGAGCTGTCGATCTCCCATGTGTGGGCCGAGGGGGTCAGCGACGGCGAAGCCCGCCGCCGGGCCCTCGACTACGTGGGCCGGATCCGCCGCCTGATGCGTTGACTCCGTCGTGGTCGGGCCGGTCCAGCCGAGGGGTAACCCTCGACCTGTGGTTTAGCTAACGTCGCCCGCCGTGAACGTCCCCGAGGACCTCCGCTACACGTCGGACCACGAGTGGGCGAGGATCGAGGGCACCAGGGTGCGCATCGGCATCACCGACTACGCCCAGGACGCCCTCGGCGACGTGGTGTTCGTCCAGGTCCCGGCGGTGGGAGCGGTCGTGACCGCCGGGGCGACCATCACCGAGGTCGAGTCGACCAAGTCGGTGTCCGACATCTACGCCCCGGTCTCGGGCACCGTCGTCGAGACCAACGAAGACCTGGCCGACGCGCCGCAGCGGTTGAACGAGGACCCCTACGGCGAGGGCTGGATCTGCGTGCTCGAGCTCGCCGACGAGGCCGAGGTGTCGGCCATGCTCGACGCGGCCGGCTATCGGGCCCTGGTCGATGGCTGAGATCTTCTGTGGCCAGTGCGGCCACGGGAACCCCTCCAGCGCCAACTTCTGCTCGTCGTGTGGCGCACCCCTCGAGGTTCGGGGCGAGGACCACACGATCAGCCTGTCGCCGGTCGAGGACAGCACCGGCGACGTCGACGAGATCAACGTCACCCTCGACGACCTGCCGGCGGGCATCGGGATGCTCGTGGTGAAGCGAGGGCCGGGCTCCGGTTCTCGCTTCCTGCTCGACGAGCCGGTGACCACGGCCGGGCGCCATCCGGACAGCCACATCTTCCTCGACGACGTGACGGTGTCCCGCCGCCATGCCGAGGTCGTCCGCGCCGACGATGCGTACCGCGTCCGCGACGTGGGGTCGCTCAACGGCACCTACGTCAACCGCGAGCGGATCGACCACGAGATCGTGCTGGCCAACGGCGACGAGGTCCAGATCGGGCGGTTCAAGCTCGTCTTCCTCCGGTCGACCTGAGTGATGTCCGACCGGGCGTTCCTGTCGATCGGGGAGGTCCTCGAGCTCCTCAAGGAGGAGTTCCCGGACATCACCATCTCCAAGATCCGGTTCCTGGAGAGCCAGGGCCTGCTCGATCCGGAGCGGACGCCGTCGGGCTACCGGAAGTTCTACGACCCCGACGTCGAGCGGCTGCGCTGGATCCTCCAGCAGCAGCGCGAGCACTTCCTCCCGCTGAAGGTCATCAAGGAACGGATCTTGTCCCCGGAGGCAGAGGTTCCGGTCTCGTCTCCGGAACCAGAGGTTCCGTCGCCGGGTGGCTCGTCGGCTGCGCCGACGGTCGAGTCGCCGGAGCGGCAAAGCCGTCCGGCGAGCGGAAGTGCCCTCCCTGGATCGTCGTCACCGTTGTCGGCAGGGCTGTCCGGCGTGTCGATGACGATGCTGGAGCTGGCGTCGGCGGCTGGGGTCGAGGTGTCGACGCTCCAGGAGCTCGAGCGGTACGGCTTGATGGCCGGGCGACCCATGGCGGGCACGACCTATTACGACGAGGAGTCGCTCGTCGTGGCCCGCCTTGCCGCCGGCATGGCCCGCCACGGCGTCGAGGCCCGCCACCTCCGGATGTACAAGACGTCGGCGGAGCGGGAGGCGAGCACCTACGAGCAGGTGATCCTGCCCCTCCTCAAGCAGCGGAACCCAGCGGCCCGCCGGCAGGCGGTCGACACCCTCGAGGACCTGGCCCGGCTGGGGGAGGGGCTCCACTCCGCCTTCGTGCGGGCGGCCCTGCGCAACTACGCCGACTCGTGACCCAGTGGCTCCTGCCGCCCGACGAGCTGCGGGCAGGAGTGCAGCGCCTGGGTGCCGCCATCTCTGCCGACCACCCCAGCGGTCTGGTCCTGGTGGGTGTGCTGCCCAAGAGCGTGGTGTTCGTCGCCGATCTCTGCCGGGCCGTGACGGTCGACGTCGAGATCGGGTTCGTGGCGGTCAGCCGGTACGCGCCGGGCGCCGGGCGCGCCCGGCTCCTGCATGACCTCGATCTCGACATCGCCGGCCGGGACGTCGTGCTGGCCGAGGCCCTCGTCGACACCGGCCCGACCATCTCCTACCTGCTCGGGGTGCTGCGGCAACGGGGCCCACGGTCACTGGCCGTCTGTGCGCTGCTCGACCGTCCGGGGCGTCGCGTCCTGCCCGTCGAGGTGGCCTGGCGGGGCTTCGAGCTCGAGGCGCCCTACGTGGTGGGCTATGGCCTCGACCGCCCAAACCTCGCCGGCATCGTGGTGCCTGCGCCGGAGGGGGAGGGGTAGGGTCCGGACGTGGTCGAGATGGAGCTTCTCGGCGTGAAGCTGGAGCTTCCGGTCAACATGCCGGTGCTCCTGCTGCGGGAGCAGGGCGACGACCGCCGCGTCTTGCCGATCTACATCGCGCAGCCCGAGGCCCAGTCGATCCAGTGGGCCCTCGAGGGCAAGGAGCCACCGCGGCCCATGACCCATGACCTCATGCGTGACCTCCTCAACGCCCTCTCCGCCCGAGTGACCCGAGTCGTCATCACCGAACTGCGGGAGAGCGATGCCGGTGGCGGCACGTTCTTCGCCGAGATCGAGCTCGACGCCAGCGGCCGGGAGCTGCGGGTGTCGAGCCGGCCGTCCGACGCGGTGGCCCTCGCCGTGCGGGTCGGCGCGCCGATCTTCGCCGAGGAGGCGGTCCTGGCCGCCGCCGCCAGCGCCGTTGAGGAGGACGACGACGCCGAGGAGCAGGAGGAGATCGTCGACCAGTTCCGTGAGTTCCTCGACGACGTCAACCCCGAGGACTTCGCCTCCTGACCGACTCCTCGACGGCGCGCGACCGGGCCGGTAGCATCACAGCGGCGTAATTCCACGCATGGAGGCAACCGTGAACGAGGGTCTCGAGGGCTACCGGGGCAAGCAGGTCTGCGAGATCGTCGGGATCACCTACCGGCAGCTCGACTACTGGGCCCGCCAGAACCTGTTGCGGCCGAGCGTGGCCGACGCCACCGGCTCGGGCTCCCAGCGGCTCTACTCCTATCGCGACATCGTCGACCTCAAGGTCGTGAAGCAGCTGCTCGACGGGGGCGTCTCGCTCCAGAAGGCCCGCAAGGCCATCGAGTTCCTCCGTGACCAGCTGGGTGAGGACCTGGCCTCGGCCGACCTCGTGCTCGACGGGCCCAACTCGCTGCTCGTCCGGACCGACGACGAGCTCATCGACCTGTTCCGCAAGGGCCAGGGCGTGCTGAACCTGGTGAAGCTCACCACCATCCCCGGCGAGGTCGACGCCGCCATCCGCGAGCTGCACCCGACCCGCCACGACGGCGGCGAGTCGGCGACGGCGGCCGCGCAGTAGAGCACCGGGTGCTGCCGCACGAGGGGATCCGGTTCGCACACAACGCCGAGCGGCAGCTGGCGGCGCTGTTCGACTTCTACGGCGTCGAGTGGCAGTACGAGCCCCGGACCTTCGAGCTCGAGGGGGACGCGGCAGGCAACGTCACCATGGCGTTCACCCCCGACTTCTACCTGCCGGTCCACGACATCTGGATCGAGGTGACGACCCAGCGCCAGGGCCTCGTCACCAAGAAGAACGGCAAGCTCCGCCGACTGCGGGAGCTGCACCCGGAGCTGCGGGTGCAGATGATCTACCAGCGCGACTACCTCGGCCTCCTCGCCAAGTACGGCCTCGAGGAGCCCGAGCAGTGGGCCGCCTCCTGATTCTCCCGTTCTGCGGTATCGGCGGTCCGTCTGAAGGACTCCGGCTACCGAGGATCGGGCCGCCGCGGTGGCTACACGGAGTGGCGGTAGGTCACGCTGATGCGGGGCCCGGCCGAGGCGACCTTTGGAACCGAGTGCTGCCAGGTGTGCTGGCAGGTGCCACCCATCACGAAGAGGTCGCCGGCGCCGAGGTGGTAGCGGATCGACGGGCCGCCGCCGACCGGTCGGAGGAGGAGCTTGCGCGGCTCACCCAGCGAGAGGATGGCCACGATCGGCTGGGCCATCGTCTTGCGGACGGTGTCACCGTGCCAAGCCACGCTGTCCCGACCGTCGCGGTAGAGGTTGCAGCCCATTGAGTCGAAGTCCTCGCCATAGCGGTGAGCGAGGAGGTCACGGGTCTCGAGCAAGACGGGCGGCAAGCCGTCGGCGGCGGACTCCCGCAGGTTCCACCACGCGGTGAGCCTCGGCTCGGCGACCATGTCGTCGTACATCCGGCGATGGCGCTGCCCCCACGGCGCGGTGGCAACCAGGTCGTCGAAGACGGTGTCGGCTCCGTGGAGCCAGCTCGGGGCGTGGTCGACCCAGGCGCCACCGGCCAGCTCTCGTCTGGTCGTCGCGGCGCGATCTGGCTCAGGCGAGCCAGCGCCGAACAGCGATTGCTGCCAGACCACCGCCACGTCTCCAGGCTACGGAGGCGTCGCCGCTAACGTCCCAGCCCTCGTGGCCCTGCTCCTCTCGCCCCTCGACGCAGCCCATCGAGCGCTCGGCGCCAAGACGAGCCCGTTCGGCGGCTGGGACATGCCCCTGGCCTATGGGCAGGGGACACTCGCCGAGCACCGGGCGTGCCGCACCGACGCCGCGATCTTCGACGTCAGCCATCTCGGGACGGTGCGGGTCACCGGGAGCCACGCCTTCGAGCTCCTCCAGCGGTCGCTGACCAACGACCTCAGCAAGATCACACCCGGTCGGGCCCAGTACACCCACCTGCTCGATCCCGACGACGGCTCGGTCGTCGACGACATCATCGTGTGGTGGGTCGGCGTCGACCGGTTCGACGTCATGCCCAACGCGTCGAACACCTCGGGCGTGCTGGCTGCGCTCGGGGGCGACGACGTGACCAGGGGACGGGCAATCCTTGCCGTCCAGGGGCCGCACGCCCGCCGCCGGCTGGCATCGGTGGCGCCGGTCGCGGCCGAGGTGGGCCACTTCGAGGTGGCCGAGGTCGACGTGCTGGGGGCTGGCTGTGTGGTCGCCGGCACCGGCTACACCGGCGAGCCCGGGGTCGAGATCGCGGTGCCGGCCGCCGACGCCACGAGGGTCTGGGAGGCGATCGTTGCCGCCGGTGTGACACCCGCCGGGCTCGGTGCCCGCGACACGCTCCGGCTCGAGGCCGGCCTCCCGCTGCACGGCCACGAGCTGGGCCCGGGCATCACCCCCCTCCAGGCCGGGCTGGGCTGGGTGGTGGGCTGGGACAAGGGGGACTTCCGGGGGCGGGCGGCGCTGGAGGCCGAGCGAGCCCGCGGGATCGCCCGTCGTCTGCGCGGGGTCGCCATCGAGGGCCGCCGCCCGCCCCGCGAGCACCAGGCGGTGACCGCCGGCGGTGAGGTAGTCGGCGAGGTGACGAGCGGGAACTTCTCGCCGACGCTCGAGCACGGCATCGCCCTTGCCTTCGTGCGCCCCGACCTCAAGCCCGGTGACGCCGTCGAGGTCGACCTCCGAGGGACCCCGACGCCCGGCCGCATCGTCAAGCTGCCGTTCGTCAAGACAGGCTGACCTGGCGACGAGCCGGCTGTGCCGGTCGTCGCCCCTCGCCGGCGACCGGCATCAAGCTCGCCGAGGAAGCTCTGCTTCCGAAGCGAAACTCTCCATCGGGGGGCAGCTGCACACGAGGTTGCGGTCGCCGTAGGCGCTGTCGATCCGCCGGACCGGCGGCCAGTACTTGTCGGCCCGCAGCGAGGCGAGTGGATACACGGCCTCGGCCCGGGTGTAGGCGTGGTCCCAGTCGCCCACGAGCGCCTCGGCGGTGTGCGGGGCCTGGCGGAGCGGGTTGTCGTCGCGGTCCCAGTCGCCGCTGGCCACCCGGGCGATCTCGCCGCGGATCGAGACCATGGCGTCGATGAAGCGGTCGAGCTCGGCGAGCGACTCCGACTCCGTCGGCTCGATCATCAGCGTGCCCGCCACCGGGAAGCTCATGGTGGGGGCGTGGAAGCCGTAGTCGACGAGTCGCTTGGCGATGTCGTCGACGGTGATGCCAGTGTCCTTGGTGATCGGGCGGATGTCGACGATGCACTCGTGGGCGACCAGGCCGTCACGGCCGCTGTAGAGGATCGGGTAGTGGTCGGCGAGGCGCCGGGCCAGGTAGTTGGCCGACAGGATCGCCACCTCGGTCGCCTCCCGCAGCCCGTCGGGCCCCATGAGCCGGATGTAGGCCCACGAGATCGGCAGGATCCCGGCTGATCCCCACGGTGCGCCGGCGATCGGCACCCCGGTGGCGGGCCCGGCGTCGGCCCGCAGGGGGTGGTTGGGCAGGTAGGGGGCCAGGTGGGCCCGCACGGCGACCGGCCCGACTCCCGGGCCGCCACCGCCGTGGGGGATGCAGAAGGTCTTGTGCAGATTGAGGTGCGACACGTCGGCGCCGAACCGGCCAGGCCGGGCCAACCCGACCAGGGCGTTGAGGTTGGCGCCGTCGAGATAGACCTGGCCGCCGCCCTCGTGGACCACGGCGCAGATCTCGGTCACTGCCTCCTCGAACACGCCGTGGGTGCTCGGGTAGGTGATCATCAGAGCGGCCAGGCGGTCACGATGGTCGGTGACCTTGGCTCGCAGGTCGTCGAGGTCGACGTTGCCGTTGACGTCGCAGGCCACCGGAACCACCCGCATCCCGCACATCGCCGCGCTGGCCGGGTTGGTGCCGTGCGCCGACGTCGGGATCAGGCAGACGTCGCGGTCCTGGTCGCCGTTGGCGCGATGCCACGCCCGGATGGCGAGGAGGCCGGCGAACTCGCCCTGCGAGCCGGCGTTGGGCTGGAGCGAGACGGCGTCGTAGCCGGTGATCTCGGCCAGCCATGCCTCGAGCTGGGTGATGAGCTCCCGATAGCCGGTCGTGTCGTCGGTCGGGGCGAACGGATGCACGTTGGCGAAACCGGGCCAGGTCACCGGCTCCATCTCGGTGGTGCCGTTGAGCTTCATGGTGCAGGAGCCCAGCGGGATCATGCCCCGGTCGAGGGCGTAGTCGCGGTCGGACAGGCGGCGGAGGTAGCGAAGCATCGCCGTCTCCGAGCGGTGGTCGTGGAACACCGGATGGGTGAGGTAGGTCGAGGTCCGCCGGAGGGCGGCGGGGATCCGGGATGCCGCGCCGTCGGTCAGGACGACCCCGAACGCGGCGGCCACCGCACCGAGGTGCTCGACCGTCGTGCGCTCGTCGGCAGCGATGGCCACATGGTCGCCGTCGACCAACCGGAGGTTCACCCCGCGCCCACGGGCGGACGCCACCACCTCGACAGCCCGGCCAGGCACCTCGGCGAGCACCGTGTCGAAGAAGGCGTCGTGGACCACCGGCACGCTACCGAGCTCCAGCGAGGCTGCGAGCCGGGCCGCCATGCCGTGGACTCGCTCGGCGATGGCGGCGATGCCGTCGGGCCCGTGGTACACCGCGTACATCGACGCCATCACGGCCAGCAGGACCTGCGCCGTGCAGATGTTGGAGGTGGCCCGGTCGCGGCGGATGTGCTGCTCCCGGGTCTGGAGGGCGAGCCGCAGCGCGGGGTGCCCGTCGGCGTCCACCGACACGCCGACCAGCCGGCCGGGCAGGTCGCGCTGCAGGCCGTCGCGCACGGCCATGAACCCGGCATGAGGGCCGCCGAAGCCGAGCGGCACCCCGAATCGCTGGGCGCTGCCGACGACCACGTCGGCTCCGAGCTCGCCCGGGGGAGTCAGCAAGGCCAGTCCGAGGAGGTCAGCAGCCACGGCGACGCCAGCGCCGGCCCCGTGGGCCTGTTCGATCAGGGGAGCGAGGTCACGCACCCGCCCGCCGGCGCCCGGGTACTGCACCAGCACGCCGGCGATCGGCAGCTCGGGCAGCGGCTCGTCGAGGTCGGCGATCACCACGCTGCCGCCGGTGGCCTCGACCCGCACGGTGACCACGGCGATGGTCTGGGGGAGGCAGTCAGCATCGACGACCACCACGCCCTCGGGACCGACCCGGCGCAGCAGTGCCACCGCCTCGGCAGCTGCCGTCGACTCGTCGAGCAAGGAGGCGTTGGAGACCGGCAGGCCAGTGAGGTCCTGCACGGCCGTCTGGAAGTTGAGCAACGCTTCGAGCCGGCCCTGCGAGATCTCCGGCTGGTAGGGGGTGTACGCCGTGTACCAGGCCGGGTTCTCGAGGACGTTGCGCAGCACGACGGCCGGGGTGATGGTGTCGCTGTAGCCCAACCCGATCATCGATGTCAGGCGGCCGTTGCGGGCGGCCAGGCCGGCCAGCTCCGCGGTGACCTCGGCTTCGCTGGCCGCCGGCGGCAGCTCGAGCTGATGTCCATCGCGGATGGCCGCCGGCACGACGGCGTCGACGAGCGCGGAGAGCGACGGCTGCCCGAGCACCTTGAGCATGGCCGCCTGATCAGCGGCGGTGGGGCCGATGTGCCGATCGGCGAAACGGTCTGACATGGAGGCTCCTCGTGGATGCGCCTCCCCCTCTGTCGACCTGCTCTCCAGAGTTGCCTCGCCCGGGCGGTTCGGGTGCCTGAGAGGTTGGTGGGGAGACTTGCTCCTTCGGCGCCCCGCACGAGGCGGGGACTCTCCCGCCCGGGATCAACAGCGTTCGGTTGTCAACCCGGCGAGGGTACCCGGCTACTCCAGCAGGTCGGGTTCTTCCTTGACGATCCAGTTGTAGAGGGAGCGGAAGTTGAGCTCACCCATCGACGGCGTCCCGACCTGGCCGGCGGTGAGGCGGGCCATGTCGGGGTCGATCAGCTGCGGCGTGCCAGCGGCCTCGGCGAGGAGCTGGGCGTGGCAGGAGCGGTCCATGGCGATGAACCACCACGCCGCCTCGCCAACCGACCGGCCCACCATGAGCAGGCCGTGGTTGCGGAGGATGCACGCCTTGGCGCCGCCGAGGGCATGGGCGATGCGCTTGGCCTCGTCGAGCTCGAGCACCACGCCGGTGTAGTCGTCGAACACGGCATGGTCCTCGAAGAACGAGCAGGCGTCCTGGGTGATGGGGTCGAGGGGTCGGGCCAGGCTCGACCACGCCTTGCCGTGCACCGAGTGGGAGTGCGCAGCGGCCACCACCTCGGGGCGGGCCGCGTGGATCTGGGAGTGGATGGTGAAGGCGGCCACGTTGACGAAGTCGTCGCCCTCGACGACGTCGCCGGCGTGGTTGACCAGGTGGAGGTCCGAGACCCGGATGGTGTCGAAGTGGCGGGCCAGCGGGTTGACCCAGAAGTGGTCGAGCCGCTCGGGGTCCCGGGCGGTGATGTGGCCGGCCAGGCCCTCCTCGTAGCCGAAGCGTGCGAAGATCCGGAAGGCGGCCGCCAGCTCCCGCTTGCGGCGCTCGCGCTCCTGGTCCAGGTCGTCCATCCGGTACCTCCCGGTGTCGCTGGTACTGGACAAACGGTACCCCCGGGGCAGTCGTCGATCTCACGACTCCGGCCCGGCGAGCGGCGTCTGTCACACTGGAGGGTCCCGAATTCCCAGCACACAGGAGACCGCTTCTCATGCCGTTGAAGGTCGGCACCCGGCTGCGCAGCGCCGTTTGCACCACGGAAGTCATCATCGTCCGCGCCCCCTCCGACGACGTCGCCCTCGCCTGTGGCGGTACGACGATGCTCCAGCAGGGCGAGGACGCCCCGGCCGGTGCCACGCTCGACGCCGGCCTGTCGGGCGGCTCGCCCCTCGGCAAGCGGTTCGCCAGCGATGATCTGGGGATCGAGGTGCTCGTCACCAAGGCCGGCGACGGCACCCTCACCGTGAACGGTGAGCCGCTCCCGCTCAAGGAAGCCAAGGCTCTTCCGACCTCCGACTGACGGAGACAACCTGCGCTGCCTCCGCGTCGTCGTCCCCGCCAGCGGTGTCGACGAGGCCGCCGGGCGGCTCTGGCTCCACGAGCCCGTTGCCATCCACGAGGCGGCGACCGACGACGGCCGGGTGGCGCTGCTCGCCGGCTTCGACGACCTCGCCACCGCGGCCATGGTGGCGGGAGAGCTGCCGCCCGAGTGGGAACCGACGGTCGAGACGGCACCCGACGACTCGTCGTGGCGTGACAACTGGCGGGCGTTCGTCGAGCCGGTCGAGGTCGGCCGGGTCCTGGTGTGGCCGGGGTGGTGGACCGAACCCCCGCCCGAGCGTCACGACGGCCTCGTCATCAGGCTCGATCCCGGGGCGACGTTCGGCAGTGGCTCGCACCCGAGCACCCGCCTGAGCCTGGCGGCCCTCCAGCAGGTCCTGCACGGCGGCGACCAGGTGCTCGACCTCGGCTGCGGCAGCGGGATCCTGTCGGTGGCCGCCGCCCTGCTCGATGCGGCGGCGGTGACGGCGTTGGACATCGACCCCGAGGCGACGCTCGTGACCGAGCGGAACGCCGTGGCCAATGGCGTGGGCGTCGAGTGTCACAGCAGATCGGTGCAGGCCGGTGATGGTCCGTTCGACGTCGTCGTGGCCAACATCGGAGCGGCCGTCCTCTGTCACCTCGCACCGGTCATCGTGGGATCGATCGCACGGGGCGGGCGCCTGGTGGTGGCCGGCATGTTGAGCGAGCAGGCCGCGTCGGTCACAACGGCCTTCGCCATCGCCGGGCTTCGGCTGGTCAGCACCGACGAGCAGGACGGGTGGGCTGTCGCCGTCCTGCGCCGGTGAGTCCCGAGGTGAAGTACATCCAGACTCTCTCCGTTCTTTGGCGACTTGCCCAGACACTGTGCGGGTGAGTCGCCAGAGAACGGGGATCACTCGTCGTCGAGAATGGTGGGCTCGGCGGCGGGGAGCAGCAGGGCGTCGGTGACGGGGACGTGGCCCGGAGCGAGCAGGCGGGCGAGACCCACTCGTGGCCCGCACGTCGGCCAGGCCATGACCCCTTCGCGGGCGAGCACGCGCTCGCCAACGGCGATCTGCTGCGCGGAGGTTGCCAGGTTGGCCTCGGCAGGGTCGCTGGGCGAGCGGAAGCGGTCCCAGGTCACCGGGTGGAACTGGAGGCCACCCTGGTAGCCCCGAGCGACGATCTCCCAACGGGCGCTGCCGGCGATCGGGGTGCCACCGGTCCAGGCGCCGCTCTCGCAATCGGCCAGCTGGTACCAGACGACCTCGCGGGCCAGCGTGCCGTCGAGGGCGGCGGGCCCCGCGGCGGCTGTGGTGGAGGTGGGCCGCTCACCGATCGCAAAGACGGCCGCCGTCGTCGTCGTGGTCGTCGGGACGACAGTTGTTGCTGGCGCCGAGATCAGGCGAGCCGGCTTGTCCTGGAGGCGGATCCGGCCTTCGGCGATCCCGATGCCGAGGGCCACGGGCACGACGACCATCCAGAGCACTCCGAGGGCGATCGCCCGCCCGCGTCTGGTCGTGGTGGTCGTGGTGGGTTCCATCGCCTGCCGGTCCGCGCCCGGACCGCCCGGGACGGCACCTCAGGGTAAAGCCGAACTGCCAGCGTTCAGTGGCAGCCGCAGCCCGAGCCGCAACCGCCGCCCATGCTCCGCATCGGCGCCGGCGCGGGGGAGGAGCCGCCATTGCTGGCCGACCGCGCAGAGGCGAACATCGGCAAGAGGCGCTTGGCCCGGCTGTGCCCGTCAGGGCAGGTGACCGCGGCATCGGCGTCGGCCATCGACCGCCGCTGCTCGAAGACGGTCTCGCAGTCGAGGCAGCGGTACTCGTAGATCGGCACGACGTGAGCCTAGGTGGCACCCGATCCAGTAGGGAGGTCAAAGCGCCGGCCCGGCCGGAACCATCTACTTGACATAACTATGATTATGGGCGGAGCTCCAGGAGCGGTCGGACAGCCTGGAGCAACCAGTCGAGCGTCCGCCGCAACTCGTCGGGGTCGTCTCCCACGGCCTGCAGGTCACGATCAACGTCTTCCACAGCGGCCTCGACGACGTACAGCGCGTCCCGGACGACGTCCGCACCACGCGCAGCGGCCGGGTGTGCCGTCGCGACCGATTCTGTCAGTTCCGCTTATTCGGTGAGTCTGCCAGCGGGCGTCGACACCTCGGTGGATCACGTCTCGCGCGACCACCCTCCGGCTTCGAGGAGGGACGCAGTGACCGGTAGCCTGTCGGCCCTATGTCCCGGCGGATTGAGGTCGAGCTCACCAGCTCACGTGACGACGGGACGTGGACCTGGCGGGCGGCCGGCGCGCTCCAGCCGCGCGGTGAGCTCGATGGGTCGTTGCTGCCCAGCGGGTCGAAGGTGGGCGACGTCGTGCGGGCTGACGCCGACTTCGACATCGAAGGCATCACCGTGCTCGGGGTGCTTCCGCCCAAGGGGGCGCGCCCTGAGCCCGAGCGGATCGAGATCAAGGGAAGTGAGCGGGCGTTCGAGCCGGTGATCACCACGCTCGCCGGTCGTGGCGGCGGCGGCCGTGGCGACCGGGGCGAGCGGCGCCCGCGTTCGGATCGCCCCGGCGATCGCGACCGTGGCCCCCGTCCCGACCGTGCCCGCGAGGGCGACCGCGACCGAGGACCCCGACCGCCGCGGGCGGAGCGCCCTGAGCGCCCGGCCCGGCCCGACCGCCCCCGCACACCGCGGCCCGAACGTCCCGCCCCCCCGCCCCCGAAGCCCAAGGCCAAGAAGCTCCGGGCTGGCCATGCCCATCGCGATGAGCTGCTGGCCGCCCTGTCGCCCGAGCAGCAGCCCATCGCCGAGCAGCTCTTCAAGTCGGGGATGCCAGGCGTGCGCACGGCGCTCACCGAGCAGAACACCAAGGCCAAGGCCGAGGGCCTCCCCGAGATGCCGGAGGCCATGGTGCTCGGCATCGCCGAGGACCTGCTGCCTCGCGTGCGGGTCGCCGACTGGCTCGACCGGGCCGAAGGCGCGGCAGCCGACGCCGAGGAGATCGCCCTGCGCGACCTTCGGGCGGTGGTGGCCAGCGCCGCTGACGTCGCCCGTGACGAGTCGACCCGTGAGCTGGCGTCCAGCCTGAAGGAAGTCCTCGACCGCCGTGCGGCCGCGGAGCAGCAGGCGTGGCTCGACGAGCTCACGACCTCACTCGCTGCGGGCCGGGTTGTCCGGGCCCTACGGCTGGCCTCCCGCCCACCGGAGCCCACGGAGACCCTCTCGGCGGAGCTCACGACCCAGCTCGCCGACGCCGCCAGCGCGGCGATGGCCGCCGACACGCCCTCCGACCGGTGGGCGACGCTCATCGACGCCCTCGCCTACTCGCCCGTTCGCCGGGCGGTGGCGCCGGCCGGCAAGCCGGAGGAGCCGACCGAGGAGCTCCTCACCATGGTGCGCAAGCACGCCGGCCGGACGCCGACGGTCGCCGCCCTGTTCGGCATCGAGCCCCCAGCGCCGAAGGCACCGCGACGGGCGCCGAAGCCCAAGCCCAAGCGCGCCGCCGAGGTCCAAGCGGCCGCGGGCCTGTTGCCCCCTCCCCCGGGCACCCGGCGTATCCCGCCGCCGCCCCCGCCCCGCTCGGCCCCGCCGGCTCCCGCGCCGGTCGCTCCCGCGCCGGTCGCCGACGCTACCGACGCTGAAACGCCTGCCGAGTCGGAGCCGCACGTGCCGCCGGCGCTTCCGGCCGCCCCCGAGCACGCCGCCCTGCCCGCTGGTGAAGCGCCGGTCGAGCACGACCCGATCGCGCTGGAATCGGCGCCCGAGCCGATTGCCATGCCGTCGACCGCCGACGACGCAGCAGTCGAC
>JAEKLB010000032.1 GCA_019510095.1 Acidobacteriota bacterium | reverse complement strand
CCTCGAACTCGAGGAAGTTGCGAACGTCCGCTCCCCGAAATTGATACACCGACTGGTCGCCATCACCCACGACGGTGACGTTGCGATGCTCGCCCGACAGCAGGAGGACGAGCTCGTTCTGGGCCCGATTGGTGTCCTGGTACTCGTCGACGAGGACGTAGCGGAAGCGGCGGCGGTAGTGATCGAGCACCTCGGGGTGGGCCTGGAGCAGGCGAACCGTCTGCGTGAGGAGGTCGTCGAAGTCCATGGCGCCGGCCTGGAGCAGCCGAGCCTGGTACTCGCGGTACACCTCGGCGATGCGGCGCTCGAAGATCGTGCCGGCCCGCTCGGCGTACTGCTCCACGGAGGTCAGCTCGTTCTTGGCGGCGCTGATCGACGCGTGGACGCTGCGGGGCGGGAACCGCTTGGTGTCGACGTTGAGGTCGCGCAGCACGTAGCCGGTCAGGCGAACGGCGTCGGCCTGGTCGTAGATGGTGAACGACGACGGATAACCGAGGACCTTGCCGTCGCGCCGCAGGATGCGGACGCAGGCGGCGTGGAACGTCGACACCCACATCTTGGCGGCGACCGGGCCCACGAGCGAGGCCACCCTCGACTTCATCTCGTCGGCGGCCTTGTTGGTGAACGTGATGGCCAGGATCTCGAACGGGGAGACCCCCTGCTGGATCAGCCAGGCAATGCGGTGGGTGAGCACCCGGGTCTTTCCCGACCCGGCACCGGCCACGATCAGCAGCGGGCCGTCGGGGTGGGCCACCGCCTCCGCCTGGTCGGGATTGAGGCCGGCGAGGAGGTCGGAGGGGGTCGGCATGACCCCGCCCATGCTACGAGTGGGGTCTGACGTCCTGGTGATGCGTTCGGTGGTCGTGCCCGTTGCCGTTCGCCTCGACCGGCGGCACGCCAGCGAGGTCGTCGGGCCGGGTGGGCGCCGGCTCGACCGCCGGCTGGTACACCATGCCGGCCTCCTCCATGCCCTCCACCATCGACGCCGAGGCCTCGAGGTCCTCGCGCAGGGGCACCTCCTTGAGGAACCACGACGCCACCCAGGCAGCGATCACGATCGGCAGGGCGACCCGGAACACCATCGCCACGCCGTCGGTGATGCCCTGGGCGACGGCGGCGTACTGCACCCGGGGCAGCGCCCGAATGGCAGCCGGGCTGTTGAGGAGCCCCTTGTCGTGGTGCAGATCGGTGCCGGGGAGCAGGCGCTCGAGCGTCGAGTTCAGGCGGGTCGACATGGCGGTGCCGAAGACGGCGATGCCAAAGGCGCTGCCCAACGAGCGGAAGAAGTTGACCGCCGAGGTCGCCGCACCCATGTCGCTCTGGGAGGCCACGTTCTGCACCGCCAGTGTGGTGACAGGCATGGCCGAGCCGATGCCCAGGCCGAGGATGGCCATGCCGAACGACACATGGTTGCGCGAGCTCGAGCGTTCGAGCGCGGTCAGTGCCAGCACGCCGGCGACGGCAAGGCCGGAGCCGACGATCGGGAACATCTTGTAGCGACCGGTGCGGTTGATGATGCGGCCGGCGGTGTTCGACCCGATCACCATGGCGCCCATCATCGGCACCAGCAGCAGGCCCGAGGAGGTCGCCGACGCGCCCTTCACCACCTGGAGGTACAGCGGCAGGAAGACGGCCGCGCCGACGACGACTGCGCCGAGCAGCGCGCCCATGGCGATGCAGACGGTGAACACCGGCTCGCGGAACATGCGTAGCGGTAGGACGGGGTCCGGTGTACGGCCGGCTTGAACCAGGAACACGACGCCGGTCACGACGCCGACGAACCCCAGCGTGAGGATGACGCCCGATCCCCAGTCGTACTGGTGCCCGCCCCAGGTGAGCATGAGCAGCAAGCAGGTCACGGCAATCGTCAACAGGACGGAGCCGACGATGTCGAGCGGCCGCCGCTCCGCCGGCTTTGGCACGTGCAGATGCAGACCCGTCACCAGCAAGCAGATCGCGCCCAGCGGCAGGTTGATGTAGAAGACCCATCGCCAGCTGAGGTGATCGACGAAAAAGCCCCCGGCCAGCGGGCCGATCACGCTCGAGCTGGCGAACACAGCGGTGAAGTAGCCGGTGTACTTGCCCCGCTCGCGCGGGGTGATGAGGTCGCCGAGGATCGTGAAGGTCATCGCCAGCAAGCCGCCGCCACCGATGCCCTGGATGCCCCGGAACAGGATCAGCATGAGCATGTTCTGGGAGAGCCCGGCCAGGACCGAGCCCACGAGGAAGATCACGATCGTCGCTTGGAGCATGGGCTTGCGCCCGTAGATGTCGCTGATCTTCCCGAACAGGGGCACCGACACGGTCGAGCTCAAGAGATACGCGGTCACGACCCACGAGATGTGCTCGAGGCCGCCCAGATCGCCGACGATCGTCGGCAGGGCAGTGGACACGATCGTCTGGTCGAGGGCCGAGAGCAACAGGCACGTCATGAGCGCGCCCATCACCAACCACAAGGTGCGCCGATCATCCCCCAAGCCGCCGACCTTACGGGAGCCGAACGGTGTTCGGCCGACCCCGTGGCGTCGACGTGACATGGGTCACGAAGATCGGTGGGACTGACTCTGTGGCGGCGGCCGACGCACCTGGGCCGCCGCCACGAGCCGTTCCCCTACGGACTGCCGTCGTCGCCGATGTCCCCCACGTCCACGCCCTTCCCGCGAAGGCGGTCGTCCCTACCACCTCGGCCGCGGGCGGACGTGGAAGTCCGGATGGATGTGGGGGTGACCGTGGTCGATGTCGTCGAGGAGGGGGCCACCGTGGTGGTGGTGGTCGTCCTTCGGGAATCGCGCTCACGGGTACGGCTCGTACGGCGGCCGTCGTGCAGGGGCTTGTTGCTGGTGGTGCCCTTGTCGTCGTCGGTGGTCGACGTCGACGAGGTCGGTGTGGCGGTCGCGCCGGGTGCAGTGCAGCTGCCCTGCTGCTCCTCGGGCGCCGTCGTGGAGGTCGAGGTCGTCGGGACTGTGGTGGAGGTCGACGTGCTCGTCGACGTCGTGCTCTCGTGCGAGCGCCGACCGTCATCGCTGCGGGCCTCATCGGACACCGTCTGGCCGTGGCACGGGCCCGGCCGGGTGTCGTGGGCGACACCGGAGACCTCGTCGCCGTGGTTGTCGTGGGCAGTTGTCGATGTCGACGACGTGCTCGAGGTCGGGTGGGCAACAGCACCCACGCCCGACGGGCCGGCGCGGCCCACCGGCGGACGCGGGGCCGGTGCCGACGCGGCAGGCGGCAAGGTCGACGTGGTCGTCGTGGTCGGGCGCTCCTCGTCGACGTGGATGCCGACGTTCTGGAGCACGACCGAGACGGGATGGGACAGCGAGCCAGTCGCCGCCGCCGCGCCTGTGGCGGAGATCGCAAGCACGGCGGCAGCGACCGCTGCCTTGGTGGACAAGACCCGGGCCACCAGGTGGCGAGAGCGGTGAGGGGTGCGGCGTGGTTGGGGTCCGGCAGCGATGGCAGCGACCATGGCGGCGACGGTGGCCCGCCCGACGACCGGATCCACGGGAGGCGTGGCCCGGGCCGCGTCGAGGAGCCGGACGGCGGACGCCAGGTCCGGGGGCGCATCGTCCGCCGGAAGGCGACCGTCGAGCAGGCGCTCGATCAGCTGGTCGTCGTGGTTCTTGTCCACTGCCCCCTCATCCCCGGCCCGTTCCGTGGTGTTACACCTCCGCTTCGAGCACGGCGGCCAATCGCTTCAAGGCGCGGTGCTGCATGACCCGGACGGTGCCTGCCCGCCGCCCGGTGACCTGGGCGACCTCCTCGACCGGCAGGCCCGCCACCACCCGGAGCAGGACGATCTCGGCGAGGTCCTCGGGCAGGAGGCTGGTGATCCGGCGAACGGCGTCATCGCTCTCGATCCGGGTTCCGGGATCGTCCCAGCTGGCCAGATCGTCGTCGCCGAGCAGCTCGGTCGGGCGCCGAGTGCGGCGACGGCGCTCGTTGGCCAGACGGCGCTTGGCGATGGTGAACACCCAGCCCCGGAAGCCGCTCTCGTCCCCCTCGAAGCGGTGGAGGCCGCGCGCCACCTCGAGCCAGGTCTGGGAGGCCACGTCCTCGGCATCGGCCCCTGCCCGAGCCCGCAGATAGGCCTGCACCGGGGGTCCCAGGTCGCGAAAGAGCACGGCAACCGCCCAGTCCTCGCCCAGCTGCGCCGCGGCGAGCACCTCGTCGAACTGCTCCCCAACGGACACCCGTGCGCTTCTTACCCGACTACCGACCGGGTGTCGTCGCGCCCCCTCATGGCACCTCAGTGATCTTCGGGATGAATCACTCCCACTCGATGGTGCCGGGCGGCTTCGACGTGATGTCGTATGCCACCCGGTTGACCCCGGCAACCTCGTTGATGATCCGGCTCGACAGCTTCTCGAGCAGGTCGTAGGGCAGCCGGGCCCAGTCGGCGGTCATGGCGTCGTCGCTCGTGACCGCCCGAATCACGACCGGATGGCCATAGGTGCGTTCATCGCCCATCACCCCGACCGACCGGACGTCGGCGAGCAGCACCGCGAATACCTGCCAGATCTCCCGGTCGAGCCCGGCCTTGTGGACCTCGTCGCGAACGATGGCGTCGGCCTTGCGCAGGAGCTCGGCCCGCTCGGGGGTCACCTCGCCGATGATGCGGACGCCGAGCCCGGGCCCAGGGAAGGGCTGGCGCCAGACGATCTCCTCGGGCAGGCCGAGCTCCTCGCCGACCTTGCGCACCTCGTCCTTGAACAGGAGGCGCAACGGTTCGACCAGCTCGAAGTTGAGGTCGTCGGGGAGACCGCCGACGTTGTGGTGCGACTTGATCTTGGCGGCTTCGGGCGTGCCCGACTCGATCACGTCGGGATAGAGCGTGCCCTGCACGAGGAAGCGCGCGTCCTCGAGGCCGCGGGCGGCGACCTCGAACTCGCGTATGAAGCGCTCGCCGATCGCCTTGCGCTTCTCCTCGGGGTCGACCACGCCGGCCAGCCGCTCGAAGAACCGGTCACCGGCGCGGACGTGTTGGAGCTCGATCTTGAGGTTGCGCTGGAAGGTCTCGACCACCTGATCGGACTCGCCCTCCCGCATCAGGCCGGTATCGACGTACACGCAGGTGAGCTGGGGACCGATGGCCTTGTGCACCAGTGCGGCGGCCACCGCCGAGTCGACGCCGCCGGACAGGCCGCAGATCACCCGCTCGCCACCGACCTGCTTGCGAATGGCCTCGACCTGGGTCTCGATGACCGACGACATCGTCCACGTCGGCCGGGCCCCGCACACGTCGTAGAGGAACCGCTTGAGCATGGCCTGGCCGTACGGCGTGTGGGCCACCTCGGGGTGGAACTGCATCCCGTAGATCCGGCGCGCGGGCGACTCCAGCACGGCCCCGGGCGTGTCGGCCGTGCTCGCCGTGATCGAGAACCCGGGCGGCGCCCCCACGATGGTGTCGAAGTGGCTCATCCACACCGTCTGGTCGCCGGGCTGGTCGTCGCCCAGGAGCTCCGATGGGCCCGTCAGCTGGAGCGAGGTGCGGCCGTACTCACCCCGCCCGGTCTTGGCGACCTCACCACCGAGCTGGAGCGCGACCAGCTGGGCGCCGTAGCAGATGCCCAACACCGGCGTCCCGAGCTCGTAGACGCGCTGGTCGATCCGCGGTGCGCCCTCGGCGTGCACCGATGCCGGGCCACCGCTGAAGATGACGCCGGCCGGCTTGCGGGCCTCGATCTCCTCGGCGGTGATCGTGTGGGGAACGATCTCCGAGTACACGTGGGCCTCTCGCACCCGGCGGGCGATCAGCTGCGCGTACTGGGCCCCGAAGTCGACGACGAGGACGGTGTCGAACTCAGGCAGGGTCATAGCCGGTAGTTCGGAGCTTCCTTGGTGATCACCACGTCGTGGGGGTGGCTCTCACGCAGGCTCGCCGGCGAGATGCGGATGAAGCGGCCGTTGGTCTGGAGCTCGGCGATGGTGTGCGCACCGCAGTAGCCCATGGCCTGGTGCAGGCCGCCGATCAGCTGATGGAGCACGTGGGCGATCGGACCCTTGTAGGGAACGCGACCCTCGATGCCCTCCGGCACCTCCTTGCCGCTCTCGACACTGCCCTGGAAGTAGCGGTCCTTCGAGAACGACCGGCCCTGCATGGCACCGAGCGATCCCATGCCCCGGTACTCCTTGAACCGCTCGCCCTGCTGGATGACGATCTCACCCGGCGCCTCGTCGACGCCGGCGAGCGCATTCCCGAGCATGACGCTGTCGGCGCCGGCGGCGAGCGCCTTGGCGACGTCGCCGGAGAACTGCACGCCGCCATCGGCCACGACCGGGATGTTGTGGCGACCGGCGACCTGGCCGCAGTCGAAGATGGCGGTGATCTGGGGGACACCGATGCCGGCGACGACACGGGTGGTGCAGATCGATCCGGGCCCGATGCCGACCTTCACCGCGTCGGCGCCGGCCTCGATCATGGCCTCGGTGCCGGCGCCGGTGGCGACGTTGCCGGCGATGAGATCGATGT
Organism: Acidobacteriota bacterium; assembly: GCA_019510095.1. GTDB lineage: Bacteria > Actinomycetota > Acidimicrobiia > Acidimicrobiales > CADCSY01 > JAEKLB01. The sequence goes on along the minus strand of JAEKLB010000032.1, from coordinate 29,251 downwards.
CCCAGTTGGCCTTGATCTTGGCGACGGTGTCGAGCACGGCCCGGGCGTGACCGTGGGAGCTGTCGAGGCAGAGCACGTCGACGCCCCGCTCGACGAGGGCAGCCACCCGGTCGAAGACGTCGGCGCCGGTGCCGATGGCGGCGGCGACACGGAGGCGACCATGGCCGTCCTTGGTGGCGTTGGGGAAGTCGATCTTCTTCTGGATGTCCTTCACGGTGATGAGGCCGGAGAGGACGCCGCCGGAGGTGACGATCGGGAGCTTCTCGATGCGGTGCTTGCCGAGGATGGCGATGGCCTGCTCGAGGGTCGTGCCCTCGGGCGCCGTCACCAGGCCCTCGGCCGTCATGGCCTCGGACACGGGGCGGTCGCTCGCCTGCAGGAACCGGAGGTCCCGGTTGGTGATGATGCCGACCAGCTGGCCGCGCTCGTCGGTGACCGGCACACCAGAGATGTGGTAGCGGGCCATCACGTCCATGGCCTCGGCGATGGTGGCCGTCGGGGCCACGGTGACCGGGTCGCTGATCATCCCCGCTTCCGAACGCTTGACCCGGTCGACCTCAGCCGCCTGGTCGTCGATCGACAGGTTGCGGTGGATGACGCCGATGCCACCATGACGGGCCATCGCGATGGCCAACCGGGCCTCGGTGACGGTGTCCATGGCCGCCGAGATGAGCGGCATGGCGAGGGTGATCGAGCGGGTGAGGCGGGTCTCGGTGGAGGCCTCGGTGGGGGCGACCTCGGACGCGGCCGGCACCAGCAGCACGTCGTCGAAGGTGAGCCCCTCGCGGCCGAACTTCTCGTCGAACAGAGCGTCGGACGGATCAGGCAGGAGGGCCATGGGACATCTTACGGCAGAACCCGCGCGGGCCGAAGTACCACTCAGCCGCCGACGACCAGCTCTGCCTTCTGGAACTCCTTGAGGGTGGCGTAGCCGGTGGTCGCCATGGCCTTGCGCACTGCGCCCATGAGGTTGCGGCGCCCGTCGTCGTCATGCGCCGGGCCGAGCAGGATCTCCTCGAGCGACCCGACGGTGCCGACATGCGCCCGGGTGCCACGCGGGAGCGTGGCGTGGCCCGCCGCCATCCCCCAGTGGTAGCCCCGGCCGGGGGCCTCGGCGGCAGCAGCCAGCGGGGCACCGATCATGACGGCGTCGGCGCCGCAGGCGATCGCCCTGGCGATGTCGCCACCGGTGCTCATGCCGCCGTCGGCGATGACGTGGCAGTAGACCCCGGTCTCGTCGAGATGACGCATCCGGGCGCCCTTGGCATCGGCGATCGCGGTCGCCTGGGGGACGCCGACACCGAGCACGCTCGGCGTGCTGCAGACGTTGCCCGAGCCGATCCCGACCAGCACCCCGGCGGCACCGGTGCGCATCAGGTGGAGCGCGGCCTGGTACGAGGCGCAACCCCCGACGATCACCGGGACGGGCAGCTCTCGCACGAAGCGCTTGAGGTTCAAGGGCTCGTCGGTGCGGGACACATGCTCAGCCGAGACGACCGTGCCCTGCACCACCAGGAGGTCGAGCTCGGCCTTGGCGATGGTCGAGGCCAGGTCGACGGTGCGCTGGGGCGTGACCGATGCACACGCCACGACGCCCGCCGCTCGGAGCTCGCGCACCCGGACGCCGATGAGGTCGGGGTCGACGGGCTCCGCATAGATCTCCTGGAGCCGCCGGGTGGCCTTGTCGTCGGCCAGCTCGGCGATCTCGGCCAGCAACGGCTCGGGGTCGTCGTAGCGGGTCCACAGCCCTTCGAGGTTGAGGACCGGGAGCCCACCCAACCGCCCGATCTCGGCGGCGCTGGCGGGGCTGACGACACCGTCCATGGCCGCGGCCATCACGGGCAGCTCGAACCGATAGGCGTCGATCTCCCACGAGATGTCGACGTCGGCGGCGTCGCGCGTTCGCCGGCTGGGCACGATGGAGACCTCGTGCAGCGCGTAGCCGCGTCGTGCCGCCTTGCCGCTACCGATCTCCACGTCGCCCACGGGGGAGCAAGCGTACGGGCTCTGGCGCGCCACGGCCGCGGCGTTCGCCGCGGCCGTAGGGGTGGAGCCGCCGCCTCGTTTCCCCGGTCTAGAAGATGAGGATCAGCAGCAGGATGATGATGAGCAGGGTGCCGAGTCCGATGTACATGTGCAGACCGTTCCCCGGCCATGCCCGAACGACACTCGTTCAGGCTGGCTCGACGGCCAGCACCAGCTCGAGGAAGCGGTGGAGCACCCGGGCGGTGGCGCCCCAGATGGTGTCGCCTTCGAGGTCGAACTCGTGCATCTGGCGGTCGCCCCAGTCCTCGCCCCGGTAGTGCCCGAGCACCAGCAGCTCGGCGATCGGCACGGTGAGGACGGTCTCGACCTCGCCGGGGTCGGCCCGCAGCTCGACGGGGCGCCCGGGCAGCAGGCCCACGAAGGGAACCATCTCGAAGCCAGCACCGGTGACGTTGTGGTCGAGCTCGGCCACGATGGACACCGACGACGGATCGAGACCGATCTCCTCCTCGGCTTCACGCCTGGCCGTGTCTGGAAGGAGCTCGCCCGGCTCCCGGCGCCCACCAGGAAACGCGACGTCGCCGGCATTGTTCTGCATGTGTGCCGCCCGGCGAATGAGCACGAGCCACGCCTCGCCCGCCTCCTCGAAGATCGGCATCAGCACGGCCGCCTCACCGACGATCTCCGTGTCGGGGATGCTGATGAGCCCGGGGGGCGGGGCCGAGGCCAGTGCCACGCGGACCCGGTCGAGGTCGACGTGGCGGTCGGCAGCTGCCAGCGCCGCCCACGGGGGCGGAGCCAACGGGTGGATCACCTCGGGCCGGGGGATGCGCAGGCGCTGCGGACCACCCCGGACCGACTCAGCCGTTGTTGATCTCCTTGACGAGCTCTTCGAGGAACTCGCGCATGCCACCGGTCTTGAGGTTGGCCATCACCCGACCGGGCGGCGTCTCACCCTTCTCCCACTCCATCCACCAGGCGAGCAGCTTCGTCGGATCGGCCGGCGGTCGTACGTCCACTGCGGCGAGGCTACCGACCGCACTTGCTCAGAAGACCGAGAAGTCATGGGAAAGGTGGCCGCGGCCCGACAGGGCGAGCACCACCGGCAACGCCTGATCGATCTGCGCAGCCCGGTCGGCCAGGAAGCGCAAGCAGCTCTTCATCGCCTCTGGTGGTGGGGTGGCGCCGGAGCCCGTCGCCCGGGCCAGGTCGAGGCCATGGATCAGGAGCTCCGTGGTCCGGCCCGGCAGGTACTGGTCGAGCAGCATGGAGCCAGCGGGCGTCCCGACCTTGGCCCGAGGCGGCGCGTCACCGATCACCTGGCGGGCCCGGCGAGCCGCCTCCTGCACACCGGCGACCACGTCGTCCCCGAGGTCGACCACGGCCTGGCGGGCGCGGGCGCCGATCGATGCCGGGGAGAAGTAGTCGGCCGGGACCTGGGCGGGATCGACGGGATGCTCGATGTACTCCACCACGAGCACGTGCGCCCGGTTGGCGTGGGCGATGAGCTCGCGCACGCTCCAATCGCCGAGACCGGCGTCGTCGTACTGGGTGACGCCGATCTGGGCGACGACGTCGACGAAGAACTCGGACGCCCACGCGTAGGCCTGTGCTGCCGGGGAGTGCATGGCTGCATGCTCGGCGAGGCGAGCGGCGAGGTCAATTAGCGACGGGTCTTGGCGGCGGCGATCAGTTGGAGGCCCTGGGCGAGGGTCGTCGCGAGGCCGTCGAGGTCGATGTCCCGCCCGTTCTGGAGGAGGATCTCGATGCCGAGGAACGCTGCGGCCGCCAGCTCGGCAACGAGCGTCATGGGCAGGAGCGCGTCGAGCGCCGAGCCCCCGAGCACCGCTTGGAGCTCGGCCGTGGCGAAGGCAATGGCCTGATCGATGGCCGCACGAACCTCGGCGGCGAGCACCGGTGAGGTTCGGGACCCGACGAAGAGCTCCATCACGGCCCGCCCGTCGTCGCCATCGGCTTCCGCGCGCATGACCTCGCGGAGCCGGCGGGGCCATTCAGCGTGGGCATGGTCCCCGCCGAGGCCGTCCCGGATGCGCTGGATCCCACGCGCCGCCAGCGTGCGGGCGGTGGCGGCCAGCAGGCCGTCCATGGAGCCGAAGTAGTAGAAGATCGACCCGTTGACGGTGGCCGCCTCGGCGGCGATGGCCCGGGCGCTCGTATGAGCGAAGCCGTCGCGGGCCAGGACGCGGATGGTGGCGTCGACGAGCTTCGACCTGAGCTCGTCGCCCCCCGCTGGCGCTGTTCGGGGACCGGCCTTTGCCACGCCCGCCACGCTACCGATGCTGGCGCGTTGTGATGACCATTCGCTTTGGGCAACTGCCTTGACCGATCGCCCAAGGGCGATCACACTGGGGGCATGCGGAGCCAGGTGGCCGGGTGGAGCGTGACCGACATCGTCGGCTGGCCCGACTGGCGGGTGGCACTGGCCGAACCCGCCGACCGCCGAGCGGCGATCATCGCCCTGGCCGGCGGCGTGGCCTTCGATGTCGGTGTTCGCTCAGGGGTGGCGAGCGTGGGCGGTTGTCTTGCCGCACTGGTCGCCGCTGTCGGTCTCCAGGCCAGCGGTCGGGTGCACACCGCGGCGAGCCGCACCTGCCTGGCGGCCGCTGCGGTCATCAGCCTGTTCCTCCCCCTCCGCATGAGCCCGTGGCTGGTGCCCGCCGACGTGCTGGCCATCGCCGGGCTGCTGCTGCTCGGCGCCATGCTCGCCCGTGACGGACGGCTGACCGACCTGTCGCTGGCGCTCCTCGCGTCGCGCGCGGTCCTGGCCGTCATCCACGCGGCCCGCGCCGCCGGCTTCCTCGTCGATCCAGCCCGCCGCTGGTTGGCGCGCGGTGACCGGGAAGAGCGCTTCGAGAACCTGGCGAAGGTCGGTCGTGGTGCCGCGCTCGCCGTACCCCTGGTTGCCGTCCTCGTCGCGCTGTTCGTCTCGGCCGACGCCGTGTTCGCGTCGATGCTTCGCGTGCACATCTCGGTGCCCGGCAACGCCGTCGCCCATCTGATGTTGACGGTGATCGGCGCGCTCGGCATGGCCGGTGTGCTCCGCCTCGCCTCGGCGTCGCCCTCCCGCCCACTCCCGCCGACGGGCTGGAAGCTCGGGGTCACGGAGTGGACCATCGTGCTCGGTAGCGTCGCCGCCCTCTTCGCCGCGTTCGCGACAGTGCAGGTCGTCGCGGCTGCGGGTGGCGCCCACCGGGTGCTCGAGACACGCGGGCTCACCTACGCGGCCTACGCCAGGACCGGGTACTTCCAGCTGCTGGCCGTGGCCGTCCTGACCGCTGTCGTCCTCGGCCTGCTCAGCGCCGTTGCCGATCGCTCGACCAGGCGTGACCGCCGGCGCTTCACCGTGCTCACCGCGGTCAGCGTGGCGCTGACGTTCCTCGTGCTGCTGGTCGCTCTACGACGACTCAGCCTCTACGAGGACGCGTACGGATGGACGCTGCTGCGCCTGGTGGCCAAGGCCGGCGCGGTCTGGATCGGCCTCGCGCTGGTGCTCCTCGCCATGCGCCTCGCCGGCCTCGCGCGTGATCGCGCGTGGTTCACGCCCGCCGCCGGGGCGCTGGCCTTCGTGATCCTCGTGGTGCTCAACGCGTGCAACCCCGAGGCCCTCGTCGTTCGGCATGATCTCGGCCGCGCGGGCGGCGGCCGCCGATACGACCCCGCCTACCTCGCCACGCTGTCCGACGATGCCGTGCCCGCGTCGGTCGGGGGCGTGGCCGACCTGCCCGAGAAAGATCGACGCATCGTGGTGCGAGGGCTCTGCCGCCCGCGTCTCGAGAACCACGCCCCGCTCAGCTGGAACCGGGCCACGTCGCGAGCTGACCACGCCCGCGCCAGGCTGTGCTCAGCATCCACGCAGGCACCCTGACGTGACGCGAAACGGCCGGGCCCGAGGGCCCGGCCGTTCACAGTTCGACAGTGACGCCGATCAGCACAGGCTCAGAAGCCCATGCCTCCCATGCCTCCCATGCCACCGCCGCCACCCATGGCAGCCGCGGCGGCCGCAGCAGCGGCCGGGTTGGGCTCCTCGGGCTTGTCGGTGACGAGCGCCTCGGTGGTCAGGATGAGACCGGCGATCGACGCTGCGTTCTGAAGGGCAGCGCGGGTCACCTTGGCCGGGTCGATGACGCCGGCCTTGACCAGGTCCTCGAAGTCGCCCGTGGCGGCGTTGAGGCCGATGGCGCCGGTCTCCCGCTCGATCTGCTGGACGGCGATGTGGCCCTCCATGCCGGCGTTCTGAGCGATCCAGAAGGCCGGTGCGCTGAGCGCCTTGTAGACGATGCGAGCACCAGTGGCCTCGTCGCCCTCGAGCTTCAGCTTGTCGATCGCCGCGCGCGAGCGGACGAGCGCCGTGCCACCGCCGGGGACGACGCCCTCTTCGATGGCCGCCCGGGTCGCCGACAGGGCGTCCTCGATGCGGTGCTTCTTCTCCTTGAGCTCGACCTCGGTCGCGGCGCCAACCTTGACGACGGCAACGCCGCCGGCCAGCTTGGCCAACCGCTCCTGGAGCTTCTCGCGGTCCCAGTCAGAGTCGGTGTCGTCGATCTCCCGCTTGATGGAGGCGATCCGACCCTGCACCTCGTCGTGCGAGCCTGCGCCCTCGACGATGGTGCTGTTGTCCTTGGTGACGACCACCTTGCGGGCCGAGCCGAGCAGGTCGAGGGTGACGGTGTCGAGCTTGAGGCCGACCTCTTCGGAGATGACCTGGGCGCCAGTGAGGATGGCGATGTCCTGGAGCATCGCCTTGCGGCGATCGCCGAAGCCGGGCGCCTTGACGGCCACCGACTTGAACGTCCCCCGGATCTTGTTGACCACCAGGGTGGCGAGCGCCTCGCCATCGATGTCCTCGGCGATGATCAGCAGCGCCTTGCTGGTCTGCATGACCTTCTCGAGCACGGGAATGAGGTCGTGGACCGCCGAGATCTTGCCGTTGACCAGCAGGATGTATGCGTCCTCGAGCACCGCTTCCTGCCGCTCGGCGTCGGTGACGAAGTGCGGCGAGATGTAGCCCTTGTCGAACTGCATGCCCTCGGTGAACTCGAGCTCCATGCCGAAGGTGTTCGACTCCTCGACGGTGACGACACCGTCCTTGCCGACCTTGTCGATGGCGTCGGCGAGCACCTGACCGATGGTGGTGTCGTTGTTGGCCGAGATGGTGGCCACCTGGGCGATCTCGGACGGATCCTCGATCTCCTTCGACAGCTTCTTGATCGACTCGACGGCTGCGGCGACCGCCTTCTCCATGCCCTTCTTCAGGCTCATGGGGCTGGCGCCGGCGGCCACGTTGCGGAGGCCTTCGTGAACCAGGGCCTGGGCGAGCACGGTGGCCGTGGTGGTGCCGTCACCGGCGACGTCGTTGGTCTTGGTGGCGACTTCCTTCACCAGCTGGGCGCCCATGTTCTCGAAGGGGTCCTCGAGCTCGACCTCTTTGGCGATCGAGACGCCGTCGTTGGTGATGGTGGGGGCTCCCCACTTCTTCTCCAGGACGACGTTGCGTCCCTTGGGGCCGAGGGTGACCTTGACCGCGTTGGCCAGGCGGTCGACGCCTGCCTCGAGGGCCCGGCGCGCCTCGTCGTCGAACTTCAGGATCTTGGGCATGGGCGTCCTCTACTTCTTGTTGACGATGGCCAGGACGTCGCGGCCGGCCAGGATGAGCAGGTCCTCGTTGTCGATGGTGATCTCGGTGCCGCCGTACTTGGAGTAGACGACGGTGTCGCCGACCTTCACGTCGAGCGGGATGATCTCGCCCGTCTGCTCGGAGCGGCGGCCGGGGCCGGCAGCCAGGACCTCGCCCTGCTGGGGCTTCTCCTTGGCGGTGTCGGGGATGACCAGGCCGCTGGCCGTGGTCGCCTCCGACTCACCAGGACGAACGACGATGCGGTCTTCGAGTGGCTGGAGCTTCATTTGGGTGCCTCCCTGGCGTGGTGGGCGAGCTAACTCGCTCGTCGCGGCGTTAGCACTCTCGGCTGTCGAGTGCTAACGATACGGCCGGTTGCGCACATCGCGCAACCGGAGCCCTCAGGCAGTCAGCGGGATCCGGAGGTTCGGGTCGGCGCCGGCGTCGAGTGGCGTCGGGCCATGGTCGCGGAGGCGGTACCAAGCGGCTGCCCCCACCATGGCGGCGTTGTCGGTGCACATGGCCCGGCTGGGCAGGAAGGCCTGCAGCCCGTCGGCCTCGCAGGCATCGAGCAGATGGGTCCGCAGCTGCGAGTTGGCAGCGACACCGCCGGCGAGGGCCATGCCGGCTGCGCCGATCTCGCGAGCGGCCCGGCGAGCCTTTGCCACCAGGACCTCGACGACCGCCTGCTGGAAGGAGGCGCAGACATCGACCGTCGACACGTCAGGGTGCTTGCGGACGTAGTTGATGACCGAGGTCTTCAGGCCCGAGAAGGAGAAGTCGAGGCCCTCGTCCAGCATCGCCCGGGGGAACCGGATGGCCTCGGGATCACCCTTGGCCGCCTCCCGGTCGATCGCCGGCCCACCGGGGTACCCGAGCCCGAGGTAGCGGGCGACCTTGTCGAAGGCTTCGCCGGCGGCGTCGTCGATCGTGCCGCCCAGCACCCGGTAGTGCCCGATCTCCTTGACCTCGACCAGCAGGGTGTGGCCGCCCGACACCAGCAGGACCACGAGCGGCGGCCGCAGCTCGGGCTCCTCGAGGAAGGCAGCGACGAAGTGGGCCTCGAGGTGGTTGACCGCGACGAACGGCACACCCCACACGAGCGCCATTGCCTTGGCGGCGGCCACGCCGACGAGGAGGGAGCCGATCAGGCCTGGGCCCACGGTGGCCGCCACCGCGTCGATGTCGTTCTCGCCGACACCGGCCTCGACCATCGACTCGGCGATCACCGGTGTGAGCAACTGCACATGGGCCCGGCTCGCCAGCTCGGGCACGACCCCGCCGTAACGGGCGTGCAGATCGACCTGGCTCGACACGACCGACGAGAGCACGTCGTGGCCATCGCGCACCACCGCGGCCGCCGTCTCGTCGCAGCTCGTCTCGATGCCCAAGATCGTGGTCACTGCCGCGCCCTCCGGGCGCCGCGGTTCCCCAACGGCGCGTCACTGATGGTTCGCTCGCTCTGCTCGCTCACAGGATCCCGCCTTCGATGGTGGTGATGCCGGTCAGGGCACTTTCGATGGTGGCAAGGCGCTGGCCGTACGCCGGAAGGTCGACGTCATGGGCCCACATCACCAGCGCATCCTCGTTGGTCTCGGCGTAGTAGCCCTTGCGCACACCCGCCGGCGCGTAGCCGAACCGCCGGTACATGGCCTGGGCGGGCTCGTTCGACATCCGCACCTCGAGCGTCAGCCCGTGGCAGCCGCGGGCGATGCCCGCTCTCGAGAGGGCCAGGAGCAGCCGGGCACCGACGCTCCGCCGGTGCCAGGCGGGGTCGACGGCAATCGTGGTGACATGGCCGTCGTCGCCCGTGAGCATGAGGCCGGCGTAGCCGACAACGGTGCCGTTCACCTTGGCCACCAGATAGATGCGCGTGGTGCGCAGCGCCAGCTCCGACATGAACAGTCCCAGCGTCCAGGGACGCGGGTACACCTGCGCCTCGATCCGGAGCACACCACGGAGGTGGCGCCGGCGCATGCTCACGATGTCGACGTCGAGGGCATCGAGCTCGTCGCGCGACGCGATCATCACCGCGTCCCCTTCGTCTGGGGCGCCCGCGTCTGCCAGTTGATCTCGGCGTCGGCCTTGCGCAGGTACAAGGGCTCGAGCTCCCAGGAGTTGACGAACTCCTCCCGCAGGGCCCGGGCGTGGGCCAGTTGCACGAGGGACCCTGGTGACGGGTAGGCGTTGCCAGCTTCGCCGATCTCGACGCGGTGCAGCTCCTCGAGCTCGTCCCGGTAGCGAATGGCACCGTCGCCCACGGCGAGGCACTCCTCGCCGGTCGCCTGGATCTCGGAGCAGAGCTGCCGCGGGCTGCCGACCTGGAGCTCGGACAGCCGTTGGATGCCGCCCGGCACCTGGCGGTAGAAGCAGTAGAAGACCTCGCCCCGGCGGGCATCGACGACCGACACGATGCGGCGGTCGGTCCACCGGGCCGGGAAGGCGAGCAGGTCGAGGCTGGGCACACCCACCATGGGGATGCGAAGGGACGAGGCCATGGCCTTGGCGGTGGCCACGCCCACCCGGAGCCCGGTGAACATGCCGGGTCCGACGTCGACCGCGATGGCACCGATCTCCGACAGCTCGATGTGCGTCTGCTGGCAGATGAACTGGATCGCCGGCACCAACGTCTCGGCATGCCGCCGCCCTCGGGCGGCATGGAACGAGGCCAGCACCCCTTCGTGGCCGCCGATGGCGCAGCCCACCTGCGGCGTGGCGGTGTCGATGCCCAAGATCAACATGGTCCGACGTCCTCGGTCACGACGCGGACCACTTCTGGGTCGCGGTGGCCAGGGCGACGGCCCGGTTGGCCCACGACGGGCCGACGACCCGGACCGCGATGGCGCGGTGGTCGTCGTCGTCCTCGACGAAGGTGAACCGCAGCTCGAGGAAGCTGTTGGGCAGCACCCGCGTGACCGCGTCGCCCCACTCGATCAGCACCACACCACCATCGTCGACGAGCTCGGCCAGGCCCAAGTCCTCGGCTTCGTGCAACCACTCGAGCCGGTAGACGTCGAGGTGGTGCAGCACCATCTTTCCCTTGTAGGACCGCACGAGGGTGAAGGTGGGACTGGTCACCTGCTCCTCGACGCCGATGGCCCGGGCGAAGCCCTGGGCGAACGCTGTCTTGCCGGCTCCGAGGTCGCCGACGAGGAGGATCACGTCGCCGGGCCGGGCAAGGGTCGCGATGGCTCCCGCCATCTGGCGAGTCTCCTCCACCGAGGTGGTCCGCAGCACCGTCATCGACTGGCCTCCAGGACCTGCTTGGCCCGCACGAAGTCGGCCCGCATCTCGGCCAGCGGTTGCGGGCCGCCGCGGAGCGCGGCTGCCGGATGGTAGGTGGGCACGAGCACGATGTCGCGCCACGGATAGGCCTTGCCGCGGAGGCGGGTGATGCCCTCCGTCGTGCCCAGCAGCGAACGGGTGGCGAAGTTGCCGAGGGAGACCACCACCTTGGGCTGCAGCAGCGCCAGCTGGGCGTCGAACCACGCACTGCACGACGCCACCTCGTCCGGCTTGGGGTCGCGGTTGCCGGGCGGTCGGCAGCGCAGCACGTTCATCACGTAGAAGTCCGCGTCGGTCAGCCCGAGCTCCTCGGCTGCCAGCCGGTCGAGGAGCTTGCCCGAGCGCCCGACGAAGGGCACGCCCTGGGCATCCTCCTCGGCGCCCGGCGCCTCACCGACGAACACCAGATCGGCGTCGGGATTGCCGCGGCCGAACACCACTTGGGTGCGGGTCGCATGGAGGGGGCACCGGGTGCACGCCGCCACCTCGGCGGCGAGCGTGGCCAGATCGGTCACGACCCGATGCTAGGAGGGTCGGCCGACGTAGACGCGAGGGACCCGGGGCCCGATGCCGCACACGATCTCGTAGCTGATGGTCCCGAGGCGATCGGCCCATTCAGCAGCGGTGACCTCCTGGTCACCTTGGCGGCCGATCAGGACGACCTCGTCGCCCGGGGCGACCTCGGCGCCGGGGCCACAGTCGACGATCAGCTGGTCCATGGTCACGGTGCCGGCCAAGGGGCAGCGCCGGCCCCCGATCAAGACCTGGCCGCCGACCTCCTGCAGGCGGCGGGCCACCCCGTCGGCGTAGCCCACCGGCACGGTGGCAACCGTCGTGTCGGCGGGCGCTGGCCGGCGGAGCCCGTAGGAGACCGCCTCGCCCTTGGCGATGTGCTGCACGTGTGAGACGCGCGCCCGCAACGAGAGGGCCGGCCGCAGGTCGGCTGCCCCTCGGAGCTGGGGACCGGGATCGAGGCCGTAGACGGCGATGCCGCACCGCACGAGGTCGTGGCGCAGCCGGGGGTGGGCAAGAGTCGCCGCCGAGTTGGCCGCGTGGACGAGCGGGATGTCGATCCCGGCAGCTCGCAGGTCGGTGAGCACGGCGTCGAACCGGTCGGCCTGGATCTGGTTGAACGGGTGCTCAGGTTCGTCGGCGACCGGGCAGTGCGTCCACACCGCGTCGAGCCGAAGCGATCCGGTCGCGACCACCTGCCTCGCCCGGTCGACGGCCTCGGCCGGGGCCACACCGACTCGGTGCATGCCCGTGTCGACCTTGAGGTGCACGCCGAGCGGCTTCTCCGTGTCGGCGAGGACCGCAAGTGACGCGATGCCCTTGCTGCTGTAGACGGTCGGGGTGAGCCGGTCGGCGACGACGCCGTCCCACGCCTCGGGCTCCGGCTCCGAGAGCAGGAGGATCGGAACGTCGAGACCGGCATCGCGCAGCGCCCGCCCCTCGTCCGGCAATGCCACCGCCAGCCAGGTGGCACCGGCGGCGACCGCCGTCCGGGCCACCTCGACCGCACCGTGGCCGTACCCGTCGGCCTTGACGACCGCGCACAGCTGGGCCGGCGCCGCCACCTCGATCAGCGCCCTGACGTTGTCACGGACCGCGCCGAGGTCGACCTCGGCCCAGGCCGGACGGGTCACACAGCTCCCTCGGCGGGCTCCTGGCCCATGACTGCCCGCAGGATGTCGCCCCGGGCGACGATCCCGACCAGGCGGGCACCGCGGGTGACGGGAAGGCGCGAGAGATGGTGCTCGTGCATCAACGTGGCCGCCCGCTCGAGCGGGTCGTCCTCGGCGCACGCGATGACCTCGCGCGCCATGACGTCCTCGACCTTGGCCGCAACCGCTTTGCGGAGCTCGTCCTCGAATCGGCGATGCGACGACGGCAGCTCGAGATAGGCGCCGAACAAGGAGATCACCGTTGGGTAGTGCAGCTGCGTCTCCTGCACGAGGAGATCGTCGGTGCTCAACATCCCGACCACCGTCCCGTCGTCGTCGACGACCGGGCCACCGTCGACGCCGCGGGCCACCAGCCGGTCGTAGGCCTCCTGCACCGGCTCACCGGGCCAGAACGACAGCACCTCTGTGGTCATCACGTCATGGACGGGCAACGAGCCGGGCATTCACACTCCCAATCGGTCGAACACGAGCGGCAGGCAGTCTGGCAGGTCACCGGCAACGAGCCCTCGCGACGGGCCGACACGCGCCGCGGCGCCGTGCAGCCATGCACCAGCGGCCGCCGCCCGCGCTGGCGCCATGCCCTGCGCGAGCAGGGCGCCGATGATCCCGGCCAGCACATCGCCGGTCCCCGCCGTCGCCAGCCGGGCGTCGCCCTGGGTGGCGAGGAGCGCCGAACCGTCGGGCTCGGCCACCACCGTCGTCGACCCCTTGAGCAGCACCGTGCACCCGGTCGCGGCGGCCAACCGCCGTGCCGCGTCGATCCGGTCAGGCCCGGGCGGCTCACCCGCCAAGCGCGCGTACTCCCCGTCGTGCGGCGTCAGCACCCGCGCCGCTCCTCGAGTTGTGGGCAGTTGCGCTCGCCTGGCGAGCGTTTCTGCCCAGAACCCGGGTGGGGCGGCGGCGAGCGCGGTGAGGGCATCGCCGTCGAGGACCATGGGCAGGGGGCAGTCGGCGGCGAGGCGGCGGATGTCGTCGTCGCTGGCCCGGCCCAGCCCGGGGCCGACCACCATCGCCTTGAACCGGCCGACGTCGGCCAGCACCTCGTCGGCCCAACCGACGCCGGGGAGGTCGACCGCCACCGCCTCAACCGGTGCGTCGGTGACGGCGCCGGGCGACGACAGGCGGACGTAGCCGGCGCCTGCCCGCTGGGCACCACGGGTGGCGAGGGTGGCTGCCCCGGTCATGCCGGCGCTTCCGGCGACCACCCATGCCGCCGCCTTCCACTTGTGGCTGTCAGGCCGGCGGGCCGGCAGCCAGGCAGCCACGTCGAGGTGCTCGACGACATGCGCCGTGGCCCGCGAGACGTCCAGGCCGATGTCGGCGAGATCGATCTCACCGGCGAGCCGTGCACCAGCGCCGAACAGGAGGCCGGGCTTCAGCGCCGCGAACGTGACCGTCCGAACGGCGTGCAGAACACCATCGCACGCGTCACCCGTGCCAGCGTCGACGCCCGACGGGATGTCGACGGCCAGCACCGGCGCGTCGGTGGACGGGGCGTTCCACGAACCTCGGAAGCCAGTGCCGTAGGCGGCATCGATCACCAGGTCACAGCTCGGCAGCACCGCCGCCGCGTCGGTGGCGTCGACGACCTCCACCCGCACGCCACGACGGCGCAGGAGCCGAGCCGCCTCCCGCCCATCGGCACCGTTGTTGCCCTTGCCAGCGATGACGACGACCCGCCGGCCATAGCCACCGCCCAGGAGCTCGAGCGCCGATCGAGCCACCGCGGCCCCGGCCCGGCCAATGAGCACCGCCACGGGCTCCGGAGCAGCCTCGTCGACCGCCCGAACCTCGTCGGGCGTGAGAACCGGGATCATCTCGGGAGCGCGACCGCGACCGCCTGGGCAAGGGATTCGGTGTGGGTGAGCGTGAGCAGCCAGCGGTCGACACCACGGTCGGCCGCCATCGCCGCCGCCTTGCCGTGCAGCACCACCGACGGCACGCCGGACTCGGCCCGCGCCACCTCGATCTCGCGTAGCGGGAAGTTCCACAGGCCGATGCCCATTGCCTTCAGCACTGCCTCCTTGGCCGCGAACCGCACGGCCAGGCGAGGCGCCGGGTCAGCCTGGCGCCCGGCATAGTCCCGCTCCTCGGCACTGAACAACCGGTCGACGATCGAGGGCGTGCGCGCCAGTGCCAGTCGAAACCGGTCGAGCTCGACGAGATCGGTACCGATGCCGATCATGTCGTCGCCTTCCAGTGCCGGGCGAGGAAGTGCACCGGTTGCGTGAGCAGGTCGGTGACGGGCACGGTGCCCAGGACCTCCTCGCGGAAGGTCGGCTCCACCTCGGTGACCGCCTCCCGGATGGCGGCGAACCGGTCCTGGTAGCCCTCGAGCACCGCCCGCGCCACCGCCGGCTCGATCCGGTCACGGAACTCGACGTGCAACGACGTGATGGCCGTTGTCTCGCTGCCCTTGGTCTCCGGCACGTGGATGAGCGTGCGACCGTCGTAGCCCATCACCGCGGTGACCCATCGCTGGCGCGCGGCGCGGTGCTTGGTGCCCTGCAGCGGTCCGCCGTGGTCGGCCCGCGACGCCATGCCTGACGCGACCCCACCCTTGTCGACCACAGTGATCGTGGCGTCGCCGTCGGGATCGCCCTCGACCTGGTACCGCACGTACCCGGTGATGGTGGCGATGGCGGGGTCGAGGGCGGCCAGCGTGCGCAACGATCGATAGGTCAGTCGATCTCGGGGTGCACCAGCGGCGAGCACTGCCTGCACCACCGGCGCCGCGAACAAGTCCTCCTCCGAGCGGGAGATACCCACGGTGACGGTCTTGGCCTGGTGCTTGATGGCATCGATGGGCCGGGTCAGCTCGTCGATCGCCTTGGTCAGGGCGGCAACCAGATCGTCGATGACCACGCTCGGCGTGCCGATGGCACCAAAGTCGAGCTCGTAGGCCTCGAGTGGCAGCTGACCGCGGGCGTAGCGAAGCACTGACGTGACCCGCAGCGCCGTGCTCGCCTCGAGGTGGCCGTCGTAGGCGCCAGCCCGGAGGGCATCGACGAAGCGCGCCGACGGAACCGACAGCTCGGCCGCCAGCAGGTGCAGCACGACATCGGGGTGCGCCGACGCCACCTTCTCGACGGCGGCTCGCATCTGGCGGAGCGGTAGGGCCTGGGCGTCGATGGCGAGCGCCGCTTCATAGCCGAAGAGATGACCGACCATCGCCGACAGCACGAACGCCAGCGCCTCGTGCACGGCAGGCACCTCGATCACGGCCATCGCCGCGGCGAAGCGGTTCTCGCCGGCCGTGGCGATGACGACGGGCGCGGCCTTGTGCGCCCGGTAGATGCCGACCTCCTTGGCGACATCGTCGGCGTTGGCACCCGAGAGGCCGGCCGCGCACACCAGGATGAGCGGCTCGGACGACAGGTCGATGTGCTTCTTGTCCTCGGTGCCGTCGCAGGCGATCGACTTGTAACAGAGCTCGCTCAGCTTGATCCGGATCTCCTCAGCCGCGATCCGGTTGGGCCCGTTACCGACCACGGCCCAGTAGCGGCGCGACGGCGCGACGGCGGCGGCATCGGCGATGGCGGGGCGGTTGGCGACCACGAGGTCCATGGCTGCAGGCAGGTCGTGGAGGCCGCGGAGCACGTCGGCCCACGACCCGTCGAGGATGGCGACACCAGCCGCCTCGGCGATGGCGGTCGCCAGCAGGAACCCGGCCGCCACCTGGGCGTAGAACGCCTTGGTCGAGGCCACGCTCATCTCGACGTCGCGCCCGTCGGACGTGTAGAGCACGCCGTCGGCCTTCTCCACCAGATCGCTGTTCCGCCGGTTCACGATGGCAACCACCGCCGCGCCGCGAGCGCGAACGAGGTCGACGGTGCGATTGGTATCGGTGGTGGTGCCGGACTGGCTGATGGCGACGACGAGGGTGCCCGCCATCTCGTCGACGAGCCGGAAGCCCGACAGCTCGGTCGCAAGGACCGCCTCCACCCGCAGGCCCGTTCCGCGGGTAGCGAGCTCGATGGCCGCGGCCACCGCCTGACCCGCCACTGCCGCCGTGCCCTGGCCGATGACGACGACGTGGTCGATGGCGCCACTGGCCACCCGGTCACGAACGGCACTGGGCAGCGTGTCATCGCCCAGCACGACCCCGAGATGATCGCCCCGCTCGACGAGCTTGCCCCGCAAGGTCTTGCGGAACGATTGCGAGGCCTCGCCGATCTCCTTGAGCAGGTAGTGGGGCGACGACCCCCGATCGATGTCACGGGTCGTGATCGACGCGGTCGTCACCTCCGACGCATCGACCGGCAGCTCGGTGCCGTCGTAGGCCATCCGACCGACCCCAGCAAGGTCTCCTGCCGCCTCGCGATCGAGCACGACGATCTGCCCAGCCGTTCCTGTGGCTCCCCACGCCGTCTCGCCGTCCATGCGCAGATAGCGCGTCGTCTGCTCGACCAGGCCGTAGGGCTCGCTGGCCACGATGAACGCGTCCTCGGCGAGACCGACATACAGCGCCTGGCCGCTCCCCCGCAGAGCGAGCAACAGGCGCCCCGGGTCGGTGGCGGTGCTGGCACCGATGGCGACCGAGCCGTCGAAGGAGGCGACCGTCTCCCGGAACGAGGTGACCACGTCGTCACCGCCGGCCAGCCGGCGGGAGACGAGCGCGGGGATGACCTTGGCGTCGGTCGTGACCTCGGCCGGTATCCGCAGGCCGTTGGCATCGCGCAAGGCCGCGTAGTTGTCGACGTCGCCGTTGAGCGCGGCGGTGACGTACGGCCCGGCCATGCCTTCCTCGTCGGAGTTGAGCGGGTGGGCGTTGGCCTCGGAGATGATGCCCACGCTGGCCCAGCGGGTGTGGCCCAGCACCGTGACCCTGGCGGCGTCAGCGGCAAGCGCCCGATGCAACAGCTCGTCGGACACGATGGCGGCGCGCAGGGCGCGGGTGTTGTCGCCCAGCTCACCGATCTCGGCGGCCGCCTTGTAGGCAAAGCTGAGGAGGCCGTTCGGCGTGCGCACGGCGAGCGACTCGAACAACGGGTCAGTGAGCCGGCCGGCGAACAGCTCGGCCACCTCGGGCGCGTCGAGGTCGAGGCCGTGGCCTTCGACCAGCAGGTGCAGGCCGGCCGAGTCGCGGCCCCGCACCTCGAGCCGGTCGATGGCCGAGAGGGCGATCTGCACGGCAGTGAACGCCTCGACGGCGGCGTCACCGCGCAGCTCGCCAGCCAGCGCCGCCACCTCCCTGGCGGTCCGCAGCCGATCTCGCTCGACCGCCCAGATGGCGTCCTTCAGCCGGAGGAGGGCAGCGTTGAACGCCTCGAGGTCGGCACCGCTCAGCTCGTCGAAGCTCGGGCTGCCCTCTCCGATCGCCGCCTCGACCTGTTCGACGGTCGTCGCGCGCACCCTGGCCATCGGCTCGTCGAGCGCGTGCAGGGCGCGCTCGTCGCCCAGCAGGGCCCGAACGCCCACGCTGCCCTGTAGCAACCGGTCGAGCTCCTCGATGGCCGTCGCCGCCTGGTTGAGACCCTCGGCGTCGTGCCCGGCAGCGGCGGCCCGCTCGGTGAGTGCCCGCAGGTCGTCGACGGCGGGAACCGGGCGGCGCGACGACCGCTGCAGGACCGCGATGATGCCGCACATGCAGGGCCAGGCTACCGACGCCACGTTCATCACCCGGCTGGCGACTGAGGGTCACGGGATCACCGTGGCGGTCAAGGACGTCTTCGACGTCGAAGGGGTGCTCACCACCAACGGCTGCCGGGCGGTGGCCGACCACGCCCAGCCCGCGGCCACCGACGCCCCCTGCCTGGCCGGCCTGCGGGCGGCCGGCGCCCGGATCGTCGGCAAGGCCAACATGCACGAGCTCGGCTTCGGCACCACCGGCCTCAACCCGTGGTACGGCACGCCCGTGAACCCCCGATTCCCCGACCTGGTGCCTGGCGGGTCGTCGAGCGGGCCGGCGGTGGCGGTGGCGCGCGGCGAGGTCGACCTGGGCCTCGGCACCGACACCGGGGGCTCCGTCCGGTTCCCAGCCGGCTGCTGCGGCATCGCCGGCCTCAAGACGACATGGGGCCGGTTCCCGATGGAGGGCGTTGCTGCCCTTGCCCCCACCATGGACAGCATTGGCCCCCTGGCGCGGGACGTCGCCGGGCTGGGCGTCGGCATGGCCCTCCTCGAGCCGGGGTTCGCCCTGGCCGAGTCGCGACCGCTCGTCGTCGGCCGGATCCGGATCTCGGCCGATCCTGCCGTCGACGACGCCATCGACCGGGCCCTCTCGGCCGCCGCCATCACCGTCGTCGGGCTCGACCCCCTGGCGTGGAACACCGCCGATGACGCAGCACGGGTCGTCCTCTTGGGCGAGGTCCACGACACCATCGGCTGGCTGGCCCGTGACCGGCCCGAGGGCCTCGGTGACGACACGCTGCGGCGGTTCGCCTCGGCCGCCGCCATCACCGCCGAGGACCGGGCCGCCGCCGAGGCCGACCGCACCACCTGGCACAGCCAGCTCGAGGGCCTGTTCGGCCGGGTCGATCTGCTGGCGCTGCCGACCATGGTCGAGCCGCCCCCGCCCCTGTCGAACCCGGGCCGGTCCTACGTCGTCCTCCGGACCCGGGCGGCCAACCTGGCCGGCGTGCCCGGGCTGTCGATGCCCGTGCCCACTGCCGGGCCGGTGCCGGCCAGCCTCCAGCTCGTCGGCCCATGGGGCAGGGAGGACGAGCTGCTGCGGGCCGGCTTGGCCATCGAGGACGCCATCGCCGACAGTTGGACATGAACCGGACGCTCCCCACCCTGTTTGCCCGCCGGCGGCCGGCGCCGGAGACGGTGCTGCTCGATCTCCCCGGGGGGCAGACCTTCACCTACGGCGACGCCGACGCCGCCAGCGCCGCCATCGCCAACGGTCTGCGGGCGGCCGGCGTGGGGCCCGGCGACCGAGTCGCCGCCCACGTGGAGAAGGCGCCGGAGGTGGTGTTCCTGTACCTGGCCTGCCTACGGGCAGGAGCGGTGTTCCTCCCGATGAACCCCGGCTACACGGGCGGTGAGGTCGAAGCCATCGTCGGCGACGCCGAGCCGACGGTGGTCGTCCGATCGATCGCCGACATCGATTGGCTGGCGGCGGCGCAGCCGACCACCTTCGACAGCGTCGTGGCCGAGCCCGACGACGTCGCGGTGATGCTCTACACGAGCGGGACGACCGGCCGGCCGAAGGGAGCGATGCTCACCCAGGCCAACCTGGCCTCCAATGCCGCCGCGCTGCACGAGGCGTGGGGCTTCGTCCCCGACGACGTGCTGCTCCACGCCCTGCCGATCTTCCATGCCCATGGGCTGTTCGTCGCCCTCAACTGCGTCCTGGCCAATGGCACGGGCATGGTCTTCCTCCCCCGCTTCGACGTTGACGCGGTGATCGAAGAGCTGCCCCGTTGCACGGTGTTCATGGGGGTGCCGACCCACTACACACGCCTCCTCGGCGACGAGCGGTTCACGGCCGATGTCTGCCGGAACATGCGCTTGTTCGTGTCGGGTTCGGCCCCTCTGTTGGCCTCCACCCACGAGGCCTTCGAGGCGCGAACCGGCCACGCCATCCTCGAGCGCTACGGCATGACCGAGACGGTGATGAACACGTCGAACCCGCTCCACGGCGCCCGCAAGCCAGGGACCGTCGGGTTGCCGCTGCCCGGCGTCGAGATCCGGCTGGCCGATCAGGACGACGGCGGCGTGGGTGGCATCGAGCTGCGGGGGCCCAACGTGTTCCCCGGCTACTGGCGCCGGCCCGAGCTCAACGACACCGAATTCACCACGGACGGCTTCTTCAAGACCGGCGATCTCGGCACCTTCGACGACGAGGGCTACCTCACCATCGTCGGACGGTCGAAGGACCTCATCATCTCCGGGGGGCTCAACGTGTACCCCAAGGAGGTCGAGGACGCCCTCGACGCCATCGACGGCGTGCTCGAGAGCGCCGTGATCGGCGTCCCCGACGCCGACTTCGGCGAGGCGGTCGTCGCCGTGATCGTTCCGGAAGCAAACGCCGCCCTCGACCCCGAAGCGATCCGAACCTCGGCGCGGGCGCGCCTCGCCGCGTTCAAGGTGCCGAAGCGAGTGGTGGTCGTCGACGAGCTCCCCAGAAACGCCATGGGCAAGGTGCAAAAGGCAGCATTGCGGTCCGAGCTGGCATGAGCACCGGGCCGGTGTTCCCTGGAGACCACCCAGCCGGTTTCTGCTAGAGAACGGCTGTGAGCGCGCTGGTGATCTGGGAGAGCTTGACGGGCACGACGCGGAAGGCGGCCGACCTCGTCGCGGCAGGCCTGCGCGCCGCTGGCATCGAGACCACGGTCTCACCCGCTGCTCGGGTCGACCTGGCCGCCCTGTCGGCAGCCAGGCTGGTCATCGTCGGCACCTGGACCGACGGCATCTTCGTCGTCGGTCAGAAGCCAGGGCGGGCGGCGCGGCTGTGGTCGCTGCCGTTCATGACGGGAAAGCCCGCCTTCGTGTTCTGCACGTACGCGGTCGACCCGGGACACGCTGTCCAGAAGTTGGCCGCCATCGTCGAGGACCGTGGGGCCGAGGTCATCGGCGGGCAAGCCGTGAGTCGCTTCCACGTCGAGCGCGACTGCACTGCCCTGGTGGAGCAGGTGCTCGACGCGGTGCTGCCTGTCAGCTGACTCGCTCGACGGCGGCGGCCAGCCGGGCGGCGGCTGATTCCGCCTCCTCGGCCGTGGGGGCCTCGACCATGACTCGCACGAGGGGCTCGGTCCCGCTCGGCCGGATCAGCACCCGCCCCCGCTCGCCGAGCTCACCTTCGACCGCCGCGACCTCCTCGGCGACGGCGGCACCGACATCGAGACCTCGCTGCTTCACCTTCACGTTGCGCAGCACCTGGGGCAAGGACGTCATCGCCTCGGCAGCCAGATCGGCCAACGGGCGCACCGAGCGAGCCATCAGGTCGAGCACCTGCAGCCCGGAGAGGATGCCGTCGCCCGTGGTCGCCAGGTCGCTGAAGATGAGGTGCCCCGACTGCTCCCCACCGAGCGAGAACCCGCCCTGGCCGAGCGCCTCGAGCACGTAGCGGTCGCCGACCGCTGTCTCCACGACGGTGATGCCCCGTTCGGCCATCGCCAGCCGGAAGCCCAGGTTCGTCATCACGGTGACGACCACAGTGTCGGCAGCGAGCAGGCCGCGACCAGCGAGGTCGATGGCGCAGATGGCGATGAGATGGTGGCCGTCGACCAGGCGCCCGCGCGCGTCGACGGCCAGGACCCGATCGGCATCACCGTCGAAGGCCAGGCCGACGTCGGCGCCGACCTCCACGACCCGCCGCTGCAGCGCTTCAGGATGCGTCGACCCGCACCCGTCGTTGATGTTTCGCCCGTCGGGCTCTGCCCCCATGACGTCGACCCGTGCCCCGAGCGCCTCCAGCACTGCTGGGGCCACGTGCGACGCGGCGCCGTTGGCGCAGTCGACCACCACGTGGATGCCGTCGAGGCCACGACCGTCGAGCGACTGCACCAGGAACTGCTGGTACGGCTCGTCGGCGAGGAACACCCGCCGCCGCACCAGCCCGCTGACCGGGCCCGCCGTCGCCCCGCCGAGCTCGGCCTCGATGCGCTGCTCCACGTCGTCGGAGAGCTTCAACCCGCCCGCCGCGAAGAGCTTGATGCCGTTGTCCTGATACGGGTTGTGCGACGCCGAGATCATGGCCGCCGGCACACCGTCGCGCGCCGCGTGCCACGCCACGCCCGGCGTGGGCAGCACACCGAGCAGCTCGACGTCCACACCCTCGGCCGCCATGCCCGCTGCCAGCGCGGCCTCGAGCAGCGAGCCCGATTCACGCGTGTCGCGGCCCACCAGGAACCGGGGCCCGCCGAGCACGCGGGCTGCTGCCCGCCCGAGGGAGAGCGCGTATTCCGGTGTGAGCTCGACGCCGGCGACGCCACGGACACCGTCCGTGCCGAACCGCAGCACGACTACCGCTTGCTGTACTGCGGCGCCTTGCGGGCCTTCTTGAGGCCGTACTTCTTGCTTTCCTTCTCGCGGGCGTCGCGGGTGAGGAAGCCAGCCTTCTTCAGCGTGGCGCGGAGCTCGGGATCGAGCTCGATCAGCGCCCGGGCGATGCCCAGCCGGAGAGCGCCGGCCTGACCGGTGACGCCACCGCCGTGCATGGTGACGTCGACGTCGTACATCTCATCGGTGGAGGTGAGCTTGAGCGGCTCGGCCACGATCATGCGGTGCGTCTCGGTCGGGAAGTACTCGCTGATCGGCCGCTTGTTGACGGTGATGGTGCCAGGGCCCTCGCCGCTGGACGGCCGGAGGCGCACGCGGGCCACCGCTTCCTTGCGGCGGCCGGTGGTCTGGGTGAGCGGCTTGTCTGCCATGAGAACTCCTGCTTCAGCCGGCTCGACGAGCGGCGGGGATGTCGAGCGGAACCGGCGACTGGGCGCGGTGGGGATGGTCGGGCCCGGCGTACACCTTGAGCTTGGTGAGCATCGAGCGCCCAAGGCTCGTCTTGGGGATCATGCCCCGGATCGCCTTGCGAACGACCTCTTCGGGCTTGGTCTCCATGAGCTTCGAGTACTTGGTCGACCGGAGGCCGCCGGGATAGCCCGAGTGGCGGTACGACAGCTTCTTGTCGGCCTTGTCGGAGGTGAGCACGATCTTGTCGGCGTTCACCACGATGACGTGGTCGCCGGTGTCCATGTGGGCGGCGTAGATCGGCTTGTGCTTGCCCCGCAACACGTTGGCCACTTCGGTCGCGAGGCGGCCGAGGACCATCCCGTCGGCGTCGACGACGTGCCAGACGCGTTCGATGTCCTTTTCGGTGGGGCTGAAGGTGCGCACGATCTTCCTTGTCACTGCCGGCGCCGAAGGCGCCGGAAAGGGCCAGACCCGGACACGGGCCGGAGGACGAGTGTAGGGGCAATCGCTACGGTCGCGAAAGTGGGCGTCACCAGGGAGGACATCGAGGACGCCCGGCGCCGCATCGCGAGCGTCATCCGCCCCACCCCGGCACTGGTGAGCGACAGCCTGAGCCGGCTGGCCGGGCGCCCGGTCGTGCTGAAGCCCGAGCACCTCCAGCGCACGGGATCGTTCAAGATCCGGGGGGCCTACAACCGCATCAGCCGGCTCCGCCCCGGCCAGCACGTCGTCGCCGGATCGGCTGGCAACCATGCCCAGGGCGTGGCCCTGGCGGCCAGCATGGTCGGCTGCCCCGCCACCATCTACATGCCCCGCGCCGCTCCCCTCCCCAAGGTGGCGGCGACCAGGGACTATGGCGCCCAGGTGGTCCTCGTCGACGGCGGGGTCGACGACGCCATCGCCGCCGCCCGGGCCGCCGACGGCATCTTCGTGCCCCCCTTCGACGACCCGCTGATCATCGCCGGCCAGGGCACCGTCGGCCTCGAGCTGCTGGAGGAGGCGCCAACGGCGGAGACAGTCGTGGTGCCGGTCGGTGGCGGCGGGTTGATCGGCGGGATCGCCGTCGCCCTTGCCGGCAGCGGCCGCCGGGTGGTCGGGGTCGAGGCGGACGGAGCGGCATCGATGGTGGCCTCGCTGGCGGCCGGCCGGCCGGTGAGGCTCGACCACGTCTCGACCATCGCCGACGGCATCGCCCTCAAGGCGCCCTCGGCCCTGACCCTGGGACTGGCCAGGGACCGGGTCGACGACGTCATCACCGTGACCGATGAGGAGATCAGTCGGGCCCTCCTGCTGCTCCTCGAACGGGCCAAGGCGGTGGTGGAGCCGGCGGGAGCGGTGGGACTGGCCGCCGTGCTGGCCGGCAAGGTCAGCGGGAACGGCCCGGTGGCGGTCGTGCTGTCGGGTGGCAACGTCGACCCCGTCGTCCTGCGCCCGAGCTGGCCGCCATGGCCCTCAACGTCCTCGAGGTCGAACACCACCGCGAGGGGCCCTCGGTGCCGCTCTCCAAGGTCGAGGTGGTCGTCACCGTCGAGACCAGGGACCCCGCCCACCGCGCCGAGATCCTGGCCGCATTGCGGATGCAATGGGACGTGACGGTGCCGTAGTTCCGCGCGCAGAGCCGGCGTTGCCGGTCGGTGCCCCTCGCCGCCGGAGGCGGCATCAAAACTCGCCGAGGAAGCTCCGCTTGCGAGGCGAAACTCAGTAGACGACCTCCCAGAGGCACAAACCGTGGGGTGGCGCCGGCGGGGCGGCGAGGGTGCGGTCGGCGCCGCGCAGGGCGGTGACGACGCTGGCCGGCGTGCGCTTGCCGAGACCGGCCTCGACGAGGGTCCCGACGATCGACCGGACCATCTGCTGGCAGAACGCGGTGGCCTCGATGTCGAAGCGCAGCAGCCCGTCGCCGAGGTCGTGCCACCGGGCGTCGAGCACCCGCCTCGTCATGGAGAACCCGACACCCTCAGGCACCTTGGGCTTGCGGCAGAACGAGGTGAAGTCGTGCTCGCCGATCAGCGGATCGGCGGCCAGCCGGAGCACCGACAGGTCGAGGGCCTCGGGGACGTGCCACGCGGTTCCGGCGAGGAACGGGCTCGGCGTCGCCGCATTGAGGATGGTGTACCGGTAACGGCGGGCGAGCGCCGAGTGCCGGGCATCGAAGTCCTGCGGCATGACCTCCGCCGACCGCACCACGATGGCCGGGCCGCACACCTTGTTGATCGACCGCTGCAACGACACCAGATCCAGACCGTCGGCACGGGCGTCGAAGGTGACCACCTGGCCCCATGCATGCACCCCGGCATCGGTCCGGCCGGCGACGGTCAGCATCACCGGATGACGCAGGACCCGCTCGATCGAGGTGGCCAGCGTCCCCCCGACCGTCTTCACCGCCGGCTGCGGCGCGATGCCGCTGAAGCCAGATCCGTCGTAGGCAACAAGGAGCCGAACGCGCACGAGCGGCCCCGAAGGGCCGCTCGTCTCACTCTCTCCGGTATCGAAGAGGGTCACCTACACAAATTCGATGCGGGCCATCGGGGCGTTGTCGCCGTGGCGGGGGCCGAGCTTGAGGATCCGCGTGTAGCCGCCGTTGCGATCGGCGTAGCGGGGGGCCACGTCGTTGAACAGCTTGTGGGCCATGTCCTTGTCGCGGATGAAGGCGACGACCTGGCGGTGGTTGTGCACCCCGCCCTTCTTGGCCTTGGTGATGACCTTCTCGACGACCGGGCGGATGGCCTTGGCCCTGGCCTCGGTGGTGACCAGGCCCTCAGCGGCGATCAGCGAGGCGACCAGGTTGCCGAACATGGCCTTCTGGTGGGCAGCGCCGCCGCCGAACCGCTTGCCTTTGGTCGGGGTACCGAGCATGACCTACTCCTTGTGGCGCAGCGAGAGGCCGCGCTCGTCGAGCTTCACGATGACCTCGTCGAGGGACTTCTGGCCGAAGTTGGTGATGGCCAGGAGGTCGTCCTCGGTCTTCTCCAGCAGCTCCCCGATGGTGTTGACCTGGGCCCGCTTGAGGCAGTTGCGGGGACGCTCCGACAGGTCGAGGTCCTCGATCGGGAGCTCGAGATCGGGCGAGCCGGTCGAGACGCTCGAGATCTCGCCGAGCTCGAGGCCACGGGGGGCCTCGCTCATGTCGGCGACCAGGGCGACCAGCGAGCGCAGGGTGTCGCCGGCCGAAGCCAGTGACTCACGGGGCGAGATGGAGCCGTCGGTCTCGATGTCGATGATGAGCCGGTCGAAGTTGGTCGACTGCTCGACGCGGGTGGGCTCGACATCGAAGGTGACCCGCCGCACCGGCGAGAAGATCGAGTCGACCGGGATGACACCGATCGTCGTCGACTTCTTGTTGCGGTCGGCCGACACGTAGCCCCGGCCCCGCTCGACGGTGATGTCGATCGCCAGCCGACCCTTGGCGTTGAGGGTGGCGATGTGCAGGTCCTTGTTGAGGATCTCCACATCGGCAGTGGCCTGAATGTCGCCGGCGGTGATGTCAGCCGGGCCCCGGGCGTCGAGGCGGATCGTCACCGGCTCGTCGGCCTCCGACGTGAGGACCACGTCCTTGAGGTTGAGGATGATGTCGGTGACGTCCTCGGTGACGCCGGGGATGGTCGAGAACTCGTGGAGCGCGTCGTCGAACCGCACCTGGGTGATGGCGGCACCGGGGATCGACGAGAGCAGGGTGCGACGGAGCGAGTTGCCGAGCGTGTGACCGAAGCCAGGCTCGAGCGGGCCGATGGCGAACCGCTGACGGTTGCCGGCGGCCTCTTCGAGGGGCTCCACCGTGGGACGCTGCATGACCAGCATGAGGGTTTCCTTCGGAAAAGGGGGGAGGTGTTACTTGGAGTAGAGCTCGACGATGAGCTGCTCGCGCACGGGCACATCGATGTGCTCGCGCATCGGCAGATCGCGCAGTGAGACAGAGGCACCGCCGTCGGCCGCTTCCAGCCACGCGGGGACGGTGCGGTCGGACGTCTCGAGGTTGTGGCGCACGACGATCATCGCCTTCGCCTTCTCACCGAGGGTCACGACGTCGCCCTTGCGGAGCGCGTAGCTCGGGACGGTGACCCGGCGGTCGTTGACCTTGACGTGGCCGTGGCGCACGAACTGCCGGGCCTGGGCCCGGCTGGCCCCCCACCCGGCGCGGAAGGCCACGTTGTCGAGCCGCAGCTCGAGCATGCGCAGCAGGTTCTCGCCGGTGACGCCCTTCTGGCGGTTCGCCTCCTCGTAGAGGTTGCGGAACTGCTTCTCGAGCAGGCCGTAGATGCGGCGGGCCTTCTGCTTCTCGCGCAGCTGCACCAGGTACTCGGAGTCCTTGCGGCGCAGCTGGGTGCGGCCGTGGTCGCCGGGCGGATACGGCCGGCGCTCGATGGCGCACTTCATGGACTCGCAGCGCGCGCCCTTGAGGAACAGCTTCATCTTCTCCCGGCGGCAGAGCCGGCAGACAGGTCCGGTGTAACGAGCCATCGGTCAGACCCTCCGACGCTTGGGCGGGCGACAGCCGTTGTGGGGCACCGGGGTGACGTCCTTGATGCCGGACACCTCGATGCCGGTGTTCATGATCGAGCGGATGGCGGTCTCCCTGCCCGAGCCCGGGCCCTTGACGAGCACGTCGACCTTCCGGACGCCGTGCTCCATGGCCCGGCGGGCGCACTGCTCGGCGGCCATCTGGGCGGCGAAGGGCGTCGACTTGCGTGAGCCCTTGAAGCCGACGTTGCCGGCCGACGCCCACGCGAGGACGTTGCCCTCGAGATCGGTGATCGAGATGATCGTGTTGTTGAAGGAGCTCTTGATGTGCGCCACCCCGTAGGCGACGTTCTTGCGCTCCCTGCGACGCGGGCGACGACCGCCCGGCTTCGGCTTTGCCACTACTTCCTGACCTTCTTCTTGCCGGCGACGGTCTTCTTGGGACCCTTGCGGGTGCGAGCGTTGGTGTGGGTGCGCTGGCCACGGACCGGCAGGCCGCGGCGGTGGCGCAGGCCCTGGTAGCAGCCGATCTCCATCTTGCGCTTGATGTCGTTCTGCACGTCCCGGCGGAGGTCACCCTCGACCTTGACGTTGGTGTCGACCCAGCCGCGGATCCGGTTCACCTCTTCGTCGGTGAGATCGCGGACGCGGGTGTTCGGGTTGACGTCGACCGCCGCGCACAGCTGCTTGGCGATGCTCGGACCGATCCCGAAGATGTAGGTGAGCGAGATCTCCAGGCGCTTCTCGCGCGGGATGTCGACTCCAGCAATGCGTGCCACCTGTTGTTACCCCTGTCGCTGCTTGTGTCGCGGGTTCTCGCAGATGACCTGCACGCGCCCATGGCGGCGGATCACCTTGCACTTCTCACACATCTTCTTGACGCTGGGTCGAACCTTCACGGGATCCCTACTTGTACCGGTACGTGATGCGGCCGCGGGTGAGGTCGTACGGCGTCAGCTCCACCTGGACGCGATCCCCAGGGAGGATCCGGATGTAGTGCATCCGCATCTTCCCGGAGATGTGGGCGAGGACCTCGTGACCGTTGTCGAGCTCCACGCGGAACATCGCGTTGGGGAGAGGCTCGGTGACCTTGCCCTCCAACACGATGGCGTCTTCCTTGGGCTTCGGCAGTGTTCGACCCTCCTCGAGGAGCTCAGGGGAAATCTGATCGGCGCGCGTCAACTGCCCGCAGGGCCGGTTGACCAGGTTACCCGTCGGGGCCTGTCCTGCCAACTGGGGCTTTTACCCTCTTGTGGGGCGGGGGCGGGGGATGCTCGATTGGCCCCCTCCCCCTGCGGGGGGAAGTGTCAGCCGCCGTCTGGGATGTCTAGTTCCGTCTTTTGTCGATGATGCTGGTGAGGCGTTCGGAGACGGTGTCGGGGGTGCCCATGGCGTCGACGGTCTCGAGCACGCCTCGTTCGTCGAAGTAGGCGATCAGGGGGGCCGTTTCCTCTTCGTAGAGGTCGAGGCGGCGGACGATGGCGGCCTCGGTGTCGTCGTCGCGGTGGACGACGTCGTCGCCGCAGACGTCGCAGGTCATGCCGTAATTGGGCGGGTCGGCCGTGGAGTAGTTGGTGCCACAATCGGCGCACATCAGGCGGGCGATCAGGCGGGCGAGGGCCACCTCCCGGGGGAGGTCGAGGTTGATGGCCACATCGATGCCACGGGGAGCGGTCATCCGCTCGAGGGCCTCGGCCTGGGCCACGGTGCGGGGAAAGCCGTCGAGGATGAAGCCCCGCCCCCGGGTGTCGTCCCGGTCGAGGCGCTCGTCCATGATCCCGACCATCACGTCGTCGGGGACCAGGTTCCCGGCGTCCATGATCTCCCGGGCCCGCCGCCCGAA
>JAEKLB010000170.1 GCA_019510095.1 Acidobacteriota bacterium | reverse complement strand
CCCGTAGAGGTCGTCCATCTCCGCCTCCATGGCGGCGATCATCCGGCGGGCGGGGTCGTCGGCCGGCGGCATCGGGACGAAGAAGAGATCGTGGGCGAAGGGCACCACCTCGACCACGGCGTCCTCGTCCAGCGGGCCGTAGAGGTGGGGGAAGCCACCCTCGACGCGAACCTCGGGCACGAGGCGCGCCTCGTCGATCACCAGCAGCACCAGATCGGTGCGCCCGGCGAAGAGCTCGGCCGCCGGAACGTGGACCTGATCGGGGCGCGACAGGTGGACGAAGCCTTCGGGCCCTGGGTCGACCCGTCCCGGTTGGGTGGCGAGGTGGACGAGGGTCACCGGCGAAGCTCCACCGGGCTGCTGGCTGCTGCGGCGCGGAGCTGCCCGCAGGCGGCGTCGATGTCGGTGCCCCGGTTCTGGCGGATCGTGGCGTTGACGCCTGATGCCCGCAGCTGGTCGCGGAAGTCCCGGACACCCGACGGTGGCGTGCCGGGCGTGGCGTAGCCGGGCGTGGGGTTGAGCGGGATCAGGTTGACGTGGGCGCCCAGGGGGCGGGCGATGACCGCCAGCTCCACCGCGTCCGACGGGCGGTCGTTGACGCCGGCGATCAGCGCCCACTCGAACGACAGCCGGCGCCCCTTGGCGGCCAGGTAGTTGCGGCACGCGTCGGTGAGGTCGGCCAGCGGATACCGGCGGTTGATCGGCACCAACTCGTTGCGAAGCGTGTCGTTGGCGGCGTGCAGCGACACTGCCAGGTTCACCGGGAGCGCCTCGGTGGTGAGCCGGCGAATGCCGGGCACCATGCCGACGGTGGACACGGTGAGGTGGCGCGCCGACAGTCCCATGTCGTCGTGGAGCCGCTCGATCGCCGCCCACACCCGGTCGTAGTTGGCGAGGGGCTCGCCCATGCCCATCAGGACCACGTTGCTGAGCCGCCGGGGGCGGGCCCGGTCGACGGCCAGCGCCACCTGCTCGACGATCTCGCCGGTCGAGAGGTTGCGCTCGAAGCCAGCCTGACCCGTCGCGCAGAACGAGCACGCCATCGCGCACCCAGCCTGCGACGAGATGCACACGGTCGCCCGGTCGGGGTAGTGCATGAGGACGGTCTCGACCAGGGCAGCGTCGTCGAGCTGCCAGAGCCACTTCACCGTCGACCCGTTCTCGCTCACGGACTCGCGGGCCAGCGTGAGCGCCGCCGGGAGCTCGTGCTCGAGGTGATCGCGCAGCGGGAGTGGCAGCTCGGTCATGGCCGACGGGGCCACGCATCGCCGGTGCAGCCCGTCCCACACCTGGTCGACGCGGTACCCGGGCTGGTCTGCGAGGACCTCGGCGAGGTCGGCCCGGGTCAGGTCGTACCGAGTCGCCACAGGCCGGCCAGCGTATGGGCGGCCGGCCCCAAGTAGCGTTCGTGGCAATGGTGTTCACGGGGTTCGACCAGAACATCGCCCCGAAGCCGGAGCACCATCACCGCGACGTGCAGCGCGGGGGCATGCGGGCGGCCGTGTTCGGTGCCAGCGACGGCTTGGTGAGCAACGTCGGCCTGGTGCTCGGGTTTGCCGGCGCCAACCCCTCGGGTGGCGTGGTTCGCCTCGCCGGGCTGTTCGGCCTGATCGTCGGGGCCGTGTCGATGGCGGCGGGCGAGTACAACTCGATGACCGCCCAGCGGGAGCTGTTCCAGCGGGAGCTCGAGCTCGAGCGCCGCGAGCTCCGGCGCAACCCGCATGTCGAGGCGGTCGAGCTCAGCCAGATCTACCAGTCGCGTGGCATCCCCGCCGACCAGGCCCGGCAGATGGCCCAGAGCCTGATGGCCGATCCCGAGCAGGCCCTCGAGGTGCACGCCCGGGAAGAGCTCGGCATCGACCCCAACTCGCTCGGCTCGCCCATGGCCGCCGCGTCGGCGTCGTTCTTCGCCTTCGCGGCCGGCGCCTTCGTGCCGTTGGTGCCGTGGTTGTTCGGCAGTGGCGACGCCGCCGTGGCGCTCTCCGCAGTGCTCGCCCTGCTGGCTGCCGTCGCCATCGGCGTCGGCACTGCCCGCCTGGCCGGTCGGTCCTGGCCGCGGGTCGTCGTCCGCCAGCTCGCCTTCACCTTGCTCCCGGCCGCGCTCACCTTCGGCATCGGCAACGCCATCGGGATCAACCTGAGCTGAGTGCCAGGCCGAGCTCGCCGCGGGCGTAGGCCCGGTCGGTGTGGTGGCGCGTGAAGCCCATCCGGTCGTAGAGGTGCACGGCGGCCGCGTTGTCGGCGTCCACGTAGAGCATGCCGACGTCGATCGCCCGCTCGCGGTGCATCCAGTCGAGTCCGGTCGCCGTCAGGGCCCGGCCCAGGCCTCGGCCGGCGAAGTCGGGGTCGGCCGCGATCACGTAGATCTCGCCCAGCGGCGGCTCGCCGCCGTCGGCCGGGTGCACCTTGGTCCAGCAGAAGCCGGCCAGCCGCCCGTCGACCCAGTGCATCACGAAGCCGGCGGGATCGAACCACGGCTCCCGCTCGTGCTCGGTGATCTGGTCCCGGCTCCAG
>JAEKLB010000136.1 GCA_019510095.1 Acidobacteriota bacterium | reverse complement strand
AGGACGGAACGGTCGCCGCCACCCTCGATCGCCCGGTGCCATCCGGGCTCGTGGCCGAGCGCCTCGCCGAGCTGGGGGAGCTGCAGGACGCCATCACCGCGTCGCGCCGCGATGCACTGGTGGGAACGACCCAGGAAGTGCTCGTCGATGCACCCGGCACCGGTCGCACTCACCGCGAAGCGCCGGAGATCGACGGCATCGTGACCATCCCCGACGACCTGCCCGTGGGCAGGTTCGCCACCGTCGACATCGTGGGCGCGCTCGGGCCCGACCTGGTCGGGGCGTGAGCGCCGACTCGTTCGGGCCGACGGCGCTGGCCACACCGGCCAACGCGGTGACGATCGGTCGCGTGGTGCTCACGCCGATCCTGCTGGTGATCCTGCTCGATGCGGGCGCATCGTGGCCGGGCATCGTGCTGTGGTTCGGCTTGTCGGCGAGCGACGGCGTCGACGGCTTCCTCGCCCGGCGCCACGGCACGACGCGGTCGGGCGCCTTCCTTGATCCGCTCGCCGACAAGTTCCTCGTGCTGGGGGCCCTGGCCGCGCTGGCGGGCAAGGGCGTCTTCTCGTGGTGGCCGGTCGTGCTGGTGGGCGCCCGGGAGGTCGCCATGAGCGCCTACCGGATGGTGGCAGGCCGCCACGGCGTATCGGTGCCCGCCCGGCGCTCGGCGAAGCTCAAGACCGTCTGCCAAGAGCTCGCCGTCGGCGCCGCCGTCCTCCCGCCCACGGCCGACCACCTGCCCGATCTGGCGACCGTGCTCCTGTGGGTGGCCGTGGTGCTGACGCTGTGGACCGGGGCGCAATACCTGCGCGACGCGCGAGGTGACTTCGATGCGCTGTGAAGTGGTGGCCATCGGCACCGAGCTCCTGTTGGGACAGATCGTCGACACCAACTCGTCGTGGATCGGAGAGCAGCTGGCGCTCGCCGGGATCGACAGCCACTTCCAGACCAAGGTCGGCGACAATCTCGACCGCATCGTGTCGTCGATCCGGTTGGCGCTCGACCGCTCGGATGCGGTGATCGTGTGCGGCGGGCTCGGCCCCACCCAGGACGACATCACCCGTGATGCCCTCGCCCAGATCATGGGCGTGCCGCTGGTGCGCGACGAGGAGGTCATCGAGAAGATCCGCGCCATGTTCGAGGGCCGGGGCCGGGTCATGGCGGCCAACAACCTCCAGCAGGCCGACGTGCCCGAGGGTGCAACCGTGATCGACCAGGTCGGCACCGCGCCGGGCCTCATCTGCCCGGTCGGCGACAAGGTCGTCTACGCGGTGCCAGGGGTGCCCTCGGAGATGGAGGTGATGGTCGCCCGCGACATCATCCCCGACCTCAAGCGTCGCTCCGGCGAGGAGGCGGTGATCGTCAGCCGGGTGGTGCGCACCTGGGGGATCGCCGAGTCGACGCTGGCCGAGGTCGTGGGCCCTCGTCTGGAGGCGATGGCCGACGGCGGGCGGGTCACCTATGCGTTCCTGGCCAGCGGCTGGGAGGGGATCAAGGTGCGCCTCACCGCCAAGGCCCACACCGTCGACGAGGCCACCGCCCTCATCGAGGCCGAGGACGCCGAGATCCGGGCCCTGCTCGGCACGCTCGTGTTCGGCGTCGACGACGACACCATGGAGTCCGCCGTCGGCGCGCTCCTGGAGGAACGGGGCCTGAGCGTGGCCGTGGCCGAGTCGATGACCGGTGGCATGGTCGCATCGCGCGTCGTCGATGCCCCCGGGTCGAGCGACTGGTTCCGCGGGGGCGTCGTGGCCTACGAGAGCGAGGTCAAGTTCGACGTGCTCGGCGTGCGCCGGGGCCCGGTGGTGAGCGCCGAGTGCGCCGAGCAGATGGCCGACGGTGTGCGCCGCGTCTTGCGGTCCGACGTGGGCCTGTCGGTCACGGGCGTGGCCGGGCCGGCCGAGCAGGAGGGCCAGCCGGTGGGAACCGTCTTCCTCGGCATCGCCCTCGGCGAGTCGACGGAGTCGATCGAGCTCCACCTCGGGGGTGGCAGTCGCATCCGCATCCGCCAGTTCGCCACCATCTCACTGCTCGACCAGCTCCGCCATCGCCTCTTGGGCCTGCCACCTGTTCCGAACTAGCGGAGGTAGGCACTCGCACCGAGCCGGCTTTGCCGGTCGGTGCCAGGCGCCGTCGCCGTAGGCGACGGCATCGAACTCGCCGAGCAAGCTCTGCTTGCGATGGCGATCAAGCGGGCTCCTTGCGGAGCGAGGCGGAGTTGATGCAGTAGCGCTTGCCGGTGGGCGGGGGGCCGTCGTCGAAGAGGTGGCCGAGATGCGAATCGCACCGGGCGCACACGACCTCGACGCGGACCATGCCGTGCGAGGCGTCGCGCCGCTCCTCGATGGGGGCGCCGTCGACCGGCTGCCAGAACGACGGCCAGCCCGAGCCCGACTCGAACTTCTCGCCCTGGGCGAACAGCGGGGCGTCGCAGACCAGGCAGTGATAGGTGCCGGGCTCGTGGTCGTCCCAGAAGCATCCGCTGAACGCCATCTCGGTGTCGGCCCGCCGGGTGACGGCGAACTGCTCGGGGGTGAGGCGGGCCCGTAGCTCGCCCTCGT
This sequence comes from Acidobacteriota bacterium, assembly GCA_019510095.1. Lineage (GTDB taxonomy): Bacteria > Actinomycetota > Acidimicrobiia > Acidimicrobiales > CADCSY01 > JAEKLB01. The sequence continues at coordinate 6,814 of JAEKLB010000136.1, read as the reverse complement.
CGACGGTGACCTTCTCGACCATGCCGCCAGGCTAGAGGCGCCTTCCCGCTGGTGGTGGGGGATGCTTGAACGAACGGGTGTTCGTGGCTAGGGTGACGGCAAATCACACGGCTGTAAGTTGTCACACCCCCTCCGTACCGTGTGAGCCAAGCAGTCGCATCGGACCTCAGGTCCCCTTGGAACCGCACGAACAGGAGCACAGACGTGGACCGTGAGAAGGCACTCGAGATGGCCCTCGCCCAGATCGACAAGAACTTCGGCAAGGGCTCGATCATGAAGATGGGGGAGAAGGGCACCATGCGGGTGGAGGCGATCTCCACCGGTGCACTCGCCCTCGACATCGCCCTCGGCGTGGGCGGCCTGCCTCGCGGCCGGGTGGTCGAGATCTACGGGCCGGAGTCGTCGGGCAAGTCGACGTTGGCCATGCACGTGGTGGCCGAGGCCCAGCGCAACGGGGGCATCTGTGCCTACGTCGATGCCGAGCACGCCATGGATCCCGCCTATGCCGCGGCCATCGGCGTCGACATCGACGAGCTGCTGATCTCCCAGCCCGACACCGGCGAGCAGGCGCTCGAGATCGTCGACATGCTGATCCGCTCCGGCGCCCTCGACGTGGTCGTCATCGACTCGGTGGCCGCCCTCACGCCCCGCGCCGAGATCGAGGGCGAGATGGGCGACAGCCACGTCGGCCTCCAGGCCCGGCTCATGTCCCAGGCCCTGCGCAAGCTCACCGCCAACCTCAACAAGTCGAACACGGTGTGCGTCTTCATCAACCAGTTGCGGGAGAAGATCGGCGTGATGTTCGGCTCGCCGGAGACCACGCCCGGTGGGCGGGCGCTGAAGTTCTACTCGTCGGTCCGGCTCGACATCCGCCGCATCGAGTCGCTGAAGGACGGTGTCGAGATCGTCGGCAACCGCACCCGGGTCAAGGTGGTGAAGAACAAGGTGGCGCCGCCGTTCAAGCAGGCCGAGTTCGACATCATGTATGGCAAGGGCATCAGTCGCGAGGGCTCGCTCATCGACATCGGCGTCGATCTCGGCATCGTCAACAAGTCGGGTGCTTGGTACACCTACGACGGCGAGCAGCTGGGCCAGGGCAAGGAGAACGCCAAGACGTTCCTCTCCGAGAACCCCGAGCTCATGGTCCAGATCGACGAGAAGATCCGGACCCAGGTGGGCGTCGGCGCCGAGATCGAGGATGACCAGAGCAGCGACGACATCCTCGCCGCGCTCGATCCCGACGATCAGCCGATCAGCCTCGACTGAGCGGGGCCTGAGGGTCGTTCGTCCGGGGCCGCCCCAAAGGGGAGGAGTCGGACGAACGACCGTCGAAGTGTGGAGGAGTGACATCCACGGGCGAAGGGCGGCGCCCGACCGAGGTTCTCAAGGTCTCGAGTCGCTCGAATCCGAACTCGGTCGCCGGTGCCATGGCGGGCGTGATCCGTCAGGCCGGCGTGGTCGAGGTGCAGGTCGTGGGGGCGGGCGCCCTCAATCAAGCCATCAAGGCGCTGGCGATCGCTCGTGGCTATGTCGCGGCGGCCGGGGTCGACCTCGTCTGCGTACCGACGTTTGCCGACATCGAGATCGACGGCGAACGCCGCACGGCGATCCGGCTGACCATCGATGATCGCTCCCAACGCATTCCCGACAGCGAGCTCATCGACCTGACCGCCGTGCACCCGCCGGCAGGGCTACCGGTCGACTGACTGCAGGTTCGACTGACCACCTAGCCTTGGTGGTCCCATGACCGAGCGGCGCTACCTGGTCCGCACCTTCGGGTGCCAGATGAACGAGCACGACTCCCAGCGCATCGCCGGGCTGCTCGAGGCCGATGGCTTGGCGCCGGCGAGCTCGGAGGCCGACGCCGATGTCGTCGTGCTCAACACGTGCTGCATCCGGGAGAACGCCGACAACCGGCTGTACGGCACCCTTGGCCATCTCAAGTCGCAGAAGGCGGCCCGTCCTGGTCTGCAGATCGTCGTCGCCGGCTGCCTGGCCCAGAAGGACCGCGACGAGATCCAGCGCCGGGCGCCGTTCGTCGATGTCGTGCTCGGCACCCACAACACCGCCAGCGCAGTCGAGCTCCTCCACCGCGCCGAGCAGGAGGGCCCGGTGATGGAGATCCTCGAGGAGAGCGACGCCTTCCCCTCGGCGCTGCCGGTGCGGCGTGACGTCGGCTGGGCGGCCTGGGTCACCATCCAGATCGGCTGCGACAACAGCTGCGCGTTCTGCATCGTCCCGTCGGTCCGGGGCCGGGAGATCAGCCGACCGCTCGAGGAGATCGTCGACGAGGTGGCCTCACTGGCCGCGGCCGGCGTCGTCGAGGTGACCCTCCTCGGGCAGAACGTGAACTCCTACGGCCGCGACCTCACCCACCGCCGCCCGCTGTTCGCCGAGCTGCTCCATCGAGTCGGTGCCATCAACGGCATCCGCCGTGTCCGGTACACCAGCCCACACCCCAAGGACCTCCGGCCGGAGACCATCGCGGCAATGGCCGAGGTGCCGGCGGTGTGCGAGCACCTCCATCTGCCGCTCCAGGCGGGGAGCGATCGGGTGCTGGCCGCGATGCATCGCGGCTACACCGCCGAGCGCTACCTCAGTCGTCTCGCCGATGCTCGGCGGTCGGTGCCCGATCTGGCGGTCACCACCGATCTCATCGTCGGCTTCCCGGGCGAGACCGATGCCGACTTCGCGGCAACGCTCGAGGTGGTGGCCGAGGCCGGCTTCGACAGCGCCTACACCTTCGTCTTCAGCCCTCGCCCGGGCACCGAGGCGGCATCGATGGCCGATCACTTCGTCCCCGCCGCCGTCGTGGCCGAGCGGTTCGAGCGCTTGCGGATCGTCGTCGAGCGCAGCGCCCTCGCTCGCCACCGGTCCCGCATCGGCCATCTCGAGGAGGTCGTCGTCGAGGGCCCCAGCCGCAAGGACCCCGGCGTGCTCAGCGGTCGCTCCCGCCAGAACAAGCTGGTGCACTTCGCCTCCGACGGACGGCTCGCGGTCGGCACCTTCGCCGACGTCCGGATCACCGGCGCCGCGCCCCACCATCTGACCGGCGAGCTGGTCGAGGTGACGTCGGGTCCCCGGCACCGGACCCGCATCCCGGTGGTCGCCCTCTGACGCCACCGGCCTTCGCGGTCGTGGGCCCGACGGCGTCGGGCAAGTCCGCCCTCGCCTTGGAGGTGGCGGGTCGGCTCGGCGATGCCGAGATCGTCAGCGCCGATGCCCTCCAGGTCTACCGGGGGATGGACATCGGCACCGCCAAGCCCACGGCGCAGGAGCGGGTGGCGGTGCCTCACCATCTCGTCGATGTGGCCGAGCCGTCGGAGGAGTACTCGCTGGCCCGGTACGTCGAGCAGGCAGGGGCTGCGCTCGCCGACATCGCCGGGCGGGGCCGGCGAGCGATCGTCGTGGGCGGCACGGGCCTCTACGTCCGCGGCGTCGTCGACGGCCTCGAGGTACCGGGCCAGTGGCCGGCGATTCGCGCCGAGCTCGAAGCCGAGCCCGATGCCGTGGCGCTGCACGGGCGTCTGGCCGGGCTCGATCCCGTCGCCGCTGGCCGCATGGAGCCGACGAACCATCGGCGGGTCGTGCGGGCGCTGGAGGTGTGTCTCGGCACCGGCCGGCCGTTCTCGTCGTTCGGGCCCGGCCTCGGCGCCTACCCGCCGGTCGCGACCGTGCAGGTCGGCATCGACCTGCCCACCGAGGTCCTCGACCAGCGCATCGAGGACCGGGTCGGTGCCATGGTCGTCGCCGGCCTGGTCGCCGAGGTGGCGCAGCTGGCCGCCGCTCCCGGGGGGCTGTCGCGCACGGCTCGGCAGGCGCTCGGCTACCGGCAGGTCCTCGACCATCTCGAGGGGCGCCTCTCGCTCGACGAGGCCATCGCCGAGACGGTCGTCGGCACCCGGCGCCTGGCCCGCCGCCAGCGCCGCTGGTTCCGGCGCGATCCACGGATCCAGTGGCTCGACGAGGACGCGCTGAGCGAGGAACTAGTCCGCGCCGTGGACCGAATCAACGGCGAATGACCAGCCAGAGCCATCGACGCGGGGGACCGCGGCGGGCATGATGCGCACAGCGTGTGGGCCCTCTCACCACCCGCGTTCTGACGGAGTGGAGCGAATGCACCGAAATCGGCCGACCACGATTGCCGCACAAGGAACGTCCTGGTCGTTCTCCGCGCTCCCGCGGACGCGACGGGCTGCGGCCGGCGTTCTGGCGGCGGTGCTGACGTTGCTGGTGGTCCTTGGTCCCGCGACTGCCGCCCGTCCGAATGGCGCGGATCACACCACCGTCGAGGTCATCATCCGGGCCGTCGACGGGATGGGCGACACCGCCCGTAGCGGCGTGGCCTTGGCCGGAGGCACGGTGGGCAAGGGCATCTCTGCCATCGGTGGCTTCGTTGCCGAGGTGCCGTCGGGTGTCGTCGAGCGCCTCACGCACCTACCGGGTGTGGCATCGGTGACCCGCAATCGCTCGATCCAGCTCTTCAGCCGCCGCCTCGTCGGTGATGCCCTGGTTGGCTCCAACAGCCTCGATCACGTGCGCGACGTCGTCGGTGTGGACAACTTCCTGCCCAATGGCAATGGCGTGGGGGTGGCGCTGATCGATACCGGAGTGGCCCCCGTGCCGGGTCTCGACGGGAGCAACAAGCTCAGGTACGGCCCCAACCTGTCGTTCGATCCGACGGTCTCTGACGCCTACGGCCACGGCACGCACATGGCGAGCATCATTGCTGGGGACGACAACAGCAACGGCAGTGGCAGCTTCCACGGCGTGGGCGACAACGCCAAGGTCGTGTCGGTGAAGGTTGCCGACAGCGACGGCAGCACCGACCTCTTGCGCCTGCTCGCCGCCATGCAGTGGGTGATCCAGAACAAGGACAGCAGCAACATCCGGGTGTTGAACCTCTCGTTCGGCGCCGATCCGATCGACTACATGGTCGACCCGCTCGCGGTCGCGGTCGAAGCCGTTTGGAAGGCGGGCATCGTCGTTGTCGTCGCTGCCGGCAACAACGGCGAGAACAGCCCGGCGTTGTCCAGCCCGGCCACTGACCCGTTTGTGATCGCCGTCGGTGCGGCGGACACCAAGGGCACGTCGTCGCTCAGCGACGACACCGTCCCGAGCTTCTCGCCGAAGGGCACCGAGGCCCGCCATGTCGACCTCGTGGCGCCCGGTCAGTCGATCCTCGGTCTTCGTGATCCGGGTTCCCGCATCGACAACCTGTACCCGAGCGCACGGGTCGGCGACCGGCTGTTCAAGGGCACGGGTACGTCGCAGGCGGCTGCGGTCGTGTCGGGCGCTGTCGCCGACCTACTGACCCTTCGTCCGGGCCTCACGCCCGACCAGGTCAAGTGGGTGCTGAAGGCGGGCGCTCGAGACGTTCCGAATGCCAGTGACGATGCCCAGGGCGCGGGCATGGTCGACGTCCGGAACTCGTTGCTCACCCCAGTGTTCGGGTCGAAGACGCAGACGGCGGCGGCTGCCGGTTCCGGCGCGTTGCCGCCGGCGCCGCCGCCGGCCCCCCCGGTGCCGGCGAGCGGACCGTCAGGGAGCAACACCTGGTCAGGTGGCAACACCTGGACCGGTGGTTCGTGGACCGGCGGTAGTTGGACGGGCGGTTCGTGGACCGGCAACAGCTGGACCGGCGGTTCGTGGACGGGCGGTTCGTGGACGGGCGGTTCCTGGACTGGCGGTAGTTGGACTGGCGGTTCGTGGACCGGTGGCAGCTGGACTGGCGGTAGCTGGACTGGCGGTTCGTGGACTGGTGGCAGTTGGACCGGCGGTAGCTGGACTGGCGCTTCGTGGACTGGTGGCAGTTGGACCGGCGGTAGCTGGACTGGTGGCAGTTGGACTGGCGGTTCGTGGACTGGTGGCAGTTGGACTGGCGGTTCGTGGACCGGTGGCAGCTGGACTGGCGGTTCGTGGACTGGCGGTTCGTGGACTGGCGGTTCGTGGACTGGCGGTAGCTGGACTGGCGGTTCCTGGACTGGCGGCAGTTGGACTGGTGGCAGTTGGACCGGTGGCAGTTGGACGGGCGGTTCCTGGACCTCCGACAGCTGGACCGGCTCGACCTGGTCATGACGCCTCTTTCCCCGCGGTGGGTTCGCGAGGGACGATGAGGGCATGACACCGAGTCGCCGTCGCCTGACGCTGTCGGGCGCCGGCGGTGTCTGGGCGCTGACGCTCCTCCTCTCGGCGGCCGCCGCGGTCGCCACCTCCTTCATCGCCGGCTATGGCCCCATCGACGCGCCCTTCGGCGTGCCCTGGTGGGCCCTCGCCGTCGGCTTCGCCGCGGCCGAGGTCTTCGTCATCCACTTCCAGTTCCGGCAGGAGCAGTTCACCTTCAGCCTGATGGAGCTGCCCCTCGTCGTCGGGATGTTCTTCACCTCGCCCGTGGGGTTGCTGGCCGCCAGGCTCCTCGGCGGCGGACTCGCACTGCGGCTTCATCGCCGCCAGGCGCCCATGAAGCTCATCTTCAACCTGGCGACGCACTGGGTGGAGACCGCCACCGCGGTGTTGATCTTCCTAGCCCTCGTCGGTGGAGCGACCGGTCACGATGCGCGCGGCATGGTTGCCGGCCTCGCCGCCGCGACTGTCTCCGGCCTGCTGGCGACGGCCTGCATCGCCGGCGCCATCGCCTGCTACGAGGGGATTCCCGAGTCCCGCATCGTCCGCCGCCTGGTCGTCGCCAACTTCGTCGTCAGCATCACCAACTCGAGCCTGGCCCTGGTCACCGTCGCCGTGCTGTGGGTGAGCCGGGGCGCCGGATGGCTGCTGTCGGTCGTGGCCGTGATCCTCTACATCGGCTACCGCAGCT
>JAEKLB010000135.1 GCA_019510095.1 Acidobacteriota bacterium | reverse complement strand
CCCATCGCCACGCCGCCCATCGGGCCAGGTCGGCGAGCTCGGGCTCCGGTCCCCAGCCGGTGACCTTGGCCAGCGGGCGGAGATCGACTCCGATCGTCGGCTCGACGTCGTCGGCCACCACCCAGCCCCCGAGGCGGCGGCCGTGCAGCGGCACCCGAACCATCGTCCCGACGCGCACCTGGTCCCCGTACTTCTCGGGGACCAGGTAGTCGAACTCCTTCTCCAGCGCCGGCTCGTCGACGACGACCCGGCAGACGCGACTCATGTCCTTTGGTACGTCGACCACCGCACGGCGGCGCGCGCGACCAAGGAACGGGAAGGGGTCAGAGGCCGAGGGCGGAGCGGAGGTCGTCGACCCGGGTGACGTGCTCCCAGGTGAACTCCTTCTCGGCCCGGCCGAAGTGGCCGTAGGCGGCGGTCTTCCGGTAGATCGGCCGGCGGAGGTCGAGGTCGCGGAGGATGGCGGCCGGGCGCAGGTCGAACAGCTCGCGAACGGCCGCCTCGATCTTCGTCTTCGCCACCGTCTCGGTGCCGAACGTGTCGACGAGCAGCGAGATGGGATGGGCCACGCCGATGGCGTAGGCAACCTGCACCTCGCAGCGGCGGGCCGCGCCCGACGCCACCACGTGCTTGGCCACCCACCGGGCGGCGTACGCCGCCGAGCGGTCGACCTTCGACGGGTCCTTGCCGGAGAAGGCGCCGCCGCCGTGACGGGCCATGCCGCCGTAGGTGTCGACGATGATCTTGCGCCCGGTCAGGCCGGTGTCGGCCTGCGGGCCGCCCAGCTCGAACGCGCCGGTGGGGTTCACGAACACGTCGAAGTCGTCGTGGGCGAACTGCTGCGGGAGCAGCGGCGTGATCACGTGCTCGATCAGGTCGGGCTTGATCAACGTCTCGGCATCGAGGCCGGGCTGGTGCTGGGTCGAGATGAGCACCGTGCGCAGCTTCACCGGATTGCCGTCGTCGTCGTAGTCGATGGTCACCTGGGTCTTGCCGTCGGGACGGAGGTACGGGAGGATCCCGGCCTTGCGCACCTCGGACAGCCGATGGGCGAGGCGGTGCGCCAGCCAGATCGGCATCGGCATGAGGTCGTCGGTCTCGTCGCAGGCGTAGCCGAACATCATCCCCTGGTCGCCGGCGCCCTGGGCGTTGAGCTCGTCCTCGCCCGAGGTGCCCGCCCGCCGCTCGTACGCGGTGTTCACGCCCTGGGCGATGTCGGGTGACTGCTCGTCGAGCGACACCATCACGCCACAGGTGTGGCCGTCGAAGCCGTACGACTCGCGGTCGTAGCCGATCTGGCACACCGTCTCCCGCGCGATGCGCGGGATGTCGACGTAGGCCTCGGTGGTGATCTCACCGGCCACGACCACCAGGCCGGTGGTCAGCATCGTCTCGCAGGCCACCCGACCGGTCGGGTCCTCGGCGAGGATGGCGTCGAGGACGGCATCGGAGATCTGGTCCGCCATCTTGTCGGGATGGCCCTCGGTGACGGACTCCGAGGTGAAGGTGAAGCTCATCTGGCGGTGTCTCCGTTTCGGATGCTGAGGACGGCGTCGAGCACGGCGGCTGCGACGGCCCGCTTGTCGGTGAGTGGGACATCTTGACGGCTGCCGTCGGCGAACACGAGCACCACTGCGTTGGTGTCGTGCTCGAAGCCGACGCCGGGCGCCGACACGTCGTTGCCGACGATCAGGTCGAGGTTCTTCTTCGCCAACTTCTTCTGCGCGTTGGCGAGCAGGTCGCTGGTCTCGGCGGCGAAGCCGACCAGGGTCTGGCCCGGTCGCTTCATCTCCCCGAGCTCGACCGAGAAGTCATGGGTCGGCTCGAGGATGATCTCGGTGAGGCCCTCGTGCTTCTTGATCTTGTGGTCGGCGACCTCCTTGGCCCGGAAGTCCGACACGGCGGCGGCCTGGATGATCACGTCGAACTCGCCGCTGCGGGGCACGACGGCCCGCTCGAGGTCGGCGACGGTGCGGACCGGCACCACCTCGATCCCGGGCGAGACGGCTCGCTCGGTCGCGCTCACCAAGGTCACGGCCGCGCCGCGGGCATAGGCCTCTTCGGCCAAGGCGTAGCCCTGCTTGCCCGACGAGCGGTTGGTGATCACCCGCACGGCGTCGATCGGCTCCTGGGTGCCGCCGGCGGTGACCAGCACCCGGAGGCCGGCCAGGTCGCGACTGCGGCCGAGGACCTCCTCACAGGCGGCCACGATCTCGGCCGGCTCGACCATGCGACCCATGCCGACGTCGCCCCCGGCCAGGTGGCCGGCGGCCGGCCCGACCACCGTCACCCCCCGCTCCCGGAGCAGCGCCACGTTGTGCTGGACCGCCGGCTGCTCCCACATCTCGGTGTGCATGGCCGGGCAGATCACGACGGGCGCCCGGGTGGCGAGAAGGGTCGCGATCAGGAGGTCGTCGGAGAGGCCCATGGCGTAGGCGGCCAGCACCCGGGCGGTGGCGGGGGCCACGACCACCAGATCGGCCCGCTGGCCCAGAGTGGTGTGCGGGCTGGGCTCGGGACTGTCCCACAGGGTGGTGCGCGCCGGCTCCGAGGCCAGCGCCGAGAACGTGGTGGTGGTGACGAAGTGCTGGGCGTCGGGGGTCAGGACCGGGCTGACGAAGGCGCCGGCGTCGACCAGTCGGCGACAGAGGTCGATCGACTTGTAGGCGGCGATCCCGCCCGAGACGCCGAGGACGATGCGGCGCCCGCGCAGCAAGCTGTTACTCGCTCGAATCCTCGACCGCGGCCAGCGCCGCGGCCGCCGCCTCGGCCTCGGCCAGGGCAATGGCCTCCTCGTCGATGGGCTCGGAGGTGATCTTGTCGGCGGCGATCTCCTCGAAGGCGATGGAGAGCGGCTTCCGGGCGGTCGACGCCACCTGCGGCGGCACCAGCGCGCCGAGGCCCTCGCCGAGCTGGTTGAAGTAGGAGTTGACCTGGCGGGCGCGGCGGGCGGCCAGCGTGACCAGGGAGAACTTCGAGTCGACCCGGGCCAGGAGGTCTTCGATGGGCGGGCTGATCATCGTGTCCTGGCGCCGATTCATGGGGCCCGAGCGTACCAGTCAGGGTCTGGAACCCTGGGCTTCCCGGGCGCCCCGGATGATCGCCTCGATGTCGGCCACGGCCCGGTCGAGGTCGTCGTTGACCACCTCGTGGGCGTTCATGGCGTAGGCGGCGGCCAGCTCCTCGGCCGCCTTGGCCACCCGGTCCCTGACCCGGTCGTCCGGGTCGCCCCGGCCCCGTAGCCGGCGTTCCTGCTCCTCGATGGTCGGCGGCACGACGACGATCAGGAGGGCATCGGGGTAGAGGGCCTTGATCTGCTGGGCACCGTCGACCTCGATCTCCAGCAGGACGTCGCGGCCGGGCGGGGCCTCCGGCACCGGCGTGCCGTAGAGGTTGCCGAGGAACTCCGTCCACTCCAGGAAGCCGCCCGCATCGATGCGGGCCTCGAAGGCGGGCCGGTCGACGAAGACGTAGGCGCCCTCGGGCTCGCCGGGCCGACGGGTCCGCGTGGTCCAGGAGCGGCTGAGCCACAGGGCCGGGTCCCGGGGGACGAGGCGCTCGACGATGGTGCCCTTCCCGACCCCACCGGGGCCGGAGATGACGATGATCAGACCAGCTCGATCAGCGATCGTTCAGCCAGCGGAGAGCTTCTCGAACAGCCGCTTGCGCTGCTGCCCACCGAGACCCTGGAGGCGCCGGGTCTCGCTGATGTCGCACTCCTCCATGAGCCGGCGGGCCTTGACCTTCCCGAGGCCGGGGAGGGACTCCAGCACCGACAGCACCTTCATCTTGCCGACGGTGTCGCTGGCCTTGGCTTGATCGAGCAGCTCCTCCAAGGTGGTGGAGCCCATCTTGAGCTTCTCCTTGATCTCGGCTCGCGCACGGCGGGCAGCGGCAGCCTTCTCGAGGGCGGCCTGTCGCTGCTCGGGAGTGAGTTGGGGCGGCAAAGGCATGACGCTGGAGCGTAGACGGGCCGAAGCCGCAGGTCGGCGATGCGGGCCTGCCCCGCCTGGGTCAGGAGAGCGAGGCGGTGAGAGCCTCGGCCGCCTTGGCCGGGTCGGCAGCCGCGGTGACCGCCCGCCCGATGACCAGCACGTCGGCCCCGGCCGCGAGCGCCTCCTCCGGGGTCGTGACCCGGGCCTGGTCGTGGTGGGCGGCCCCGGGGGGACGGGTGCCGGGCACGACCACCGTCAGGCGGGGCGCGAGCTGGCGGACGAGCGACACGTCGGTGCCGGCGCAGATCACACCACCGGCGCCGGCCTCGATCGCCAGCGCCACCCGCCTCGGGAGGATGTGCTCGGGCGCGTCGTTGTCGCTGGTGAGCACGGTGACCGCCAGTGCGGTCGGCGCCGGCAGGCCGACGGCCGCCGCGCCAGCGGCGAAGCCCTCCACCCCGGCGCGCAGCATCACCGGACCGCCCATGGTGTGGATCGTCAGGTAGCGGGCGCCGAGCGCGCCGGCCACGCGGGCAGCCCGCTCGACGGTGGTCGGGATGTCGTGCAGCTTCAGGTCGAGGAACACCTCGTAGCCGAGGTCGACCAGGGTCGTCACCGCCTCGGGGCCGGCCGCGCTGAACAGCTCGAGACCGACCTTGGCCACGCCGAACCACGGCTGGAGCTCGCGCGCCAACCGGAGCGCGGGCACCAGGTCGTCGAGGTCGAGGGCCAGGGCGAGGTGCCCCCGCAGGTCGGTCTCCGTCGCGGTCGTGCCCGAGGTGGTCATCCCTGTCTCCTGTGTATGGCACCGACGACGTCGCCGATGGCGTTCTCATGTTGGGCAGCGGCCCAGGCCGCCAGCTCCCGCAGCACCCGCTGCGGCGCTCGCGGATCGGCGAAGGTGGCCGTACCGACCTGCACGGCCGACGCGCCAGCGAGCAGCAGCTCGGCTGCGTCTATCCCGGACGCGACACCACCGACACCGACGATTGGCAGGTCGGGAAAGGCGGCGTGCACGTCGTGCACCGCCCGCACCGCGACCGGGTGCACCGACGCACCCGACAGGCCCCCGCCCCGCGGGCCGGCGCCCAGTCGGTAGGTCCGGGTCAGCGGATCGATCGCCATGCCGAGCACAGTGTTGACGAGGGTGACCGCCTCGGCCCCGCCGCGCCGCGCCGCCTCGGCGATGGGCCGGAGATCGCTGACGTTGGGGCTGAGCTTGGCCCACCGGGGACGGCCGGCGGCCGCCGTCGCCGCCATGGCCTCCTCGGTGGCGCGGGCGTCGTGGGCGAACATCTGCGATGAGGCCTCGGTGTTGGGGCACGACAGGTTGACCTCGAGGGCGACGACACCGGACGGGGCCGTCGCGAGCATGGCGGCCGCCTTCTCGTAGCCCTCGACGCTCGTACCCCAGATGCTCACCACCACACGGGCCCCCGTCGCCAGCAGGGCGGGCAGCTCGTCGTCGAGCCAGGCCTCCACTCCGGGTCCCTGCAGCCCGACGCTGTTGATCATCCCCGCCGTGGTGCTGTGCACCCGGGGCCCGGGGTTCCCGGCCCACGGCCCAGCCGACAGCGACTTCACCACCACCGCGCCCAGCGAGGCGAGGTCGAGGTAGGCAGCCAGCTCGGTGCTGTGCCCCGCCGTCCCCGACGCCGTCATCACCGGGTTCGGCAGCACGACCGACCCGATCCGCGTCGTCAGATCGACCGTCCCCTCTCGTTCTGGCAGGGAAAAGCGGACGCTCCGGTCCGCTTTTCCCTGCCAGAACGGGAGCTTCACAGCTCGAGGCCCAGTTGCTCGGTCTCGTGGTACTCCTGGAGGGAGCGGACGTGGAGCTCGTGGGTGGCCCAGTCGGCCATGCCGTTGGCGGCGGCCAAGGCGGCCGCCACCGTGGTCAGGCAGGGAACACCGTGGACCTGGGCGGTGGCCCGTATGTAGCGGCCGTCGGCCCGGGGGCCGCTCCCGCGCGGGGTGTTGACGATGAGGTCGACCTTGCCGCTGGTGATCAGGTCGACCGCGGTCGGCCGGTCGCCGTCGCCCTCCCCCACCTTGGCCACCACCTGCTCGACGGCGATGCCATTGGCCTCGAGGTGAGCGGCGGTGCCCTCGGTGGCGATCAGCTGGAAGCCGAGCTCGGCGAACCGCCGGGCCGCCAGCATCCCCCCGGCCTTGTCGCGATCGGCCAGTGACAGGAACACGCCACCGCCCTCGGGCAAGCCGCTGCCCGCCGCGATCTGGCTCTTGGCGAAGGCCAGCCCGAAGGTGACGTCGATGCCCATGACCTCGCCGGTCGAACGCATCTCCGGCCCCAGCAGGGTGTCGACGTCGGGGAACCGGTTGAACGGGAGCACCGCCTCCTTCACCGAGACGTGGCCGCCCCGCACGGGCGGCCGCAGCAGACCCTCGACCCGCAGCTCGGCCAGCGTCGACCCGGCCATGACCCGGGCCGCCACCTTGGCCAGCGGCACACCGGTGGCCTTGGCCACGAACGGCACCGTCCGGCTGGCACGAGGGTTGGCCTCGATCACGAACACCTGGCCCGACTTCACCGCGTACTGCACGTTGAGCAGGCCCCGGACGTCGAGGGCGGCGGCGATGGCCCGGGTGTAGTCCTCGATCACGGCGATCACCGGCGGGGCCAGGGTCGGCGGCGGAATGGCGCAAGCACTGTCGCCCGAGTGCACGCCCGCCTCCTCGACGTGCTCCATGACCCCGCCGATCACCACCTCACCGGTGGCGTCGCGCAGGGCGTCGACGTCGACCTCGATGGCGTCCTCGAGGAAGCGGTCGACGAGGACGGGCCGGGTGGCAGAGAGCCCGCCCTCCCGGCCCAGCGAGCCGAACCCGGCCAGCTCCGCCATGGCCTCGGCCAGACCCTGGTCGTCGTAGACGATCGACATGGCCCGGCCCCCGAGCACGTAGCTGGGGCGGATGAGGGCCGGGTACCCGATGCGGCTGGTGATGGCGAGCGCCTGGTCGACGGTGACGGCGGTGCCGCCGGCGGGTTGCGGGATCTCCAGCTGGGCGCACAGGTCGTTCCACCGCTCGCGATCCTCGGCGAGGTCGATCGACGCCGGCGAGGTGCCCAGCACCAGGCCCGGCGCCAACGTGTGCGCCAGCTTCAGCGGGGTCTGGCCACCAAGGCTGACGATGACGCCGAGTAGCTCGCCCGATGCCGACTCGGCGTCCAACACGTTCTGCACGTCCTCGGCGGTGAGCGGCTCGAAGTACAGCCGGTCGGACGTGTCGTAGTCGGTCGACACCGTCTCCGGGTTGCAGTTGATCATGATCGTCTCGATGCCCGCGTCGCGGAGGGCGAAGCTGGCATGGACGCAGCAGTAGTCGAACTCGATGCCCTGGCCGATCCGGTTTGGACCGGACCCGAGGATCACGACCTTGCGCCGGTCGGACGGTCGCACCTCGTCCTCGTCCTCGTAGGTGGCGTAGTGATACGGCGTGCGGGCCTCGAACTCGGCGGCGCAGGTGTCGACCGTCTTGAACGTCGCCCGCACCCCGAGCGCGAGGCGCGCTGAGCGGACCTCGCCCTCGCCGACGCCCCACAGGTAGGCGAGCTGGGCGTCGCCGAAGCCGAGTCGCTTGGCCCGCCGCCAGTCGCGCCGGGTCATGGCCGCGAAGCCGACGGCGGCCAGATGGGCTCGCTCCTCGACGATGATCGAGAGCTGGTCGAGGAACCATGGGTCGACCCTCGTGACCGACGCCAACCGGTCGACGGAGATGCCGCGCCGCAGCGCCGCCTCGAGGTGGAACGGCCGCTCCGGCGTCGGCACGGCCGACCGGCGCACCAGCTCGTCGTCGTCGAGCGAGTCGTAGGCGGCTTCGCCAGGATCGCAGTTGAGGCCGAGCCGACCGTTCTCCAGCGAGCGCATCCCCTTCTGGAGCGACTCGGGGAAGGTGCGGCCGATGGCCATGGCCTCGCCGACCGACTGCATCGACGTGCCCAGGACGCCAGTGGTGCCCGGGAGCTTCTCGAAGGCCCACCGCGGGATCTTGGTCACGACGTAGTCGATGCTCGGCTCGAAGCTCGCCGGCGTCACGCCGGTGATGTCGTTCATGATCTCGTCGAGCGTGTAGCCGACGGCCAGGCGGGTCGCGATCTTGGCGATCGGGAAGCCAGTGGCCTTCGACGCCAGGGCGCTCGAGCGCGACACCCGGGGGTTCATCTCGATGACGACCATGTCGCCGTTGTCGGGATTCAACGCGAACTGCACGTTCGACCCGCCGGTCTCGACACCCACCCGGCGAATGCAGGCGAAGGCCGCGTCCCGCATGAGCTGGTACTCGACGTCGGACAGGGTCTGCGCTGGTGCGACGGTGATCGAGTCGCCGGTGTGCACGCCCATGGGGTCGAGGTTCTCGATCGAGCAGATGACCACGCAGTTGTCCGCCCGGTCGCGCATGACCTCGAGCTCGTACTCCTTCCACCCGAGGATCGACCGCTCGATCAGGATCTCCGAGATGGGGCTGGCGTCGAGACCAAGGCTGGCCAGGTGGACGAACTCGTCCATGGTCGAGGCGATGCCGGTGCCCCGGCCACCGAGGATGTACGCGGGGCGGATGATGACCGGCAGGCCCATGTCGTCGATCACGCGCTGCGCGTCGTCCATCGAATGGGCGATGCCCGACGCCGGGACGCCCAAGCCGATCTCCTGCATGGCCACCTTGAACTGGCCCCGGTCCTCGGCGGTGGCAATGGCCTCGGCATTGGCACCGATCAGCTCGATGCCGAGCCGCTCGAGCACCCCTCGCTCGGTGAGGGCCATGGCCAGGTTGAGCGCCGTCTGGCCACCGAGGGTTGGCAGCACGGCGTCGGGCCGCTCCCGCTCGAGGATGGCGGTGAGCACCTCGACGTCGAGCGGCTCGATGTAGGTGCGGTCGGCGAAGTCGGGGTCGGTCATGATCGTCGCCGGGTTGGAGTTGGCGAGGATGACGCGGTAGCCCTCCTCCTTGAGCACCCGGCACGCCTGGGTGCCCGAGTAGTCGAACTCCGAAGCCTGGCCGATCACGATCGGTCCAGAGCCGATGAGGAGGATCGATTCGAGGTCGGTACGCCGCGGCACTACGCGCCCCTCGCCATCAGGGCGTCGAACTCGTCGAACAGGTAGCGGGCGTCGTGGGGACCGGGGCCGGCCTCCGGGTGGTACTGCACCCCGAAGGCGAGCACGTCGCGGCAGGCGATGCCCTCCACCACGCCGTCGTTGAGGTTCACGTGGGTGACGTCTGCACTGTCGAGGCTGCCCTCGGCCACTGCGAAGTTGTGGTTCTGGCTGGTGATCTCGACGGCACCGGTCTTGATCCGGCGCACCGGGTGGTTGCCGCCGTGGTGGCCGAACTTCAGCTTGTAGGTCTCGGCGCCGAGCGCGGCGCCGAGGAGCTGGTGACCGAGGCAGATCCCGAACACCGGCACGTTGCCGAGCAGCCCCCGGATGTTGTCGACCGCGCCCGCCACCATCGCCGGGTCACCAGGCCCGTTCGACAGGAACACGCCGTCGGGCCGGCGGGCCAGGACATCGGCAGCCGGCGTCGACGCCGGCACCACCTCCACGGTGGCGATCTTGCCGAGGTGGCGGAGGATCGTG
>JAEKLB010000134.1 GCA_019510095.1 Acidobacteriota bacterium | reverse complement strand
CCCTGACCCGGTTGACCGGCCTGGCCCGGGAGTGCCTGACCTGGCGTACCGAAGAACTGGCCAGCCTGACCAGGCTGGCCCGTGAACGGCTGGCCCGGCTGGCCCCCAACCGGCTGGCCGACGCGAGGGGCGCCCGTTCCCGGCTGTTGCCCACCGGGCTGACCCGGTTGGGTGGCGAACTGCTGACCCGGTTGCCCGGCGACGGGCGGCCCCGCCGGATTCTGGAACTGCTGGCCGGGTTGACCGGTGAACCCAGCGGGCGGCTGCCCGGTCGGGCCCTGCTGACCGGGACGGGGGGCGTTGCCGCCGCCCGGATTGCCCGGCGCGCCAGTGGGCGGCGGCGCCGCACCAGGCCCACCACCAGACGGCGGCGTGAAGCCCGGGCCACCAGGACCAGGCGCACCCGAAGGCGGCGCCGCACCAGGCCCACCACCACTCGGCGGCGTGAAGCCCGGGCCACCAGGACCAGGCGCACCCGAAGGCGGCGCCGCACCAGGACCACCACCACTCGGAGGCGTGCTCGGCGCACCACCACCAGCGGGCGGACCGGCAGGTGCCCCGCCGGGCGGCGGCGCGCCCTGCGCCAACACCGCGGTCTGGCCAAGCACCAGGAACGTGACCGCGACAAGCGCGGCCACCCCCGCCCGTCGCCTCACCCTTCCCACCTGCACGTGGGTCATCGCACACCGCCCCCTGGTCTCGGGCTCAGCCGATCCTCAGGGAACGTCTACTCTCGCTGCCCGACCGCAGACCAGCACCTGAACGGGCCATCTTCGACCTAGTCCGTGAACGTTTCGGTCGGCGATTCGGGTGTTGTGAACCGACGCGATCGGTTTGCGAACCACGCCGCTCGTCCCACGCGCGACCTGCAAGCCCGACCGGCCACGTCGCACTGGGCGATGCTGGGACGGTGACACCGAACCAGGCCCTGCGCAACGCCCATGACTGGTTCGAGGTCAACAGCGGCTGGGCGCCCCCCGATCAGGAGACGCTCGACGAGTGGGCGGCTGACGGGATGTGCCGTGCGCCGGACGAGTGCCAGGTGGCGCCCGACGGCTGGTGCGGGCACGGGCTGGCGTCGTGGGCCCTGATCCTGCGCGACCCCGACGACAACGGTCGGTCGCGATCCTGAGCGCGCCAGTCCCCTGGCGCTACTTCGCGGGCACCGTGACGCCGTAGACCCGCTCGGCCGTGCGGTGGAACAGCGCATGCTGCTCGCTGCTGGAGAGCTCGGCGGCCACGTCGCGCAGCTGCCCGACGATGCCGGCGTAGGTGGCGACGGGCTGGTCGTAGGGCCAGTTGCTGCCGAACATGCAGCGGTCGACGCCGAACGCCTCGATGCAGGCGAAGACCCAGGGGCGGATGCCGGCGAGCTTCCAGTTGGGGTTTCCCCGCCCAGTGGTCGCCGAGATCTTGCAGACGAAGTTCGGCGACGCCGCCAGCTCGACCATGGCTGCCTTCCAACCGTCGAACAGCGCGTCGTCACGCGCCTTCGGGAAGCCACCGTGGCCGAGCACGAAGGTGACGTCGGGGAACGCCTCGGCCAGGCCCCGCATCATGGGGAACGCCGCCGTCGGCAGCGAGATCTCGATGCTGGCGCCGAGCTCAGCGGCGACCGCCATTGCCGGGGCGATCTGGTCGGCCTCGGTCCTCGGGCTGAGCCAGAGGTCGCGGATCCCGCGGAAGCGGTCGAACGCGGCGTGGCGGCGCAGGATCTCGGGCGCGTCCTGGCCGCGCAGCTTGCACGCCGCGACGATGGCGTTCGGCCAGCCCTGTGCCTCGGCGACCGCGGCCAGCCACGCCGTCTCCTCCGACGGATCGGGCATGGGCTCGGCGGACTGCACGTGGATGACCCCGGCAATGCCGAGGCCAGCCGCCTCCTCGCGCAGCTCGACCGGCGTGAAGCGGGGCCGGTCGATGTCGAACTCCTCGACCCGATCGCCCTGCGTGAAGCCGGCCCGCAGCCAACCCCAACTCAGGTTGGGCGCGTCGTGGTCCCAGAAGTGCACGTGGGCATCGAGGAAGGGCACCAGGTCGGCCATGGGGACCAGCTTCGCTCAGGCGGACGGGCGGGTGGCGTTGCGCATGGCGTCGGCGGCCATCTCGAAGTAGGCGAGCAGCTCGTCGCGGTCGGCGGGATCGGGTGCCAGCGCATCGACCGCGGCCCGCATGTGGGTGAGCCACCGGTCGCGTTCGAGCTCGGCGATCACGAATGGGGCGTGACGCATCCGCAGGCGCGGATGACCCCGCTCGTCGCTGTAGGTCGTCGGCCCTCCCCAGTACTGCGCAAGGAAGTCGCGCAGCCGCTGCCGGGCTCCGTCGATGTCGTCGTCGGGATACAGCGGCCGCAGCGCTGGGTCTGCGACCACCCCCGCGTAGAACGCGGTCACCAGCTGGTCGAAGAAGGCGCCACCGCCCACCCGCTCGTAGAGCGTCGCCGCCGGCACGTCGCCGTCGTCGGCGTACTTCCCCTCCCGCGCCCGGATGTCGCGTATGAGCGCGTCGTCGTCGGTCAAGGAGGCCAAGCTTTACAGTCGACGGCACCGGTGACCTAGACAGTCGGCATGGGAAGACTCGACGGGAAGGTCGCGATCGTGACCGGTGCCAGCCGGGGGATCGGCAAGGGCATCGCCACCGCCTTCGCCGCTGAGGGCGCGATCGTCGCGGTGGTGGCCAGGACCGAAGCCCAATGGGACCCTCGCATGCCGGGGACGATCCACGACACCGTCGCCGAGATCGAGGGGGCCGGCGGGCGCGCCCTGGCCGTGCCAGCCGACCTCGCCGACCCCGAGCAGGTCGACCGGATCGTCGAGGTCGCCCGCGCCGAGCTCGGACCGGTCGACATCCTGGTGAACAACGCCGCCCTCACCATTCCCGGCCGGCCGCCCGCCGGTGGGGCATCCGCCGCGCCGCCACCGGCAAGCCCGAAGGCGGCGTCGCCCACTGCCATCACCGGGACCCGCAGCTCGTTCGTGGGGTTCCCCCTGAAGGGCTTCCGGCTGCACTTCGAGATCGGCCTCTTCGCCACCTACCGGCTGATGCAGCTGGTGCTGCCCGACATGCTCGAGCGCGGCGGCGGCGCCATCCTCAACATCAGCTCGGCGGCCGCCTACATGCCCGGCGAGGGTCCCTACGAGAACCCGGGCACCGCCGGCCCCATCGCCTACGGCGGCAACAAGGCGGCCATGCACCACCTCACCCAGGCGGTGGCCGTCGAGGTCCAGGGCCACGGGGTGTCCGTCAACGCCCTCATGCCGTCGGAGCCGGTGATCACGCCGGGCACCCTGGTGTCGTCGCGGGGGGAGGACGACTGGGCCAGCCCCGAGGACTTCGCCGAGGCCACCATCCGGGTCGCGCTGGCCGATCCAGCGGTCACGACCGGCCAGATCCTCTTCAGCGAGGACGTCCTCCATCCCGAGCTTGGCAAACGGGGCTGGCTCCGCGGCAAGCTCTGACCGACCAGGGAGCGAGGTGCAGGACGTGGACACGGACAGGCGGCGTTGGTTCACGCTCTCGGTGCTGTGCCTGAGCCTCCTGATCGTCGGCATCGACAACAGCATCCTGAACGTCGCCCTGCCGACCCTCGTGCGAACGCTCGGCGCGACGCCGTCCCAGCTGCAGTGGATCATCGACGGCTATGTGCTCGTCTTCGCCGGCCTGCTGCTCACGGCGGGCAAGCTGGGCGACCGCCTCGGCCGCAAGGGCGTGATGTTGGCTGGCTTGGCCGTCTTCGGCGCGTCGTCGCTTGCCGCGTCGCTGGCGACGACTCCTGATCAGCTCATCGTGTGGCGGTGCGTGATGGGCATCGGCGCGGCACTGATCATGCCGGCCACGTTGTCGATCCTCGTGAACGTCTTCACCGAGCCGCGTCAACGTCGCCGGGCCATCGCCTACTGGTCGCTCATGAACGCCACGGCGACCTTCATCGGGCCGGTGAGCGGCGGCCTGCTCCTCCGACGGTTCTGGTGGGGCTCGTGCTTCCTCGTCAACGTGCCGGTGGTGCTCGTCACCCTCGTGCTGGGCCAGATCCTGGTGCCGAGCACCCGCGATCCCAACGCCGGCCGCTTCGACGTACCTGGGGCCGCCCTGTCCAGCGCCGCCCTGGGCGCCCTGCTCTGGGCGTTCATCGAGGGACCCGTGCGAGGGTGGAGCGACGTCTTGGTCGTGGGCAGCTTCATCGCCGCTGCCGGCCTCAGCCTCCTGTTCGTCGCGTGGGAGCTCCGGGTCGGCGACCCGATGCTCGACATCGCCGGCTTCCGGACGCCGCAGATGAGCGCTGCCGCCACGACCATGACCATCGCGTTCTGCGCCATGATCGGCTCGATGTACCTGGTGGTGCTGAGCCTCCAGCTGGTGAAGGGCTACACGCCCCTGGCGGCAGCGTTGGCGACATCGGGACCAATCGTGACGGTCAACTTCGTCGTCATGCCGCTCACCCCTCGCTTGGTCGAACGATTCGGTTCCCGTTGGATGGTGACCGCGGGCACCGGGCTGATCGCGTGCGCCTCCCTGGTGATCGCCACCACCACGGTCGACTCGCCCTACGTGATCCTGTTCGTGGGCTTCGCCCTGATGGCGCTGGCCTTCAGCATCTTCATCCCCGCCAGCACCGAGGCAGTGATGACGGCGGTGCCCGCCGAGCGGGCGGGGTCGGCCTCGGCGATCAACCAGATGGCCAGGCAGCTCGGCCAGGCCCTCGGCATCGCGGTGATCGGCAGCGTGGCCGCCAGCGGCTACCGATCCGGCTTCCCGTCGCGTGGCGTCACCGGGGCGACGGCCCAGGCCGTGGCCGAAGCCCGACAGTCGATCACGGGCGCGATCGGCGTCAGCCGTGGCCTTCCCGCCGCTCCCCGCCAGGCCATCCTCGAGGCCGCCCACCTTGCGTTCGTCCACGGCATGCGACTGGCGCTCGTGGTCGCCGCCGTCCTGGCCGTGCTCGGAGCGATCTTCGCGGCCCGGGCCATCCCGTCGGGTCGGTTGGCCGACCACGACGATCTCGGCGATGACCTCCGCGCCGCCGGGGAGCTCGTCGTCGACGATCTGCTCTGACGAGCCGGTCAGCTGACCGGAGACCCTGGAGCCGCGTTACGCGATGCGCCGGAGGTCGTCGCGATAGCGCCGGCCCCGAAGCACGTAGTGGTCGGCACCCTGGCTCACGAGGCGAGCATTGGCGGCGCCCGGCCTGATGGTGGCAGGCACGCCCACTGCCAGGGCGCCGGCCGGGACATCGGTGTCGTTGAGCAGCACGGTGTTGGCCGCGACCAGCGCCCCCTCGCCGACCACGACCCGGTTCATCACGATGGCACCGTTCCCGATGAAGCCGCGGCGGTGCACGACGCAGCCCTCGAGATGGGCCAGGTGGCCGATGAGCACGTCCTCGTGGATCACCGTCGGCAGGCCGGCGGACACATGGATCACCGACCCGTCCTGAACGTTGGACCGCGCCCCGATGATGATCGCATCGTCGTCGGCGCGCAGCACGGCCCCCGGCCAGACCGAGCTCTCCGGTCCCAGGCGAACGTCGCCGATCAGCACGGCATCAGGATGGACGTACGCGGTGGGGTCGATGTCGGGCTCCAGCGCGCCTAGGGCATAGATCGGCATCTCCCGACCCTATGGCCGATGGACTCACGCCGAGCGTGACAGCCAATCGTCGATGAGCCAGCGGGCGATGCTGATCGGACCCGGGATGTCGGGCAGGTCGTCGGGGGCGAACCAATCGGCGTCGGCGATCTCGATGCCGTCACACGCGATGTCGCCACTCTCGTAGTCGGCGTGGAACCCGAGCATCAGCGAGTGCGGGAACGGCCATGGCTGACTCCGGCGGTAGCGCATGTCGCCCACCCGCACGCCCACCTCTTCGAACACCTCGCGGCGTACGGCCTCCTCGAGCGTCTCGCCGGGCTCGACGAAGCCGGCGACGCACGAGTACATCGCCGTTGGGAAGCGGGCGTTCCTGGCCAAGAGGGCTCGTCCATCGGCCCGCTCGACGAGGGTGATGATGGCGGGCGCCAGACGGGGGAAGGCCTGCAGGCCGCAGCTGGGGCACCGCCGGGCCCGCTCACCGGGTGCCTCGTCGGTCGGGGTGCCGCATCGGCCACAGAACCGGTGGGTCCGAGTCCACTCGACGAGCTGCACGGCCCGGCCGGCCACCGTCTAGGTCAGCTCGTCGACGGTGCCCCACAGGCCGAACAGGTCGGCGTAGGCCACCTCGGCCCCGAGGTCGTCGCCCTCGTCGGTGTCGACGGCCCAGCAGTGCCGGCCGGCCAGGGTGCCGAGGAAGACGCCGCCGTGATGGCCCTCGATCTGGTGGAGGGCCACCTGCGCGCTGCGGACCGCCACCACGAGGGCGGGGCCGTCCGAGGGGTCCGGCGACGACAGGCAGGGGACGAACACCCCAGGAGTCTGCCGACGTCGGCGCCCGGCCACCAGTGGGCATCGCGCCAGCCGGGTGTGGGTCGGGCCCGGTGCGGGTAAGGCGCGGTACGTGGCACAATGGCCACGCAGCGTGAGAGAAAGCGGCAACCACGGAAGGGGACCCGCATGGCGGTGAAGGGCCAGACCAGCCAGTCCGAGCACAGCCGGACGTTCTGGGCACCCAGTGCGGTCCGGCGCATCAAGGCCGTGCGGTCGGAGCTGACGACCATCGCCAACCTGCGTGCCCAGCGGGGACTCAGCGCCTCAGAGGCGCTCTACTACGAGCACCTCGTCCGCCGCGAGGCCGAGCTGGAGGCCGAGCTCCTCGACGAGGCCAAGGCCCGCGCCACCAACCAGCGCCTCTAGCTCCCGCCGTCAGGGCCGGAACTGCACCACGGCGGCAGCGGCAAGCAGCTTCTCGACGTCATCGTCGGCGAAGCCGAGCTCGCCCAGGATCTCGATCGAGTGCTCCCCCAGTGCCGGGCTCGAGGTGTCGAGCACGGTCTCGACGTCGCCGAAGTCCCAGTAGGCGCCGACCATCGTGTGGTCGCCCCACTCCGCGCTGGGCAGCGTGACGCAGAGCTTGGATGACTGATTGGCCTCGCTGTCGAAGAAGCCGGACTCGTAGTTCTCGCGAACTCGCTCGGCCGACGCGCCACCAGCCTCGAGGGCGGCGACCGCATCGTCGACGGTGAGGTCACCGATCCCCGGGCCCACCTGGTCGACAGTGGCGCGTGCCGCCTCGGTATCGGCCACCAGCGCCACCCACCCGTCGGTGCACTGCGCGATGCGGTCGTAGGGCGACACGCCGGTCTGTTGGGCATCGAGGTGCGCGACCTCGACGACACCGCCGCCGTCGAGGCGAACCAGCGTCTCGCTCGACGTCAGCACCGCGGCTCCGAGCAGTGACGCGGTGACGAACGTCGCGTCGCCCGTCGTCTCCCGCCGGTAGATGGCGAGCAAGGTGGCGACCAGCGAGGACAGCGCGCACTGGTGGTCCATGAGCCCGAACCGGTACCACAGCGGCGGGTTGCCGGCGCCGCCGTTCTCGAACATCCAGCCCGACTCGGCCTGGGCGATCGGGTCGTAGCCGGGCCAGTCGGCGCGCGGCCCCTTCGTGCCGTAGGTGCCGGTGTGGCACACGATGATGTCGTGGTTCATGGCCCGGAGCGACGGCTCGTCGATGCCGAGCTTCACCTGGGCTGGGCGCCGGATGTTGTGATGGACGACGTCAGCCCACCGGACCAGGCGCTCGAGCACCTCGCGCGACGCAGGGTTGGCGAGATCGAGCGCGATGTCGCGCTTGTTGCGCTGGCAGCCGTAGAACTGGCTCGCCGCCCGCATGCGATCGCCGTCGGTGGCCTCGACCTTGATCACATCGGCACCGAGGTCGGCGAGACATTGGGGAGCGAACGGACCGGCCAGGAACATGCCGAAGTCGAGGACCTTCAGCCCGGCCAACGGCCCCCTGCCGGGTGGCGCTTCGCCCAGCGGCACTGCCGACGACCGCTCCTCCCACGTGGCACCGTCGTGCTGGCCCAGTGCCGGCGCCGGGGACGACACCCGGCTGGGCGGCACCACCTCCCAGGGCGAGGCCGCCTGTACCGAACGGCCCCAGACGGGGTCGTCGAGC
Organism: Acidobacteriota bacterium; assembly: GCA_019510095.1. Taxonomy (GTDB): domain Bacteria; phylum Actinomycetota; class Acidimicrobiia; order Acidimicrobiales; family CADCSY01; genus JAEKLB01. The sequence continues at coordinate 1,561 of JAEKLB010000134.1, read as the reverse complement.
TCGACGACGTAGCCATTCAGCCGGGCCTGTTCGTTGACCAATGCCTCGCCGACCTCGGCCACCTTCGTGCACGGCACGTCGTTGCGGCTGCACAGGTCGATGATCTCCTCGACCGACCGCTTCCTGACCGCAGCCCGGATCGCGTCGCGGTCGTCGGGCACACCGAGCTCGGTCAGAAAGCCCGCCTGTGACGGCCTGATGCGGGTGGCCATGACGAGCGCCCAGCCGTCGGTGCACTGCATGGGGGCCAAGCCCCACGTCGCCTCCTTGCGCAAGGATCCGAAGCGGAGCGCTTCGTTGGGATGGTCGAAGCGGTGCCAGAACTGCCCGCACGGAGCCAGCGCGCCCTGGGCCAGGCTGGTGGCGACCGGACCGACCTGGCCGGTGCGGGCGCGCAGGATCAGCCGAGCGAGGATGCCCGAGGCCAGCAGGTACATCGAGCCCCACAGCGCCGGTGAGAGCCGGAGGTAGATCGGGCCGTCCCGGTAGCCGAACTGCTCGTCGAGGATGCCGAGCCGAGCCTGCACGAGCAGGTCCGATGCCGGGAGGTCGGCGTCGGGGTGGGACTTCGGGAAGCTGAGGAGCGACGCGACGATCAGCTGGGGGAAGCGCGAGGCCAGCGTGCCCTCGTCGAGGCCGAGCGCGGCGGCGGCCGCCGGGGCGAGCTCGTGCACGACCACGTCGGCGCCGGCGAGCAACTCGTCGAGCCGACGCCGGTCGTCGGCGTCCACGAGATCGAGCACAACCGATCGCTTCGACCGGTTCCACGATGCGAAGCCGGCCGGCACCCGGGCTCGGGCCGGGTCACCGCCGGGCGGCTCGACCTTGACCACGTCGGCACCGGCCTCCGCCAGCAACCGCACCGCCAGCGGACCGGACTGGCCGGTCGTCAGGTCGAGGATTCGCACCCCGCCGAGGATCCCCTCTGCCACGCCCGAAGGTCTAGCTCATGCCGCTCGCCGTTTCAGGGGCGCACCGGGTAGTCGATGCAGACGCGGGACACGAGGCCGGTGACATCGCCACACCACAACGGTGGCCGGCTCGGCTCATCGTCATTGCGCACCCTGACGTATCCGGACCGGTCTGGCAGCGCCACGTCGACCCGACGCTCGACCGGCGTGTGGACAGTTGGCGAGCGGCGCGTGATCGTCGGCGGGAGGTGGTCCATCTTGCCGTCGGCGGGCGGGGCGGGACGCGGCGGTACCGGACGAGAGCGCACGCTCACCGGAGCGACGCCGCGGTCCCCAGGAGATCGAGTGGGGAGCGGGCTCGGCGAGCCGATCAATCCGGTGGCGGCAACAGCGGCCGCGACAGCAGCGGCCGCAGCACCATCGAGGACACCGGGGCTCAGCAACTCGCGAACACGACCGAGCCACCCAACGACGGCGGGCGTGAACGACTCGGCCCGCTCGCGCGTGCGCATCCGGAGACGATGGAGGCTCACGTAGAAGCGGTTGCGCTCGGCTGGCGTGGCATCCTCCGGCGCCGGGCGCAGCAGCGTCTGCTGCTCGATCGCGGTCAGAGACTTCCAGGCCCGGCTGAAGCCAACCAGGCTGAGGCT
>JAEKLB010000133.1 GCA_019510095.1 Acidobacteriota bacterium | reverse complement strand
TGAACCGGTCGGTCATGGTCGCGATGAACGCATCGGCGAGGCCCCGCTGCACGAACAGGCGGTTGGGGCAGATGCACGCCTGCCCGGTGTTGAGGAACTTGATGGCAGCCGCACCCTTGGCCGCGTGCACCGGATCGGCATCATCAAGAACGATGAACGGGGCATGACCACCCAACTCCATGCTCACCCGCTTCACGTGCATCGCCGCCTGACTCGCAATCAGCTTTCCCACCTCAGTCGAACCAGTGAAGGTGATCTTGCGCACCTTCGGGTTCTCGATCAGCTCGGCGCCGACCGTGGAATGGTCGGTGGTCGACACCAGGTTCACCACGCCGGCGGGAATGCCCGCCTCCTCGAAGATCTTGAACGTCTCCAACGCGCACAACGGCGTCAACCGGGCCGGCTTCAACACGATCGTGCAACCCACCGCCAGGGCAGGCGCCATCTTCCGGGTCAGCATCGAGATCGGGTAGTTCCACGGCGTGATGGCGCCCACCACCCCCACCGGCTGGTGCAGGACGATGAAACGCTGATCCGCCCGAGCCGACGGAATCGTCTCCCCGTAGTTGCGCTTGCCCTCCTCGGCGAACCACAGCAGGAAGTCGGCCGCATAACCGACCTCGTTGCGGGCCATGCGAATCGGCTTTCCCTGCTCCTCGGTCATCAACTTCGCCAGCGCCTCCCGGCGCTCCAACATGAGCTGATAGGCCTGATACAGGTAGGCCGACCGCTCATAGGCAGTCCGCCCCGCCCAGTCGTCAAACGCCCCATAGGCGGCATCAATCGCCGCCTTCATGTCGTCGATGTCGCCATCGGCCACCGAGTCGATCACCGCACCCGTCGCCGGATTCGTGGACTCAAACGTCCGCCCCGACACCGCCGACCGCCATTCCCCACCGATATAGAGCATGTGTCCAAAACTAGAGGGTGACCAGCCGTGTTGCCTCGTGGCAGGTGCCGCCCGGGACTCCTAACCTGCGGCTCGTGCCGCTGACCATCCGCAAGACCGGGCCCTACGGCTTCGGGCTGATGTACCACGTCATCCACCTCGGCGAGGACGTCAACGCCCTCACCGAGTGGTACCGCGAGGTCTTCGACGCCGACGTCTGGTGGGGCGATCCCGAGCCCAACTACTCAGGGCTCGAGAAGCGGTACGCCACCATGCTCGACGTCAGCGACTTGTGCGTCGAGCCGATGGCGCCGGAGGACCCCGCCGATGCCGCCGCACCGGTGGCCCGCTCGTTCAGCCGCTACGGCCGGCATTTCCACTCCGTCGCCTTCATGGTCGACGACATCTACGGCTTCGCCCAACACCTCCTCGACCGCGGCGTCTACATCGGCAAGCCGGGCGGCGGGCGCATGGAGGAGGTGCCCGACGACATCGTCTACTTCTACCCGAGCCCGCGAGACGTCGGCGGGTTGATGGTCCAGGTCACCCGGTTCGGGAGCATGAATGGCCCGGCCGTTGATCCCGACCCTCGCATGCAGGACGACTGGGAGGAGCGGCGCAAGCACTGGTCAGAGGGTCCGATCGGCATCGAACGGCTCGCGTACGTGACCGTCGGCGTCCGCGACCTCGAGGCGAGCCGCAAGACCTTCCAGGACCTGTGGCTGGCCGAGCCGGTGTGGGAGGGCGAAGACCTCGGCCGTGGTGTCGACTCGTGCTTCCTGCAGCTCGGCCACCTCCTGATCGAGCTGGCCGAGCCTCATCGCAACGACTCCCACCTGGCCCGCCACGTCGAGCAGTTCGGCGACCTCATCTACGGGGTCACGTTCAAGGTGAAGGACGTCGACCAGGCCGGCCGCCATCTCACCTCGAAGGGTGTGCGCTCGCGCCTGCTGACCCATGCCGTGCTCGCGGCCGAGCCCGACGACTGCCACGGCGGGACGTTCTTCTTCGCCTCCGAGACGGTCCCCGGCGATCCCTTCGAGGTCTGAGCCCGGCGCGGGTGTCAGACCCCGAGCAGGTGACGCGACACGAGCTGGGTACGGAAGGCGAGGATCGCCTCGATCCGCGCCACGTCGCAGGCCGCGAACCGCATGCTCTTGGGCCGGCTGGCGAAGGCCAACGTCTGTGGGTCGAGGGGGTCGTCGGCCGCCACCAGGAGCCAGCCATCGGGCACCGGGCCTGCCGGTCCGTCGAAGCCGGCGGTGCGGACGACGACGGGGGAGCCACGCTCGAGCGCGAGGGGGGCACCCTCGAGCGCGGCTCCCTCGTCGAGGGGACTCAGCCAAGCCAACGGCGCGGCGAGCAGCTGGGCCAGGCCGTAGGCCAGATGGGCGTCGCAGCCGGGAACACCCGCAGCAACGACGGCAGCGGCCCACTGGAGCCCGCCGGCCAACGCGTCATTGGGCTGATCGACCTCGAGGACGGAGACGAGGCTCGATCCGATCGCGGCGATGTCGCCGCCAAGGCTCACGGGCTCCCACTCCTCCTGCGCCTCCACGATGATCTCGTCGATCGCGCTGTCACCGTCGACCTGATGGATGTCGACCGAGCGGATGCTGGCCCCATGCTCGGCCAGCACCCCTGCCAGACGCGCCAGGGACCCGACCCGCTCGGGGACCTGCACACGAAGTCGGTACGAGCTCATGGCACGAGCGTCGCGTATCCAGGTTTCGGGCTGATTACCTCGCAAGGTCGCGCGCGTGAAGGACCGAATAGCGTTCCCCTGTGACAGATCCCCTGCCGGACATCGGCGTCCGACCCACCGTGCCCGCCGTGCTCGCCTCGGCCGTCGCCACCTATGGCGACGCCGACTACATCGTCACTGAGGGCAGCCGGATGTCGTTCCGGGAAGCGGATGAACGGTCGAGATCGCTGGCCAAGCGCCTGGTGGCCGCCGGCGCCGGGAAGGGCACTCGCATCGGGGTGGTGCTGCCGTCGTCGGAGGACTTCGCCACGGTGTTCCTGGCGATCGGCCGGATCGGCGCCATCGCCACGCTGTTCAGCACGACCTACCGCCCGGCCGAGCTGCGCCGGGCCATGCGCATCGCCGATGTACAGATCCTGTTCGCGCCCCGCACCTTGCTCGGCAAGGACTACGAGGCCCATCTGGAGGAGACGGTCGACGGTCTGGCCGGTGCGACCGCCCCCTTCCGACTGCCGTCGATGCCCTTCTTGCGGGAGGTCTGGTTGGTGGGCGGCACCGATCAACCGTGGGCCACGCCCATCGAGATCGACGGGAGTGACCTCGACGATCACGGCATCAGCGACGACCTGCTCGCCGCCATCGAGGACGAAGTCACCCCCGCCGATGCCCTCCTCGTCATCTGGACCTCGGGGAGCAGCGCCGACCCGAAGGGCGTGATCCACACCCACGGTGTGTGCGTGCGGAAGGTCGCGCCATCGGTCGGCTTCGGGTTGCAGGCATCGTGGTCCCACGGCGGCCGGATCCTCATGGCGATGCCGTTCTTCTGGGTCGGCGGGCCGCAGTGCTTGATCGGTTGTCTGTTCACCGGCAGCTGCCTCGTCACCGGGGAGCGCTTCGAGGCGGCCAGCGCCATTGAGCTCATCGAACGGGAGCGATGCACCGACCTCGCCGGCTGGCCGACGATGCTCGAGACGCTGCGCGCTCATCCCGACTGGGAGCGGCGCGACGTGACCTCGCTGGCCCAGGCACCGATACTGCTACCACGACCGGTCTCGTCCGCGGGCGACGGCGTCAACATGGGCATGACAGAGACCTTCGGCCCGCACCGCAACCTGACGCTGTTCGACCACCCGGCGCTGTTCGACTACAAGGTCGTCGACCACGAGACCGGTGCCAGCCTCCCCGACGGCGAAGAGGGCGAGTTCTGCGTGCGGGGCTTCGGGCTCATGGCCGGCATGTACAAGAAGGAGCGCGAGGACACCTTCGACGACGACGGCTACTACCACACCGGCGATCGCGGCTACCTGGAGGGCGGCCACATCTTCTTCAAGGGCCGCTACAGCGAGATGATCAAGTCCGGTGGCGCCAACGTGGCCCCGCTGGAGGTCGAGCAGACGCTCCAGTCCTTCCCCGAGATCCGTCATGCGTTCGTCTTCGGCGTGGCCCACCCGACCCGGGGTGAGGAGGTCGTCGCGGTGCTGGTGGCCGAGGACGACATGACGATCGACCCTGCCGACATCCGCCAGCGAACGAACAAACTGCTCTCGTCGTACAAAGTGCCGTCGCGCATCGAGGTGCTCGACGTCACGCAGGTGCCGTGGCTCGCGAGCGGCAAGCCGGACAAGCGGTCGATGCGCACTGCTGTCGAGGCCGAGCTCTGACACCATTCTCGAATGGAGATCGGGCCGGGCAGCCGCGCGCGCCGCTGGCTCATCGAAACGGCCGCGCTCGCCGCCGTCTACTTCGCCGCCGCTGAGCTCGGCCTCCAGCTCTCGTTCGTCCGCGGCAACGTCACACCGGTCTTTCCCGCCGCCGGCGTCGCCGTGGCCGTCCTCGTGCTCCGGGGCCGAGGGCTGTGGCCGGGGGTCTTCCTGGGTGCGCTCGCTGCCCACCTCCGCACCGACGTCCCGGTCGGTGTGGCCGTGGCCATGTCCTGCGGCGCCCCCCTGGCGGCTGTCACCGCGGCGACCGTCCTGCGGCATCCCGCTGCTCGATTCGACGTCCGCCTGCGGGAGGTCAGGAGCACGGTCTGGTTCGTGGCCGCCGGCGTGGCCCTTCCCGCCATCGTGTCGGCCACATGGGGTGTGTCGAGCCTGGTGGTCGGCAACGTGGTGCCCAACGGCGAGTTCGCCACCTCGTGGTGGGTGTGGTGCGTCGGTGACGCCCTCGGCGCGGTGGTCGCCGGGTCGCTGATCCTTGTGTGGTCGCAGACGGAGCGGGGGTGGCACGACCCGCGAGCCTCCGAAGCCATCGTGCTCACGGTCGGATCGGTCGGGGCCGCGGCCGCGCTGTTCTTCTTCGCCAGCGACGGCGAGGTGCTCCTGCTGCCCCTGCTCGTGCTGATCGCCGCTCGACTCGACAGCCGGTGGACGACTGCCGTCGTCTTCGCGGTGGCCATGCTGGCCGCCGGCGCGACGTCGGCGTCACGAGGGCCGTTTGCCGTCGACAACGTGCACACCAGCCTCGTGCACCTCTCGCTGTTCCTGGCTGCGGGAACGCTCACGTCGCTCGTGCTGGGCGCCGCGGTCGCCGAACGCGATCTCGCTCACCGCCGGCTGGGCCGCGTGAACGACGAGCTCGAGCGGCGGGTCGCCGACCGGACGCGAGACCTGGCTGCCAGTGAGGCCAACCTCACCGCTGTCGTCGAGCACATCACCGACGCGGTGGCCATCGTCGACGGCGAAGGCACCGTGCACTTCGCCAACCCCACCGCCGAGCTGTGGCTCGGCCTCCGGGCGGGCGAACCCTTCCTCAAAGCGCTCGGGCAGCGGGTCGAGGACCAGGCACCCGCCTTCTACGCCTTCGAGCGGTGGCTCAGTGAACCGGGGCTCGGTCCGCTGGCCCATTTCGTCGTCACGCTCCCCGACGGCACTGATCGTCACCTCGAGGCTGTCGGCGAGAACCTGGTCGCCGATCCGCTGCTGCGAGGGATCATCGTCACCGCCCGCGACGTCACCGGCCACGAGCTCCGGGCCCGCAACCTGTGGCAGCAGGCCCGCCACGACGCGCTGACCGGGCTCCCCAACCGCCGTCACTTCGTCGAGGAGCTCGGCCTCGCCCTCGAACGGCGCCAGCTGGTCGGCGTGCTGTTCGCCGACCTCGACGGCCTGAAGCAGGTGAACGACACCTTCGGGCATGGCGGCGGCGACCGGCTGCTGAAGGCGGTCGGCGAGCGTCTCCAGGCCGCCCTTCGATCAGGCGACTTCGCTGCCCGCCTCGCCGGCGACGAGTTCACCATCCTCCTCTACGGGGTGAACGGCCCGGCCGACGCCATGGCCGCCGGCAACCGGCTCCTCGGTGTCATCTCGGACCCCTTCGAGATCGGCGAGACGCCCCTGTCGATCACCGCCAGCGTCGGCATCGCCCTCGCCAGCGCCGGCAGCCCCGATGCCCTCATCCAGGCCGCCGACGCGGCGATGTACCGGGCCAAGCGGGCCGGTGGCGGCCATGTGATCGTGCACGACCTCCGCTCCCCGCCCGAGGGCGACGAGCACCTCCTGGTCGAGGCCTGAGACAGCCCACGACCGAACTCGCGACGGATTGTCGGCAGATCTGCCGAGCATTCGTCGCGAGTTACGGACATTCGGTCAGAGGTAGGGGCCGGCGGCGTCGGGGGCGTGATGGGCAGCGACGGGGTCGAGATCGCCGCGGGCGCGGTACAGCTCGGCGAGGGTGGGCTGGCCGGTCGGCGCCTGACCGGTGCCCCCCAACCACGCATCGGCCTCCGCCCGGCTGAACGGGCGGAACTGCACGTCGGCCAGGCACCGGCCCGGCCGGACCACGGCGGGATGGAGGCCCCGCATGGGCTCGTTGGTGGTGATCAGGAGCAGCACCCGGAGGCCGTGCCCGAGGATGCCGTCGGTGAGGTTGAGCAGCCGGCTCATCGAGGCGCCGGCGTCGATCCGGGCGTCGGCCCGGATGAGGTCGTCGGCATCCTCGACCACCAGCACCTTCCACCGACTGGTGCTCAACGCACGCGGATCCCAGAGGTCCTCATCGGCCACCACGTGCATCAGGTACTCGGGTGAGCCGAAGAACGCCTCGGGGTCGAGAACGAAGTGGATGTCGGCCCAACTCCCCCACTCGTAGCCGAGGGAGCGGATGGCAGTCGTCTTGCCGGTTCCCGGCTCGCCGTACCAGAGCAGCAGGCGGCCCCCGTGCTCGGGCGGCTCGGCCAAGGCGGCAAGGCGGCCGAGGGCGGCGCCAACCTCGCCGGGATAGTTGCCAGCGATGGCGTCCCACCGCGGCGTGTCGACCCAACGCCGGTGCCGGCTCGGCGCTCCGCCGTTGCCCACCGTCCACATCGTGAGCCGGGCCTTGCCGTCGGTTCGCTCCGGCGGCGGAACCGCCCGCCGCACCGTGCCGATCACCTCGTCGGCGAGATCGGCCGACTCGGCCGTCACCATCACCTGGACCTCGGGCCGGCGAGCAGTGAGGACGAGGTGCAGCGACCATCCCTCGCCGAGGAAGAGACGTTGGCAGTCGCCGTTGTCGTTGGTCAGCTCCCGGGCGACGCGGGCGCCGCTTGGCGCCAGCCCGTCGATGCTGTGCACGTCGGCAAAGAAGGCCTGACGGGCATAGGGCTGCTCCCCGTCGAGGAACCGCAGCGTTGCCAGGTCGACCAGTCGCGCCGACAGGCCACGGTCGCTCAGCGGCCAGACGGCCTGGGGAACCTTGAGCCAGTCGGGCACCACTGTCACCGGTGCCTGGTCGGTCAGAGCAGCCTGCCGGTCGGGACCTCGACCTCGGCCTCGCCCGGCACCGTCGAAGACTGACCCGGTTCTTCGGCGACCCCGAGTGCCGCCCGCAGTGCCCCGATGTCGTCGGCGCCGAACACGATGCGAGTGCCGGTGGCGACGTAGACCGGGTTCAGGTTGACGCCGGCGTCGCTGATGGCCGCGGCGACCTTGGCCAGGGCACCAGCCTCGTTGGCCACTCGAATCACGAGGTCCCTCACAACCGCCAGGATCGCACAGCGGCGGAGGGCGAGTCAGGTCCAGGCGAGATCAGCGCTTGTGCCGAACGGCCGACACGTCGTAGTGGGTCACGTGCTCCCAGCGACCGCCCATGGCGTCGAGCTCGTTGATCCGCTGGCGGTGGAACGGATCGGCGATGTGGGCGTCCATCGAGGCCTGGTCCTCCCAGACCTGGAAGACATGGAACGACGACGGCTCGAACAGGTCAGCGGCGTAGAGGTACATCAGGTTCCCTGGCTCGGCTCGAGTGGTCGGCACGGTCTCCCTCGTCGTCTCCAGCCATCGCTCCCGGATGGCCGGTCCGATCTGCGCCTCACCATGGACGATCAGCATCGTGTCTCCCCCTCGCCGTGGGACGCCTGGTGCCGTCCCCAACCGAACCTGGTGCTCGCCGGTCTAGCCGGGCTGCACCTCATGGCGGCGACCGGGTGGGCGAGACTGCCTCGGTGGCAGACGGCGCACAGGCATCATCGCGATGACGCTTCGCCGACGGCCACCAGCGGCCCACGTCCTCGACGCCTTCGGGGTCGATCGGGGAGCCCTGCTCGCTTTGGAGGGCGGAGAAGGCAGCTCCTGGCGGGCAGGTGAAGTGGTGCTCGAGCCCGGGCTGGACCCTCGCTTCGCGGCCTGGCTGGCCGTCGTCGGCGGGCGGGTCGACACCGCCGGCCGCTTTCGTCTGGCGACGCCGGTGGCCGCGCTCGATGGGCGGTTGGTCGTCGGTGGCTGGTCCGCCACCACGTGGATGGCCGGCCACCAGCGGCCCGGCGATGTCGCCGACATCCTCGAGCTGTCGGCCACGCTCCACGACGCGATGCGGGCCGCCGACCTGCCATGGCCGGGATTCCTTCGTGCCCGCACCGACCGTTGGGCCGTCGCCGACCGCGTCGCCTGGGGAGAGGAGCGGCCTGCCCGCTTTCTGCCGGCGCCGTTGCGCGACGTGCTCGATGGCCTGGCGCCACTGTTGCGGGAGCCATGGACGGGAGCCGAGCCCCAGGTCGTGCACGGCGATCTCGCCGGCAATGTCCTGTTCGACGACGACGGGTTGCCACCAGCGGTCATCGATCTGTCACCGCTCCACCGACCCGCCGCCTTCGCCGATGCGGTCGTGCTTGCCGACGCAATCGCGTGGCACGGCGCAGCGCCATCCGCGGCCGCCGACTTCGCCGCCACGTCGTCAGGACATCAGCTGTTGGCCCGGGCGGTGGCCTTCCGACTGGTGGCCGCCCCAACGGAGATCGAGGCCTATCGCCCGGTGATCGAGCTGCTCATCGACCCGCTGGGCGCCCGCCCGGCGACGGAGTCGGCCTCCTAGGCTGCCGGCATGGCCGGGCCGGGGGATGGAGTGTTCTCCGGCGTGGGGGTGGCACTCATCACCATCTTCGACGAGCGCGGCGGCGTCGAGGTGGCGGCCACCGCCGAGCACGCCGCCCGGCTGGTCGACCTCGGCATGCGCGCCGTGGTCGTGGCGGGGTCGACCGGCGAGGCGGCCGCGCTGGCGCCCGATGAGCGCGCCGCCCTGGTCACCGCGGTGCGGCGGGCAGTGCCGGCCGCCGTTCCGGTCATCGCCGGCACCGGCGCCGCCTCGGCCCACCAGGCAATCGCCCTCACCACCGACGCCGCGGCCGCCGGTGCCGACGCTGCCCTGGTGCTGTCCCCGCCCGGCACCGCCGACGTCGTCCCCTACTACCGCCGGGTGGCCGACGCAGTGCCCGGCTTCCCGGTGCTGGCCTACCACTACCCGGCCGTTTCGCCGCCGGGCATCCCGGTCGGCGTGCTCGGCGAGCTGCCCATCGCCGGTTGCAAGGACTCCAGCGGCGACCCCGATCGCCTGCTGGCCGAGCTCGTGGCGTGGGACGGCCGGCTCTACGTCGGCTCCGCCGCCATCCTCTCCCTGGCCGGACCGCTGGGCTGCGCCGGGGCAATCCTGGCGCTCGCCAACGCCGAGCCGGAAGCGTGCATCGACGCGTTCGCCGGAGACGCCAAGGCCCAGCGCGGGCTGGCCGAGTCACATGCCACCGCCAAGCAAGCGTTCCCGCAGGGCATCAAGCAGCTCACTGCCGCTCGCTGGGGCCTGCCCACCCACGCCCGCATGGGCTGAC
>JAEKLB010000132.1 GCA_019510095.1 Acidobacteriota bacterium | reverse complement strand
ATGACGCGGTCCTCGAGGCGTCGGTACTCGTCGGCATCGTGGGGCTTCGGCGCGGTCCCGTGCCCCAGGAGGTCGACGCCGATCACCTCTCGCCCGGCGTCGGCGAGCAGGTCGACCCAGCCGAACTCCCGCCAGTTCAGTTCGAACGACGACGCCAGGCCATGCACGAGGAGCACCGGGGGACCCATGGAGGAGGGAACGTAGTGCCGCCCGAGCCGGGCGGGCCGGGTGTCAGATCGCGGCGATGGCCTGTCGCTCCATGCGCGGGCCGCGGCGGGGCGCGCTGCCGACGGCCAGGCCCAGGAGCCTGACGACCCTGGCCCTGTGCCCACGCCACGGCTCGAGCAGCTCGAGCATGCGCTCGTCGGTTCCGCGCGGCTCGCCGGCGAGCGCCCAGGAGACGGTGTGCTTGAGGTGGTAGTCGCCCACGCTCACCGCATCGGGATCGCCGAGCGCCACGCCGGCCACCTCGGCGGCCGTCCACGGGCCGATGCCCGGAAAGGCCACGAGTCGGGCGTAGGCAGCATGGAGCGGCAGGTCGACCGTCTCGTCGAGCCGTACCGCTCGGGCCATGGCCCGCCGCACCGTGTCGGCCCGTCGCCGCTCGACGTTGGCCTGGTGGAAGACCCACGAGGGTGTGGCGGCCAGGGTCCCGGGCGCGGGAGGGAGCAGCAGGCCGGCGGGGCCGGGAGCTGGCTCACCCAGCCGTCGCACGAGCCATCGCCAACTGGCCCGGGCATCAGCGCTCACCACCTTCTGCTCGAGCACCGTTGGCGCCACTGCCTCCGCGACCGCCAGCGAGCGGCCGATCCGGCCCCCCCGGTGGTGCCGCCACAGGTCCCGAAGGAACGGCAGTCCGGGTTCGAAGCTGCCGGCGTCGTCGTCGAGGCCGGCCCACGTGCCCGCGTGCTCGCATGCCCACGGCGCGCCGGCGCCCCACGCCTCCACCTCGAGCCGGCCACAGCGGTGGACGAGATGAGCTGTGGCCGGGCCCTCGGGGGTGCGGGTCGCCCGCCACACGTCGCCCGGGCCGACCTGCATGCAGGGGTCGGCCCGCCCTCGCCGGAGTGGTGCCATGGTGGCTGCCAGATCGAGCTCGCCCTCGACCGGGATGACCCGAGTGGCGCCGGGCCCGGGGATGGTGCCGCTGCTCGCCCCCACGCTCACTCGTGGACGGTAACCCGGCCCTACCGTGGCGCCGTGGACGGCGACGACGACGTGCTCCGGGTGAACCGGTCGTGCACGATCCCGCTCGCCGAGCTCCGGTGGCGGTTCAGCCGGAGCGGGGGGCCGGGCGGCCAGCACGCCAACACCGCCGACACCCGGGCCGAGGTGATCTTCGACGTCGCGGCCTCGCCGTCGCTCGGCGCCGGTCAACGGCAACGGCTCCTCGACCGGCTCGGTCCCGAGGTGCGGGTGGTCGCGGCTGACGAGCGGTCGCAGGTGCGCAACCGGGCGCTCGCCCTCGATCGACTGCGCGAGCGGTTGGCCGCCGCCCTCGTCGTCCGCACGCCACGCCGGCCGACCCGCCCGAGCCAGGGCGCTCGCCAGCGCCGGCTCGACGCCAAGCGGCAGCGGGGCGAGGTCAAGCGGATGCGGCGCGGCGAACTCGACTAGGAACACGCCGTGCCGAGCCAGGGGACCGTCCTCGTCACCGGGGGTGCCGGCTTCATCGGCAGCCACACCTGCGTCGCCTTGCTCGATGCCGGGTGGGCGGTGGTCGTGCTCGACAACCTCTCCAACAGCAGCGCCGTCGCGGTCGAACGGGTCGAGGAGCTGTCGCCCGGCGACCTCACGTTCCATCGGGTCGACCTCCGCGACCGGGCGGCCGTCGGCGCGGTCGTCGACGAGCGACCGATCGACGCGGTGATCCACTTCGCCGGGCTCAAGGCGGTGGGGGAGTCGGTGGTCGATCCGCTGCGCTACTACAGCAACAACGTGGTGGCGACGGTCACGCTGCTCGAGGTGCTGCGCGAGCGCGAGATCCGCGACGTCGTGTTCTCGTCGTCGTGCACGGTCTACGGCGACCCGGCGAATGTGCCGGTCGCCGAGAGCGCGCCATTGTCGGCCGCCAGCCCGTACGGGCGCAGCAAGCTGTTCATCGAGGAGATCTTCCGTGACCTGGCCGCGGCCGAGCCCGGCTGGCGCGTGCTCCTGCTCCGCTACTTCAACCCGGTGGGTGCCCACCAGAGCGGCCGGATCGGCGAGGACCCGCACGACGTCCCGAACAACCTGATGCCGTTCGTGATGCAGGTGGCGGTCGGGCGCCGTGACCGGCTCACCGTGTTCGGGGGCGACTACCCCACGCCCGACGGCACCTGCATCCGTGACTACATCCACGTCGAGGACGTTGCCGCCGGCCACGTCGCCGCCCTCGACGCACTCGATCGAATCGAGGGCTGCCAGGCGGTCAACCTCGGCACCGGCACCGGCAGCTCGGTGTTGGAGGTCGTGCAGGCGGCGTCGAAGGCGGTGGGCGCCGACATCCCCTTCGTCATCGGCGCCCGGCGGCCGGGCGACGTCGTGGCCACCTGGGCCGACCCTTCGCTGGCGGAGGAGCTGCTCGGCTGGAAGGCCAACCGGACGCTCGACGACATGTGCGCCGACCACTGGCGCTGGCAGTCGACCAACCCTGACGGCTACCGGTGACCGGGACCGCGGTCGAGCTCGCCCTCGTCGGGCGCGATCCGATCCTCGATGGGCTCATCGACGCCGCCGGGCCGTGCCCGCTCGGCCCCGGTCGACGGGCCCAGACCCATTTCGAGTACCTCGCCCGGTCGATCTGCTTCCAGCAGCTGGCGGGCAAGGCGGCCGCCGCCATCTGGGGACGGGCGAGGGCCCAGGTGGCCGGTCCCTACCGGGCGCCGGCCGTGCTGGCGCTCGGGGAGGAGCGGCTCCGCGAGGCCGGCTTGTCGGGGGCAAAGGCCCGTTCGCTCCTCGACCTGGCCTCCAGGGTGGACAGCGGCGACCTCCGCTTGGCGTCCATCGGCCGCCGCACCGACGACGAGATCGTCGCCGAGCTGTGCCGGGTGCGGGGGATCGGGCCGTGGACGGCCCAGATGTTCCTGCTGTTCCACCTCGGGCGGCCAGACGTGTGGCCGGTGACCGACTACGGCGTCCGCGCCGGCGTGGCCCATGCCTGGGGGATGGCGGCGATGCCGACCCCCAGGGAGCTGGACCAGTTCGGTGAGCCCTTCCGGCCCCATCGGTCGGCGCTGGCCTGGTACGCCTGGCGGGCGCTCGACCTGAGGCGTGACACCCTACCGACCAGTAGGTAGAGTCAGCCGGTGCCCACTGACGCCGGCCTGAAGGAAGCGCTGGGGCCCGTTGCCCGCAGCCTCGTGGACCGTCATCTCGCCAACGCCCGGGAGTGGTTCCCGCACGAGTACGTGCCCTGGGAGCGGGGCCGCGCCTTCGAGAACGGCTACGAGTGGGATGTGGCCGAGGCCCCCATGGACGAAGCCGTCCGGTCGGCGCTCTTCGTCAACCTCCTCACCGAGGACAACCTGCCGCACTACTTCTGGACCATCGACCGCACCTTCGGCGGCGACGCCGACGACGTGTGGGGCGAGTGGACCCGTCGGTGGACCGCCGAGGAGGGCCGCCACTCGATCGTGATCCGCGACTACCTCACCGTCACGCGGGCCGTCGATCCGGTCGCCCTCGAGCGGGGCCGCATGATCCAGGTGTCGAAGGGCCAGGTGCCGCTGTTCGAGTCGATCGCCGAGGGGCTCTGCTACGTGGCCCTCCAGGAGCTGGCCACCCGCATCTCGCACGGCAACACCGGCCGCATGATGACCGACGACGTCGGCCGCAAGATCATGGCGAGGGTGGCGGGCGACGAGAACCTCCACCACGTCTTCTACCGCGACCTGGTCTCAGCCCTCATCGAGCTCGACGTCTCGACCGCGGTGATCGCCATCGACCAGAACGTGCGGGCCTTCGCCATGCCCGGCCTCGGGATCCCCGGCTTCGACGCCCACGCCCGGGCCATCGCGGCGGCCGGCATCTACGACTACGCGGTGCACCACGACCAGATCCTCCAGCCGGTGGTGCTGACGGCGTGGAAGCTCCCGGAGCTCACCGGGCTCTCGCCTGAGGCCGAGCAAGCTCGCGACCGTTGTCTCGCCCACATCGAGCGGGTCGGCCGGGCCGGCCGCCACCTCGCCGAGAAGCGGGACGGTCGAGGCGAGCGCAAGGCGTCGTAGGGCGATGCCCCAGGGCACTGCCTTCCGACCGCAGGCCCGTCAGTCGAGGAGCTCGAGCACCCGCTCCGGTGGGCGGCCGACGACGGCTCGATCCCCGCGGATGATGATGGGCCGCTCGATGAGGATCGGGTTGGCGGCCAGGGCATCGAGCACGGTCTCACGCGAGGCTCCCTCGAGGCCCAGCTCCTTCCAACGGGCCTCACCCGTCCGGGCGATCGCCAGCGGGTCGTCGGTGCCCAGCAGGGCCAGCACCCGCTCCAGCTCGGCCCGGTCGGGGCCGCTGTCCAGATAGCGCACGTAGTCGGCGTAGACGCCCCGGTCCTGGAGGATTCCCTGGGCGGTGCGGCACTTCGAGCACTTTGGGTTGAACCAGACGGTGACTTCGGCCATGGCCCATGACCTACCAGAACCTCGCAGCCCGATGCGGAGGATGGTCCGGACATCTCTAAAGTGGTTCGGCGGCCACAAGGGTCGCGATGAGTGAGACGAGTGATCAGTGGCAACAGGCACCGTGAAGTGGTTCAACAGCGAGAAGGGCTTCGGCTTCATTGCCCGGGAGTCCGGCGATGACGTCTTCGTGCACTACTCGAACATCCAGGGTGGCGGCTACCGCTCGCTCGAGGAAGGCCAGCGGGTCGAGTTCGACACCGCTCCTGGCCGCAAGGGTGAGGAAGCGCAGAACGTCCGGGTGATCTGACCCATCCGGTCCTGACCTGAGGCCGTCTCGATGGGCGGTCTCCTGCCCAACCGGAAGAGGTGACTGATGGCAGCCCGACCGAGCTTCGCCAAGCGAGACCGTGAGCGGTCGAAGAAGGCCAAGGCCGACCAGAAGCGCGAACGGCGGTTCGATCGCGACCCGGCCGACGACGGGGCGCTCCCGCCCGTCGGCGATGCGTCCGAGGAGCTCGACGCAGCCGAGCTCCTACGGCTCGTGGAAGCGACCCAGGAGGCCTTCGACGCCGAGGAGATCTCCTTCGACGAGTACGAGGAGCGCAAGGCGGCCCTGTTGGCCCGCCTGACCGTCGATTGATCAGTTCCGACTGATCAGTTCCGACTGGTCAGTCGGCGACTGCTCGGCACAGCACCCGCAGGGCGGGGATCCGGCTGACGACGGCCTGCACGAGCCGCTCGTGCACCTCGTCGGGTTCGCCGCGCCCGTCGACCGAGACCAGCAGCCCTTGGTCCCGTAGCCACTCGAGCAGCGGCGGGGCCTGCTCGTCGTAGACGGCCAGCCGGCGGGCGATGGCGTCGGGGTGGTCGTCGGCCCGGCGCTCGAGGAAGCCACGGCAGGCCGGGCACCGCCCGGTCGAGCTGTCGGTGTGCAGGTTGGTGACCATGCCGCACTCGATGCACATGCGGCGGGCGGCCAGGCGGGGGAGCACCGCGTCGGCCGGCACGTCGATCTCGATCGCAAGCTCGGCGGCGTCGGCCCCCAGCACCTCGAACAGGGCCTGGGCCTGGGCCTGGGTGCGGGGAAAGCCGTCGAGGAGGTAACCCGCCGCCCGGCGGGCGTTGTCGCCGAGGCGGGCGGCCACCACGTCGAGCACGATGTCGTCAGGCACGAGCTCGCCGGCGGCGACGTAGCGGCCGATGGTGCCGCCCAGCTTGGTGCCGGCCGCGATCTCGGCCCGGAACAAGTCGCCGCTGGAGAGATGGGGGACGTCGAGCTGCTCGGCCAGGCGGGCACACTGCGTGCCCTTACCGGCACCCTGGCGGCCGAGAACGATCAGCCTCGGGGCTAACTGCCGGCCTGCGCCGGCGAACGCCGCTGCCACGCCACCTCCTGGCCCCGGCCCACGGCCGGCTCTCCGCACGGTCAGAGTTCGACGAATTGTCCGTTCTACCCTCCCCGCCGGGGAGCGGTGGTCAACCCGTCACGCAGCCAGCCCAGGTCGAGCGATCAACGACAACCGTGGCGGGTGTACCGGCGGCGGCAGCGACCGGAACCCGGGTCTGCCAGTGAAGTGACGTGTTGGGCTTGACGGTGAGGGGGGTGGCGACCGGCGCCAGCTGGACCTGGTGGTTCGGCAGGGTGACGTAGACGGTGAACTCGCTGATGTGCGCCACGGCCGACGTCGAGTTGGTGGCGATGCCCTCGACGGACAGGCCGCCGTCGGCGTCAGGGCTCGAGCCAGTGACCGTCATAGTGGGCGTGCCCGTCGGGCAGGTGGCCAGGACGACCGTGGTGGTCGTCGCAACGTGCATCGGCAGGGCGGCGTCGTCGGGCACGTCGACCGCGGCGGCGCCGTCGGGCACGGAGCCGTGCGGGAACCGCTTATCGGTGGTGGCGGCGTTCGCCGAGGGCTCGCCCTCGGCGACCAGGGTCCGATCGCGGTCGTGGTGGATGAGGCGGCTGCCCACCACGGCCCCGGTGAGAACCAGGGCAGCCGCGAGGGCGGCGGCCACGACCGGGCGAAGGGCCACGTTGAGGGGCGAACGGCGGCGAGGGTCTTCGGTCAGCTCGACGAAGTCGACCAGGCGCATCCCGCCGACTGCCGTCTCCCGGGCCGACAGCCGCACCGAGGGCCCGACTCGATGGAGGACGCCGACCTGCTCGAGGGCCTCGACTGCCCGGCGGGCCTCGTCGACCGGGAAGTCGAACTCGGAGGCCACGTCGACCACTGGCTGGCGCACGAACAGCTCGGCGTCGGCGACGGTGCTCAGGATGGCCAGCATCCGCATGGCACGAACCCGGTTGGCCCGAGGTACGCCGGCCGCCGCCAGGCGGGCCGATGCCACGCCGACCAGGTCATCGCGGAGCTCCTGGTCGAGCGCGGAGTGGGGCACGGCACGAGTCTGGTCGCAGTGGCCGCCGAAGGAAAGGGATGGCCGGGGAGCTCGGGCTCACGGTCGCGGTGTGACCAAAACCACACTGGCAACATCAGCAACAGGAACGACAGACAATCGTCATGTCACCCTTGGCCAGGGCCCCGGTCAGATCTCTCGGATGCGGTCGTCAGACCGCCCAAGAGAGGAGCAACATGTACACCTTCGCCATCGTCGCTCTGCTGGCGCTCGGTACCGTCAAGCTCGTCGACTTCCTGGCGGACAACGTGCCGTCGATCCATCGGCTGCGCAACCTGCTGACCTTCGTGATCGCCATCGGCGCCGTGCTGGCGCTCGACTACTCGATGTTCGAGGGCTGGGGCATCGCCATCCGCAACCGCGATCTCGGCGTGTGGATGACCGGCTTCCTGGTCACGGGCATGACCGTGCCGTGGCGTGCGCTCTTCACCTACCTCACCCACGACCGGGCCATGAGCGACGAGACCCTCGGCGCCCACCACCCGATCATGCGCAAGGTGGCCTAGCCACCTCACCGCTCGTTCCCTTCCCCCCTGAGCCGCGGCGACAACGGCGTCGTCGCAACGCTCCGAACGGATGGCCGGCCTTCGGGCCGGCCATCTCGTGTCGTGGGATGAATGATGGTTCGGTGGAACGGCTGCTCGACCAGCTCCGGGAGATCGTGGGCGCCGCCCACGTGCTCACCGATGCCGATGCCAGGGCGGGGTACGAGGTCGATTGGACGGGACGGTTCCGCGGTGTCTCGCCGGCCGTGGTACGGCCCGGATCGACGGCCGAGGTGGCCGCGGTGGTCCGGGCGTGCGGCGTGGCGGGCGCATCGGTGGTCACCCAGGGCGGCAACACCGGCCTGGTCGGCGGGGCGGTGCCGGCGGGCGGCGAGCTGGTGGTGTCGACCCGCCGCCTCGACTGGATCGGGCCGGTCGATGCCATCGGCGCCCAGGTGAGCGCCGGCGCTGGCGCGACCCTGGCCGCCGCCCAGGCCCAGGCCGCAGCGGCGGGCCTGGCCGTGGGCATCGACCTCGGCGCCCGCGACAGCGCCACGGTGGGCGGCATGGTCGCCACCAACGCGGCCGGCCTCAACTACCTGCGCCACGGTGGGATGCGCCGCCAGCTGGTCGGCCTGCAAGCCGTGCTGGCCAACGGCGAGGTGATCGGCCGGCTCGACGCACTGGCCAAGGACAACACCGGCTACGACCTGGCCGGTCTGCTGTGCGGCAGCGAAGGGACCCTCGCCATCGTGACCGCGGTGCGGCTCCAGCTGGTCGCGCCACCGCGCCACCTGCGGACCGCCCTCGCCGGTGTTCCCGATCTGAGGACCGCGGTGCTCGCGGTGGCGTCCCTTCGTGACGCCGGTGTGGTGGTCGAGGCGGCCGAGGCCTTCCTCGACGAGGGGATGGCGTTGGTGTGCCGCCATCTCGCTGTCGAGCGGCCCTTGCCACCCTCGCCGGCCTACCTCCTGGTCGACTGGGACGGCGACGTGGAGGCGTTGGCCACGACCGCGCTCGGGGATGCCCTGGTGGCCGACGATCCCAGCCGCCGGGCGGCCCTGTGGCGGTTCCGTGAGGCGCACACCGAGGCGGTCAATCGCGCTGGTGTGCCCCACAAGCTCGACGTCTCGGTCGCGCCAGCTGATCTCGACGCTCTCGTCGCCGCATTGCGCCCGCTGGTCGCCGCCACCGCGCCCGGGGCCCTGCTCGTCGTCTTCGGCCACGTGGCCGACGGCAACCTGCACGTGAACGTGGTTGGCCCCCCGCCCGACGACGACACCATCGACGACGCCATCCTCCGCCTGGTAGCCGAGATGGGCGGCAGCATCAGCGCCGAGCACGGCATCGGCACGGCCAAGCGGCGGTGGCTGAGCTTGGTCAGGCCACCAGCCGAGCTGGCGGCGATGCGGGCGGTCAAGCAGGCCCTCGATCCCGGTGGCTTGCTCAACCCTTCGGTGCTGTTCTGAGGGCGCCGGTCACGCCCACTGCCCGCGGGCGGTCAACACGTCCTTGAGCAGCGTCGGGCGGTCGGTCATGAGGCCGTCGACCCCGAGCTCGAGCAGCCGGTGCATCTCGGCCCGGTCGTCGCACGTCCAGACGTGAACCTGCATGCCGCGGTCGTGGGCGGTGGCAACGAAGCGCTCGTCGACGATCGGGATCCGCCCACTCGAAAGAGGCACCTGGGTGCAGGCGGCCGGAACGGGGCCAACGGGCATCCCCAGGCTGGCGACCCGGAGGCGCACGATCCCGAGCGGGCCCAACGACGTGCACAGGTCGGGGCCGAGCAGCCGCCGCGACTGCGCCAGTCGCCGACCGGAGAACGACGCGAGGCACACCCGGGCGGTGGCCCCGGCGCGCCGGATCACCTCGGCCAAGGGGGCGACGGCGGCGTCCTGCTTGGGGTCGATGTTCACCCTGACGTGCGGCCAGGCGGCGAGGACCTCCTCCATGCGCGGGATCGGCTCGCCACCGACGCGCGCGTCGGCGAGGTCGCGCCAGGTCAGGTCGCTGACCGCTCCGGCGCGCCCGGTGAGGCGGCGCAGGTGTGAATCGTGGAACGCCAGGACGACACCGTCGGCCGTGATCCGGGCGTCGGTCTCCAGGTACATGGTCGAGGAACGCCGACGGGGAAGGAGGCATCGCTCCTTCCTACTGGCTAGGGAGCCGAACGCTCGGCGACGAGCGGGCGGCGGTCCCAGCTGGGCCGGGCATCGAGCCCCGAGTGGCCACTGCTGCCGGTGTTGACGGCGAGCACCTGGTGGATCTGGGTGCGGTTGGCCTCGAAGTTGAGGGCCGAGCCGGCCATGTAGAGGCGCCAGATGCGGGCGCGGGCCTCGCCGACCTCGGCGATGGCTTCGTCCCAACTCGCTTCGAGGTTGGTGACCCACGCCCTGAGGGTCTGGCCGTAGTGCTCCCGCAGGCTCTCGACATGGCGCACCTCGAAGCCCGCCGCCTGGGCCATGCTGACGACCTCGCCGACCTCGATGAGCTCCCCGTCGGGGAAGACGTAACGGGCGACGAAGCCGCCGGGGTCGAGCCGGGCCTGCTCCCCGGCCGGCCGGCTTATGGCGTGGTTCAGCAGGCGGCCGCCGTCGCCGAGCAGCTGGCGGACGCGCTCGAAGTAGAGGGGGGCATTGCCCTTGCCGACGTGCTCGGTCGAAGGGCCCGTCGGCCACCTCCCGGTAGTCCTGGAGGCGAATCTCGACCATGTCGTCGAGCCCGGCGGCGGCCACCCGCTCCCTCGCCAGCGCCTGCTGCTCGCGCGAGAGCGTCACCCCGACCGCTTGCACGCCGTGGTGGCGGGCGGCGTGCAACACCATGCTGCCCCAGCCGCAGCCGATGTCGAGCAGGCGCATGCCGGGCTGCAGGCCGAGCTTGCGGCAGACGAGCTCGTGCTTGGCCGCCTGCGCCTGCTCGAGACTGCGGTCCGGCTGGTCGAAGACCGCGCACGAGTAGGTCAGTGCGGGACCGAGGACCAGCTCGTAGAACCGGTTGCCGACGTCGTAGTGATGGGAGATCGCCTCGGCATCCCGCCGGCCGCTGTGGCGACGGCCCCGTAGCCGGGCCTCCTCCGCTGGCGCAGGTAGCGGGCGGAGGTTGCGCAGGCCGAGGAGGCGGGTGGCCCGAAGCAGCTGCTGGGGGCGGAGCCGGATCTCGGGCAGTCGCTCGCGCAGTGACAGCGCGGCGTAGATGTCACCCTCGACCTCGATGTCGCCTGCCACGTACGCGCGCGCGAACCCGAGCTCGCCGGGCGCGGCGACGACTCGCCGGAGGAGATCGGGCGAGCGCAGCACCACCTGGGCGGGCGCGTCGTCCGGCCCCAGCGTGGTGCCGTCCCATGCCACGAACCGGACGGGCAGATCGTCGCCGAGAAGATCGGCGATCAATGTCGCCATCTGCATGCCACAACGCTAGAACGGCGGCATGGCTGATGAACAGGCCCCGATTGCCGATGACCGCGACTGGCTGGTGGTGCGCTCGCCGTACGACGGTCAGGAGATCGGCCGGGTCCGGGCCCATGACGCCGGCGACGTCGATGCCGCGGTAGCGGCCGGAAAAGCGGCCCTCGCGACGGCACCGCTGCCGCTCTGGCGACGGGCCGCCATCCTCGACACCGCGGCCCAGCTGCTGTCGGAGCGGGTCGACGACATGGCCCGCACGATCGCCGCCGAGGCGGCGAAGCCGCTCAAGACGGCGCGGGTCGAGGCCGAGCGGGCGGTGTCGACGTTCATCTTCGCCGCGGCTGCCGCCCGCACGCTGGCCGGCGAGATGGTTCCCCTCGATGCGTCCGATGTGGGCGAGGGCAAGCTGGGCTTCACCCTGCGCGTGCCGGTCGGCGTCATCGGCGCCATCTCACCGTTCAACTTCCCACTGAACCTGGTGGCCCACAAGGTGGCCCCGGCGATCGCGGCCGGTTGCCCGGTCGTGCTCAAGCCGGCAAGCCAGACGCCGATGTCGGCCCTGCGTCTCGAGCGGCTCCTCGTCGACGAGTGCGGCCTCCCCGAAGCGTGGCTGCGCGTGCTGCCCGGCCCCTCGTCGAGCGTGGGGGAGCGGCTGGTGAGCCATCCCGATGTGGCCATGATCACCTTCACCGGCTCGCCCGGCGTGGGCTGGTCGATCCGCGCCAAGGCGGCGAGCAAGAAGGTCACGTTGGAGCTCGGCAACAACGCGCCGATCATCATCCACGGCGACGCCGACTGGCGGGCGGCGGCGAGCAAGATCAAGGTCGCCGGGTTCAGCAACGCGGGGCAGTCGTGCATCTCGACCCAGCGCGTCTACGTCCATCGTTCGATCGCCGAGGAGTTCACCAGCGCGCTCGTCCAGGAGGTGGAGACGCTGAAGGTCGGCGACCCGCTCGACCCGGACACCGACGTGTCCGCCCTCATCAGCGCTTCGGACACGGAACGGGTCGCGTCGTGGGTCACCGAGGCCGAGGCCGCCGGCGCCGTGGTGGCAACCGGCGGCGGCTTCGACGGGACGATCTACCGGCCCACGGTGCTGACCGGCGTCACCCCCGACATGAAGGTCTCGTGCCTCGAGGTGTTCGGCCCGGTCGTCGGCATCGCCATCTACGACGACATCGACGACGCCCTGCGGCTGGCCAACGACACGCGCTACGGCCTGCAAGCGGCGATGTGGACGGCCGACCTCTCGCTGGCCCTGCGGGCCGCCCGCGAGCTCGACTTCGGGGGCGTGCTGGTGAACGAAGTCCCGACCTGGCGCGCCGATCAGATGCCGTACGGCGGCCTGCGTGACAGCGGCAACACGCGGGAAGGCCCGGCGTGGGCGGTGCGGGAGATGACCGACGAGCGCCTGGTCGTGTTCCAGGCCTGAACGGCCGGAGGGCGGCTGCGGGGCAGGATGCTCGCCGTGGAAGCACCGAGGGACCGGTTCGCGACGCTCATGGAGGGTCCCGACGAGACCTTGCCCCTGGACGAGGCCGGGCTGCTGATCGCCGCGCATGTCGATCGCGACCTCGACGTGGCCGCCCACCTCGCGCGCCTCGACGAGCTCGCTGCCGGCGTTCCCGCCCCGACCCTCGACGGCCTCCGGGCCCTGCTGTTCCGCGACCTTGGGTTCCGCGGCAACCGCGTCGACTACTACGACCCCCGCAACTCGTTGCTCGACCAGGTGCTCGAGCGACGTACGGGCATACCGATCACGCTCTCGGTCGTGATGATGGAGGTCGGCCGCCGCGCGGGCGTGCCGATGTGGGGCGTCTCGATGCCGGGCCACTTCCTCGTGCGGGACAAGGTGGACCCGAGCGTGTTCGTCGACCCGTTCCACGCCGGCGCCGTCCTCGACCGTGACGGCTGTGAGCGCCTCTTTCTCGCCGTGCAGCCGCCAGGCTCGGTGTTCGACGACTCGTTCCTCGATCCGGTGCCGAGAGCAGCGATCGTGGTGCGCATGCTGGCCAACCTCGAGACCATTGCCACCGCTCGCGCCGACCGCGACATGCAGCGGTGGGTGCTTCAGCTCAAGGTGAGGGTGCCCGGTTCTACCGACGACGATCGTCGCCGCCTCGCGTACCTCCTCGCCGAGCTCAACTGAGGTAGCTCGGTCACCCGCTCCACTGGCACGAAGGCCAGCAGGCACAGGCAGTGGGGAAGGAAGATGATGGTGAGGCAGGCGAAGGTGACGGCGTGAAAGGCGACGACCGCGATGAGCATGGCCCGGCCGAGCCGGCCGCCCGCGAGCAGCGCTGGTGACGCCAGCTCGAGCCCGACGATCCCGTACTGGGTGACGTGGAGCAAGGCGGGGACGTGGGTCAGCGGGTCCGCGACCATCGTCCCGCGCCGGACGACCGCTCGCAGCAAGGTCGTCGAGTCGAGCCAGGTCATGAGCCCATGCCCGTACCGGGCCTTCGCCCACACCGACAGCAGATAGGTGACCACCACGGCGAGTTGGATGCTTCGCACCGCCCAACCGGGTCGTGGTCTACCTTGCCATACGAGAAGGCGATGAGCATCCACTCGAGGTAGAGGGCGGCAACCATCGCTCCGGCGGCGCGGGGGAGCCGGCCCGCAGCAGCCACGGCGGCGGCGACCAGGAGGGTGAGCATCACCGCCGTCGTCATGGGCGCGGTCGGGACCGGCAGATGAAGGACACGAGCGACGAGGAGCGGGTGGTAGAGCGACCGCGGGACCGAGCCGTGGTCGCGCACCCACGGCCGGGCGACGAGGACGTCGAACCAGACGAACCCGTAGAGGATGGTGCGCAACCAGGCGATCCGCGCCCGCGGCACGGGCGTGGTCAACCAGGTGGTCACTGCTCCCATGTCGCCACCACCTGGTGTTCCACCCTCCGTTGGACCCGACCGTTCACCACGGGGCGCACCGTCTGCTCGAGCCGAAGGGCCTGGAGGTGCTCGTGATGCCGGCGCTCGTAGGCGCTGGCCAGGGCGGCCAGCAAGGCGGGCTGCTGCCGGAACTGGCGGTAGTGGCCCTCGAGCTCGGCCCGCCGGAGTCCCACGTCGGCGGGGTCGAGCTCCCGCTCGGCACCGTGCTCGTCGGTGGCCACCAAGGTGGCCACCCGCACCGCGCCTGTTGGCCGCCCGCTCGTCGCGAACATGTGGAAGGGGCCGAACGGGAAGGCATCGTCGCTTCCCCAAGCCGACCCGGCGGCGAGCGCGAGGCCGGCCACGGTGACCGCCACCGCCCGCCGACGGCGGGCCGACGGCGTCAGGACCACCGTCTTCACCGGTGCGAGGTTACGGAGGTCCGCCACAGCCGGTAGGAACGGTGCCATCAAGATCCTCCTGGTTCTCCTCGTGGCGCTCGCCGTCGGGCTGTACATCGCCGACTCGGCAGCCCGGCGCGCCGCGGAGTCGGCGCTCGCCACCGTGGTGAAGGAACGGTCGCCTGGCGGGGACGTCACGGTCGACATCGGCGGATTCCTCTTCGTGCCGCCAGTCGTCGCCGAGGGACGGGTGAGCTCGATCCGAGTGACGCAGTCGAACGTGGCTGCCGGCCGACTGTCGCTCCGCTCGGTCGACGTCGAGCTCTCGGATGTGGCCCTCGATCGATCGGCCTTGGTCCAGCACCAGCACCTCGAGGTGCGGAAGATCGACCACGGGTCGGTGACCGCCACGATCGACGACGCCGGGCTCAGCGCCGCCGCGGGGATCCGGTTGGCGATCCATCCCGATGGGGCAGTGGCGACCGTTCCCAAGCTCGGTCAGGTGCGCGTGCCGGTCGCGTTCCGTGACGGGAGCCTGATCGTGGAGCTCCCCGGTGGCCACCAGCTGGCGGTCGGGCTCCCATCGTTGCCAGTCCTCCCATGTGCCAGCGGGCTGACCTTAGGTGAGGGCACCGCCGAGCTCCGGTGCGAGATCACCGGCGTGCCCCCTGCCCTGGTCAGGTCGCTGGGGTCGGGGCGGGCGCCCGCAACAGCATCTCCTGGTTGACGACGGCACCGAGGCGGCCGTCCCGGCTGTGCATGAGGCCGGTGTAGAGACCGCGCCCGCCGCCTGCGACCACGGGGTGCTTGCGCACGAGGATCCAGTCGTCGACCCGAATCGGGTCGTGGAACCACATGGCATGGTCGATGCTCGGCCCGCCGTGGGGCAGGAGGTCTCCCCGGACGTCGGCGAAGCCCGAGGTCGTGTCGGACAGGTAGGTGAGGGCGCACGCCTGCACCAGGCGGTCGTCGGGCAAGGGCGCCAGCGCCTTGGCCCAGACCTCGGCGCCAGTGCTCCCCGGCAGGGTGCGGAGGTCGAACATCGAGTGGTACGGGTCGGGGTTGGGCGCCAGCGCCTCCGGCTCCGTCACCTGGGGATGGGGGGGTTCGATGACCGGGCTCGTCTCGTCGACCTTGAACGACGCCGTCAGCGTGAAGATCTCCTCGCCCGCCTGGATGGCCACGACGTGACGGGCCGAGAACGATCGGCCGTCGCGGTCGCGGTCGACCTGGAGGATGACGGGGCGGTCGACCATGCCGGGCCGGAGGAAGTAGCCGTGCAGCGAGTGCGGGTACCGGTCGTCGGGCACCGTCGCGCCCGCGGCCCGGAGGCACTGCGCGGCGACCTGGCCGCCGAACAGGGTCGTGCGCTTGGTCGCGGTGGTGTCGTTGAGGCCGCGGTAGAGGTCGCGGTCGATCTCTTCGAGGTCGAGGAGGTCGACGAGGTTGTCGAGGTGCTTCGGCACCGACGCAGTGTGCTCTACGGTCGAGCGATGCCGCGCCGCACCAAGATCGTCGCCACGATCGGGCCGGCCTCGGACACGCCGGCGATTCTCGCCGACCTCATCGGCGCCGGGATGAACATGGCCCGCATCGGGCTGGCGCACGGCACGGTCGAGGACCACCTCGCCCGGCTGGGCCGCATCCGCGCCGCCGCCAAGGCGACCGGCGCGACCGTCGGCGTCCTCGCCGACCTGCCCGGGCCGAAGGTGCGGGCCGCCGCCTTCCCCGAGTCGGGAACGGTTCTCACCGAGGACGAGCTGGTCGCCCTGGCGCCCGCCGCCCGGGGTGACACCAGCGACGGCCGCCGGATCGCGGTCGAGCACGACAACCTGCTCGTCGACCTCCGGGTCGGGGACAAGATCGCCCTCGGCGACGGCGGTGTCGAGCTCGAGGTCGAGAGCCTCGATGGCGATCGGGCCGTCGCCCGGGTGCTGTACGGCGGGCGCCTGCTCGGCAGCCCCGGTGTGAACCTGCCGCCGGAGCGGTTCACGGCTGAGGTGCCGACCGCCGAGGACATGGTGCTGATCGACGCCATGTGCGACGCCGGCGTCGACGCCATCGCCGTGTCCTTCGTCCGCCGGGCCGAGGACGTCGCTGCCGCCAAGCGGGCGGCGGGCACGGGCGGGCCGATGGTGGTGGCCAAGATCGAGACCCAGAGCGCGGTGGACGACCTCGAGCGAATCATCGCCGAGTCGGACGGTGTGATGGTGGCGAGGGGCGACCTGGGTGTGCGCTGCGCGCTCGAGGACGTGCCCCACTACCAGAAGCGCATCATCCGGGTCGGGGTGGCCTATGCCCGCCCGGTGATCACTGCCACCCAGATGCTCGAGTCGATGGTGCTGTCACCCCGCCCCACCCGCGCCGAGGTGAGCGACGTCGCCAACGCCGTCTTCGACGGCTCGAGCGCGCTGATGCTCTCGGGCGAGACGGCAATCGGCCGCAACCCCGTGGCCGCGGTCGCAACCATGGCGCGCATCGCTGCCCGGGCCGAGCAGGACTTCGACCACAACGGTTGGGGCGCCCGGCTCGGTCGTCAGCAGCTCAGCGAGAGCCAAGGCGCCGACGCGGCGATACGGATCACGACGTCGTTGTCGGCCGCCGCCTGGCGGGCGGCGATCGAGGTCGATGCCGCCGCCATCATCGCCTGTACCAACAGTGGGGCGACCGCTCGGGCGGTCTCCCGATTCCGGCCGGTGGCACCGATCATCGCCGCAACACCGTCGGAGGGGACGGCGCGCCGGCTGTCGGTGGCATGGGGGATCCAGGCCATCGTGGTCGCCAGGCAGGGCTCGACCGACGACATCGTCTGGTTCGCGGTCGAGGCCGCCGCCCAGCAGGGCCGGGTGAAGTCCGGCGACGTGGTGGCGGTGTTGGTGGGCTCGCCGATCGAGCCCGCGCCGACCACCGATGTGCTGCGGCTGGTGCGGGTCCGCTAGCCGCTGGCACTCGCCGGGCAGCCGGCGGCGCTGGGCATGTGCACGTCGAAGCCGAAGAACTGGCAGGAGCAGGTGGGCACGCAGTCCTTCAGCTCCTGGCGTTGCCCCCACACGTAGACGCCGAAGCCGACCAGGGCGCCCAGCAGGATCACCCGGAGCACCATCTTCTGGATGAAGCGCATGACCATGAAGGCCACCAGCGCCAGCACGACCAAGCCGCCGATGGCGATGTTGCGGAGCGCCTCGGGGTCGAGCGACTTCGGCAGCACATTTGGAACGGTAGGCCACTGCCGGCCGGGGAACGGGGACACCGCGCCGGCGGCCGACCTCTACGGTCGGGGCCATGTCCGACCAGCACCCCGTCCAGCTGACGCCGTCAGGCCCGCCCGAGACCGTCCTCGACGCCGAGCCCGCCGATGCGCTCGCCGCCCTCGAGGCCGCGTTGGCGTCCGGCGAGGACGAGCGGCGTGACGCGGTGGCGGCCGTGGTGGCGCGGTGGCCACGGTTCCTCGACGGCTGGGCCCGGCTGGGCGAGCTGGCTCGCGACGATGTCGAGGCCTACGCCTGCTTCCGGGTCGGCTACCACCGCGGGCTCGACCGGCTGCGGCAGTCGGGGTGGCGGGGCTCCGGCTTCGTGCGCTGGCAGCACGAGACCAACCGTGGCTTCCTTCGGGCCCTCGACGGGCTGCGCCGCCAAGCAGACGCGATCGGCGAGCGTGACGAGGCCGAGCGGTGCGCCCTCTTCCTCGCCCAACTCGATCCCTCGCTACGGGGGACCGCGTAGGGGCCGAGGAAGCTTGGCGAGCTCGTGGCGCTGGCTCTCATAGAGGCCGCTCTCGGCCGACGCGATGTAGGCCAGCACGCACGCCACGGCGAAGTACACGACGCCTGCGCTGCCGAACAGCTCGGCGCCGAGGAACGTGCACGTCAGGGGGGTGTTGGCGGCGCCGGCGAAGACGGCCAGGGGCACCGGCACGTCGAGCAGCCGGGCCAGCGTCACACCCAGCGACGCGCCGATCACGAACAACGGGGTCACCTCGCCGCCCTGGAAGCCGAAGCCGAGACTGACCGACGTGAACAGCAGCTTGAGGGCGAAGGCGGCGCCGATCACACCGGCCCCGCCCGCCAGGCTGCGGTCGGCCAGGCCCAGCGAGAGGCCGAGGTACTGCCGAGAACCCACCAGCCCGAGCAGGGCGAGGACCACCGCACCGCCGAGCGCCGGGCGCAACGGCGGCCATCGCACGAGGCGGCCCGCAACCCGTCGGACGAGGTGGGTGAGCTGCACGAAGGCGGTGCCGACCAGGCCGAAGGCCACGCCGGCGACGGCGACCTTCAGGAGCGTGCCGCCCTCGACGCCGAGGGTGATGGGGGAGAAGACTCGGTGGTGGAGGCCGAGGGCCCGCGCCATCCGATCGCCGGTGACCCCGGCGGCCAGCGCCGGCACGAGGGCGTCGTAGCGCCGCCCCGACGAGGTGGCTGGCCACGCTCAGCACGTAGATGAACGGGGCCATGCGGCGGGGCACGCCCAGCCCGGGCTCGTGGATCTCGTCGATGAGCAGGCTGCTGCCCTCGGCGGCCCGACCGGCGAGGTGGTGATGGGCCAGGCCGACGGCGAGGCCGACGGGCGGCAGCAGCCACACCAGCCACGGGTGCGCCGCCCGGGTGTCGGTGGCCCAGCCGAGTGATCGGAGGAGCACAAAGGCACCAGCGCCACCGACCGCGCCGGCAGCGATGCCGAGGGCCGCGAAGCGAAGCAGATGGCCGCCGCGGTGGAGCTGGTCGTAGAGCCGCCGCATGCCGGGCGGACCGTAGCCGTGGCGCCGGTCATGCCGGCCGGACCCCCAGGACGCGCGGCCCAGGCCCGCGATGGACCACACTGGGCCCTGATGAGCGATGCAGGCGGTGTTCCCGAGGTCGACGTGGCGGCGCTGGCGGAGGCCAGGGCCAACGGGGCGGCGGTCGTCGACGTCCGCCAGCCCGACGAGTACGAGGCGGGGCACGTCCCCGGGGCGGTCCTGCTGCCACTCGACCAGCTGCCGGGCCGGACCGACGAGGTGCCCCGTGGTCAGGACCTCTACGTGATCTGCCAGATGGGCGGCCGGAGCGCCAAGG
The DNA here is from genome assembly GCA_019510095.1 of Acidobacteriota bacterium. Taxonomy (GTDB): domain Bacteria; phylum Actinomycetota; class Acidimicrobiia; order Acidimicrobiales; family CADCSY01; genus JAEKLB01. The sequence goes on along the minus strand of JAEKLB010000132.1, from coordinate 2,273 downwards.
CGGTCGCCTTCCTTGCCGGTGCCGGGATCCCGGCGACCAACGTGGCCGGCGGGACGAAGGCGTGGATCGAGGCCGGTCGGCCCGTCGTCGAGGGTCCCGACCCGGAATGACCGAGGCGCCTCTGATCGCCGACCCCGCCGCCCTGGCGACGGTTGTCGAGCGACTTCGAGAGGCGAGTGAGTACGCCGTCGACACCGAGTTCCACCGGGAGCGCTCGTACTACCCGACCGTGGCCCTCGTGCAGCTGGCCTGGCGGGAGGGTGCCGACGACGTCATCGTGCTGGTCGACCCCCTGGCGGTCGACATGCACCCCCTGGGCGCCGTGCTCGATGGTCCGGGCCTCGCCGTCCTGCACGCTGCGACGCAGGACCTCGAGGTGATGCAGCGGGCCTGCGGCACGGTGCCGGCCCGCCTGTTCGACACCCAGCTGGCCGCTGGCTTCCTGGGCTTCAGCACACCGTCGCTGGCCTCGCTGGGGGAGCGGGTGCTGGGGGTGAGCCTGCCGAAGGCCAGCCGGCTCACCGACTGGCTGCGCCGCCCGCTCGGCGAGGACCAGCTGGTCTATGCCGCCTCCGACGTCGCCCACCTCCTGCAGCTGGCCGACGCCCTGCGGGACGAGCTCGGGTCGATCGGCCGGCTGACCTGGGCCGAGGAGGAGTGCGAGGAGCTGCGGGTCCGGGGTGTCGGGCCGGTCGACCCGAGCGAGGCGTGGCTGCGCATGAAGGAGGGCCGCTCCCTGCGGGGCCGGGCCCGGGGCATCGCCCAGGAGGTGGCCGCCTGGCGGGAGCGGCGCGCCGCTGAGCTCGACCAGCCAGTACGCCACGTGCTGCCCGACCTGGCCATCGTCGGGATCGCCGGCAACCCGCCGCCCGATCTCGAGTCGTTGCGGCGGATCCGCGGCATCGACGAGCGCCACACCCGCGGCAAGACCGGCGAGGAGCTGCTGGCGGCGGTGGCGCGGGGCAAGGAGCTGCCGGAGCGCAACGTCCGGCAGCCCCGCCGGGAGGACGTGGAGCGCGATCAGCGACCGGCGGTCGCCCTGGTCACCGCCTGGCTGAGCCAGGTCGGGCGGGAGCTGAAGATCGATCCCATGTTGCTGGCCACCCGGGCCGACCTGGCGTCGTTCCTGGGCGGCGACAAGCAAGCCCGCCTGGCCCAGGGCTGGCGCTGGGAGCTGCTCGGGGAGGCCATCCGGCGCCTCGTCGACGGCGAGTTCGCCCTCGCCTTCGACGGCCGGGGCGGGCTCGCTCTCGAGCGCCGGTCAGGGCAGCCGGTCACCGTCGACCTGCCCGTTCCCCGGGCGCCCTGGACCAGCGAAGGGGCGGCGTAGCCCGATTTGGGCGTTCCGGATGCGGGCGGAGACCCCGATTCGGGCGGTAGAGTGAGCCGCCAGATACGCACGTCTGCCGGGAGAGCCCGTGGTCAAGAAGGGTCGCCATCGCCGCTACGAAGAAGCGCGCGCGGTCAAGCACACCTCAGCACCGCTGCAGCTCGACGATGTCGGCTTCGTCCAGGTCGAGCCGTGCCCCGAATGCGGCGCCGAGCCCGGGATCGAGCACGCCACCTGGTGCCTGCACGACGACCTGGTCGAGGAGCCGACCGACGACGACGACGACTGAAGCAGGGGTCGGGGGTTCTCCCTCGTAGGCTCGACCCTCCATGTCAGAGCAACCTCAGCTCCGCAACGTCGCCCAGGTCGCCCACGTCGACCACGGCAAGACGACCCTGGTCGACGCCATCCTCCGCGCCACCGGGACCTTCGCCGCCCACACCACCCTCGTCGACCGGGTCATGGACTCCAACGACCAGGAGCGGGAGCGGGGCATCACCATCCTCGCCAAGGCGGCGTCGGTCACCTGGCAGGGCGTGAAGATCAACCTCGTCGACACCCCGGGCCACGCCGACTTCGGCGGCGAGGTCGAGCGGGCCCTGACCATGGTCGACGGGGTCCTGCTCCTCGTGGATGCCGCCGAGGGGCCCCTGCCACAGACCCGCTACGTCCTCTCGAAGGCGGTGGCCGCCGACCTGCCCGCGGTGGTCGTCATCAACAAGGTCGACCGCCAGGACGCCCGGCCCGAGGAGGTCCTCGACGAGGTGTACCAGCTGTTCCTCGACCTCGAGGTGCCCGACCACCACATCGACTTCCCCGTGGTCTCGGCCGTGGCCCGCGAGGGGCGCTCGATGGTGGGCGTGGGGATGCCCGGGCCCGACGACGACCTCAGCGCCCTGCTCGACACCCTGGTCAGGGCCATCCCGGCCCCGATCGGCGACCC